>WGEO01000163.1 GCA_015492715.1 Phycisphaerales bacterium | reverse complement strand
ACTTTCTCCTCCAGATCACCCGGTAAAAACCCTAACTTCTCGCCCGCCTCGACCGCCGGACGAACCAGCACGATCTTGCGCGCCCGCTCGGACTGCAACAGGTGGACCGCCGCCGCCACCGCCAGGAAGGTCTTGCCCGTGCCCGCCGGCCCGATCCCGAAGACCAGATCGTGCGTGCGGATCGCCTCGAGATACGCCTGTTGGTTGGGCGTCCTGCCCTCGATCCGACGCCCGTCGACGAAGACCTCCAGATCCCCCTCCCACGACAGCG
This sequence comes from Phycisphaerales bacterium, assembly GCA_015492715.1. Taxonomy (GTDB): domain Bacteria; phylum Planctomycetota; class Phycisphaerae; order Phycisphaerales; family UBA1924; genus S146-42. Next base: position 8,099 of record WGEO01000163.1, on the reverse strand, counting down.
GGCCGCTCCCGGCGAGGGTCCGGGGAACCCCCCGCCCGCCGCTGCGCTCCCGCGCGATCTCGTCGGCGATGACCTCCAGCACCTCCTGACGCCCAAGAGCATCCCCGTTGCGGCCCGTACGCTGCAGACGCTCCAGCACATTGCGAGCCACGATGACCGCCCGCGGCTCGCCGATCAGGCGCACCTCGTCATCTCGCGCGATGATCCGAAGCCCGAGAGCCTCGCGCAACATTTTCAGATTACGGTCGGCGGTGCCCAGCATCTCCAGGCGACCCGCCCCACGCGGAACGGCGATACTCAGATGCACGCGATGTCTGCTCCCTGTGCAGTGGGTGGGCACGCCACATGCCCACGCCCCGCCACACACCGATCAAGCCCGAAGGATATGGTCCATCCTGAACCCAGCCAAGCCATGCAGCGCATGATTCCTGACAAAATCCGATCACACATGATTCTCGGACCTTGTGCCATGGTCATACTGGCCGGGTGTATCCGGAATGCGAACCCGCCCATGCTGGCAACCGCCGACAGGAGTGGGGAAGACGACTCCATCATCGAGACCGTCGGCGACTGGGACGACCTCGACGCGGCGATCAGCGCCGTCAACGAGCGCCACGCCCTGGGCACGGTCTCCAGAAGGTCCGACGACAGCCGCGCCGTGTACCACCTGCTGGACATCCGGTCCCGTCCCATCACGGTCCGGTTCGAGCGCCGATCGAAGGACATCATCATCGAGGTTCGCGTCGGGCGCTTCGGCGACCCGCTGCTCGCTCGCCGGATCGCCCGCGACCTGGCCCTGCGCCTGGAGCAACTCTACGGCGTCGAGACCGCCCCGCTGGACTGGGCCGGCGGCTCCTGAACCGGAACCTCCAGCCAGAAGGTCGAGCCTCGATCGAGCACCGACTCGACGCCCACCTGCCCGCCCAGCAACTGGGCGGCGTGCTTGACGATCGCAAGCCCCAGCCCCGTCCCGCGATCGACGCCCGGCGAGCGCGCCGGGTCCACCTGATAGAACCGCTCGAAGATCCGTGCCTGATCGGACAGCGGAATCCCGATCCCCCGGTCCTCCACCTCGATCCGGAGACGATCCGGAACACCCGCCTCGTTGGAAGCCACCCGCCGAGCCCGGATGATGACCGTCTGGCCCTCGCGGCTGAATCGCGTCGCGTTGTCCACATAGTTCGAGACAGCCAGTTCCAGCAGACGCCGATGAGAGGCGATGCGCGCGCAGTCCTCGTCGATATGGGTCTCGATGCGCAGACGCCGACGCTCGCAGATCGGCGCAAACGCCTGAGCCAGCTCGTCCAGCATCGCGCCCAGATCGATCTGCTCGGCGTCGCCATCGACGCGACCCACCTCCAGGCGACTGAGTTCCAGCAGGTCGCTCACCAGTTCCTCCAGCCGTCGGGCGTGCCGCCAGACGATCTCGACCAGGCGCGCCTGCATCTCGTCACCCTCGACGACCTCCCGGAGCGTCTCGCACGCGCCCCGGATGGCGCTCAGCGGCGTGCGCAACTCGTGCGACGCGTTGGCTACGAAGTCGGTCTTCAGACGCATCGAATGGGCCAGTTCCGTGACATCGACCAGGGTCATCACGACCAGCCCCCCCTCGCCCTCGGGCAGAAGCACACCCGAGGCGTCGAAACTGTGCTGCACCCCCGCAACGCGCAGGGCGATGCGCAGAGTCGCCGATCGCCCCGTGAGCGCTTCCTCGAAGCACCGCCTCGGGCCGGACTGACTGAACAGCTCGTCGATGGACAGTCCGACAAGCGTCTGCGACCGCCTGCCGAGCATCCCGCCCAGCGACGCGTTGGCCCGCACGACATATCCGTCCCCGTCCAGCACGAGGATGGGCACATCGATGCGGTCGAAGATGCGTTCGAGCAAGGCCTCGCGCCCGCCGGGATCCGATGACTCGGACGCATGCACGCTCCCGCCGCGCGCCGGGGCGTCGGTCGCGGTAACGGCTCGGTGGCGCAAGGACACAGCCAGCAGCCCGAGCAGCGAGCCCGAACCTGCCGCCAGCACAAGTCCCCAGGGACCCCATCCGGCCCAGGCGGCAAGCCCCACGGGCATCGGCGCAAGCCCGGCGAGGATCCATGGCATGATGGCCCGGAGGCGATCCATCGAGGCAGGATAGTGGTCGCGCGTGCTCAGGCCTCGCCCACGGGGTTCTCGGAGGAATCGCCGATCCGATAGCCGACGCCCCGGACCGTCTCGATCAGACCGGACGCGTCGCCCAGCTTGCGCCGCAGGCTGGTGACATGGACATCGATCGTGCGCTTCGTGACCGCGACCCCCACGCCGATGGCCCGGGCGATCAGGTCCGAGCGCGTCAGCACGCGTCCCTCGGCGACGATCAGCGCCGACAGGATCCGGAACTCCGTCGGTGTCAGACTCAGGGGGCGGCCCGCCAGCGACGCCTCGTGGCGCCGCAGATCGACCACGATGGGACCGAGCGTCAGTTCGTCGTCCGCCGGCGCGTGTCGGGTGTCGGCCCGTCGAAGCAGGGATTCCACCCGGGCCAGCAGGACCTTCATACTGAAGGGCTTGGACACATAATCGTCCGCCCCCACGGTCAGCGCTCGCAGTTCGTCGTGCTCCCCCGTCCGTGCGGTAAGGACGAGGATGGGCATCGTGCCCAGACGCGGATCGCCCCGCAGGCGGCGGACCAGCTCGATCCCGTCCATCTCGGGCATCATGACATCGACGATGGCCAGATCGGGCAGATGCTCGCGGGCGATGCCCAGTGCCTCGCGCCCATTGGAAGCGTCGAGGACCTCATAGCCCGCTCGCTCCAGATTGAGCCGGACGAGGTCGACCAGGTCCGGCTCATCATCGACGACGAGGATCTGTCTGGACCTGTCCACCACGAATCTCCCGAACTGTCGACTGTCTTGACTCGATAAATGTTAGCATTTTATTTGGCATTTCTGCCCTGCTGAGCAAAGGATAGTCCGGGCCTGATGGCCTCTGCAGGGCGATTCCATTCGGTCTTTGTGAAGAATCCCCGGGTTCCGGGTCCGGAAACCGCCGGAAACTTGTGGCGATATTCGGACTTGACAGCCGAAGATTGGGCGTCGAGAGTTGGCGTCCGCTAATCAGGGCGGATATACTCCCGCCCACAGATCGCGGGGTGCTCGCAGGCGTCGACCCCGGGCGTCTGGAGCAGCACGAGGCTTCGGGGTATGGAAGGCAGAGACATTCGACGAGAACCCGGGCTCGTCGACGCATCGTGTGGGATCGTGTGGGAATGACAATCGGGTGCTCCTTCGAGCACGACCTGGGATCGGGAAAGAGTGTTTGGAGTCCGACGGTCGGACTCAGAGTCGTCTGGACCTTTGTTGGGTGTGGACAAGGTGGAACGCGTGAGACGCACAGTCGCGTTCCGGTAGCAAGGAGTTTTGCGACATGAAGAGCAAGAGCCTGTTTCTGCTCGCGGGTGCGGCTCTCGGACTTTCCGCGGCCGTTGCGAGCGCGACCAATGACGCCGATCGTGCCTACCGCGCCGAGTTGCTGGCTGACGCCCAGCAGCGCAGCAGCCTGCTCGCGGCCGGCGCCACCGTGACCCATGACAACGGACATTTCACCTTCACCGACGCCACCGGCAACAACCAGCTCTGGCTGGGCCTGTACGGTGACATCCGCTACCTCTTCAACTTCGGCAATGACGATCGCTTCGGCGGCAATGACGGCGACTTCATCAACGGCTTCCAGCTCAACCGCGTGAAGCTGTTCGCCGGCGGGCATGTCGGCAGCGAGGACTTCGAGTACTACTTCCAGTTCGGCGCCAACGGCGTCGATTCGTCCATGGGCGGCTCGCTGTATATCGAGGACTTCTGGGGCAAGTACAACTTCGAGGGCGGCACGAGCGTCCGCGTCGGGCAGGGCCGCCCCGGGCAGGGCTTCGAGGCCATGTATCAGCCCTGGCAGTTCCAGAGTTTCGAGCGTTCGCTCGGGCACGCTCTGTTCGCCGTCGACCGCACGCAGTTCATCGAGGTCGCCTACCAGAACGAGGACGGCACCTTCGACATCTCTGGTAACATCAACGACGGTGCCCGTCAGGCCGGCACCAACTTCACCGCCGCCAGCGAGGCCGACATCGGGCTCGGCGCCCGCGCCAACTGGTACTGGGAGGGCAACGCCGACGACTTCGCCCAGCAGGGCTCGGCCCCCGGGCAGGCCTATGTGGGACGCCTCGGCGGCGGAGTCCAGTGGGAGACGCACGGCGAGACGGGCATCGGCACCTCCGACTTCGACGCCTTCCTCTTCAATCTCGATGCCGAGGCCAAGGGCGACAGCTGGTCGGCCGGCGTCTACTTCTACGCCTCCAACATCGATCCCGACGGCGGGCAGGACGGCTGGAACTTCGCCTTCCGCGCTCGCGGCGGGTTCAATGTCTCCGAGCAGGCCGAGATCTACGCCTACTGGGACTCCCTCTTCCTCGACGACGACCTGCTCGCTTCCGGTTCCGACGATGACTTCCACTTCATCGGCGTTGGCGTGAACTACTTCCCGATCGCCGACAGCCAGGCCGTCCGCGTCGGCGGCGAGGTCGTCATCAGCCTTGACGACAACACCGACCTGTTCACCGCCGTCGAGGACTCGATCTTCATCGGTTCGGACAGCGATCTGGCCCTCTTCAACCTGCTCGGCGATCCCGACAACGAGGTCGGCCTCGGCTTCCGCCTGACCATCCTCGAGTAGGTTCCACGAACACCACACACACACAACCGGCCGGGCACCATGCCCGGCCGGTTTTTCTTTGCATCCTCGTTCCATCCCGCATTGCGGCCTCGTCTTTGCGCAATCCTCACGCTGCTACGACCCCTTCACGCTTCGTACCCGACCTGCATCATGTAGCATTGTGCATCATGAAGCACACCGCACTCGCCGGATTGCTCCTTGCGGCCTCCGTCGCCCGGGCCGACTCGGACGCGTCGTACAGGGCGGCGTTACTCCGCGACGCCGAGCTGCGCGACAACCTCCTGATGGCGACGACGGACAACCGCTTCACGATGGACATCCAGCTCCATTCGCAGCTGCGATACACGGCGACCTTCCGCCGGCAGCCGCCCGCGGGAGAAGAGGACACCGCGCTGGGATTCCAGATCCGGCGCCATAAGCTCAAGTTCGCGGGCAACGCCGGCTCCGAAGACCTGAACTACAAGATCGTCTTCGTCTCCTCCGGCGGCGGCACCAGCATCATCCTCGAGTCCGTCTGGGTGCGCTGGAAGATGGGCGACGGCTGGCAGTTGCTCGTCGGGCAGGCGAAACTCCCCTTCATGCAGGAGCGCCTCGTCTCGTCCAGCAAGCAGCTCGCCGCAGACCGATCACGAGTCGCACGCGTCTTCGATCAGGGCTACAGCCAGCAGGCGCAGATCTCCTACACCCAGGACCGCTGGCGCATCTTCGGTGCCGTCTCCGACGGCCTCAAGAGCCAGAACGCCGACTTCACGACGGACCCGGCGGACATCGCCCTGACATTCCGCGCCGAGACCCGCTTCGGCGAGGCCTCATGGAAGGCCCTGCGCGACTTCATCTCCTTCCCCGGCAGCGAGTTCGGCGTGCTCATCGGCGGCGCCATCCACTACGAGACCGGCGGCGAGACCTTCGGCACCGTCGACCAGGACCTCGTCACCGCCACCGGCGATGTCACCGTCAAGGGCGACGGCTGGAACGCCCACGCCTCGGGCGTCTGGCGACGCATCGAACCCGCCTCGGGCATGGACCTCACCGACTTCGGCCTGCTCGCCCAGGGCGGCGTCTTCCTCGATGACAGCGACGAGGTCTTCGCCCGCTGGGACACCGTCTTCCCCGACGAAGACCGCACCAGCGGCAACAACGACTCCTTCAGCACCCTCACCGTCGGCCTGAACCACTACATCTTCGAAAAGTCCCACGCCGCAACCATCACCGGCGATGTGCAGTACCTGCTCGACCCCGTCGAAGGCGGAATCATCGACGGGACGACCAGCCTCGGACAACTCGCCGACGGCGACGACGGGCAGTATGTCGTCCGTCTCCAGCTCGAGATCGTCTTCTGATCCGCGATCTTCATGCCGTCAGACAGAAAGCGGGAGGGCACTCCCCCTTCCCGTTTTCTTGTGGCACCGGATCGCCTCCGGTCTGCCCGAACCTCACATCCGCGCGAGCGCCGGAATCCCCAGCACGCCCAGCCCGTCGGCGAGCACCCGCTCGAACACCCGGCACAATCGCAGACGCGACGATCGCACGCGCTCATCCTCGGCATGAAGCACATGACAGCGGTCGTAGAAGGTGCTGAACACCGTCGCCAGGTCGTACAGATACCCCACCACCCGGTGCGGCTCCAGCGCCTCGCACGCGCCGACGAGCGTCCCCGGATAGCGCAGCAGCGTCAGCGCCAGGGCCCGCTCGCTGGCATCCTCGATGTGGATCGCCCCGCCCGTCGACATGCCGCGCTGCTCGGCCTCCGCCAGGATCTTGCGCACACGCACGAGCGCATACTGCAGATACGGGCCCGTGTTGCCCTCGAAGGCCAGCATCCGCTCGAAACTGAAGACATAGTCCTTGACGCGATCGTTGGAAAGATCCGCGTGGCGCATCGCGGCGACCGCGACCCCCCGCGCGATCTCCTCGCACGACGCCTCGTCGATCCCCGGGTTCTTCGCCCGCACGACGCCGCGCGCCCGCGCCAGCGCCTCGTCCAGCAGCGCCCGCAGACGCACATTCTCGCCCGAGCGCGTCCGGAACGGGCGATGATCCTCGCCCAGCACCATCCCGAACGCCGCGTGACGAAGACGCGAGGGATGGTCATGCCCCGGGCGCGTCGCATAGCCGGCCTTGCGCGCCGCGCCGAACACCAGATCGAAGTGCAGGCTCTGGCGGGCGTCGACGCAATAGACGACCTCGTCGGCGCCCATCTCCTGCACACGCCGACGGATCGCCGCGATGTCCGTCGTCGCATACAGAAACCCGCCGTCGCTCTTGCGGATCAGGCACGGCTGCTCGAACCCCTCGACGCGCACGACCACGGCCCCGTCGTCTACTTCCGCCACGCCCCGCGCAAGCAGGTCCTCGACCATCGGCCCGAGCTCCTCGGCGTAACTGCTCTCACCCGCCGAGTCCGCCTCGCTGATCTCCACATTCAGCTCATGGCAGATCGCCAGGCACTCGCGCATCGTGATCTCGCTGATCCGGCGCCACACCTCCATCGTCGACGCCCGCCTGGCCTGCAGATCGATCAGCGTCTGCTTCGCCCGCTTCAGCGCCGCCTCGGCCCCGGCGACCTGCTCCTCCAGCTCGGCGATCGCCTTGGGCCCAAGACCGTACCGCCGGGCCGCCTCCAGACCCCGCGTGTCCGCCGCACACTCGCTCTGTGCCTGCCGGTACAGGCGATCCAGATCGTCCAGCGTCAGTCTGTCCAGATCGATCGCCCCCGCGTCGCGTAACTCCATCACCTTGGCCGTCACCATCGCGATCGGCAGGCCCCAGTCGCCCACATGGTTCTGCCGGATCACGCGATGGCCCAGACGCGCAAACAGACGAGAGATCGCGTCCCCGATGATCGTCGATCGCAGGTGCCCCACATGCATCTGCTTGGCGAGGTTCACGCCCACCAGATCGACGACCACCGTCTCCGGGTGATCCGGCTCGCCCACGCCCAGCCCCGCCGTGTCCATCTCCACCAGCAGACGCGCCAGCGCATCGCCCCGCAGACGCAGGTTGATGAAGCCCGGCCCGGCGATGTTGCCCTCGCCCACCGCCTCGAGCAGATCGCCCGGGTCCAGATGCTCGATCAGACGGGCGGCGACCTCACGCGGCGCCATGCGCAACCGCTTGCCCAGCGGCATCGCACAGTTGGACTGATAGTCGCCCAGTTCCGCCCGCCGGCTCGGCGTCACCAGCGGATCGAACCCATCGCCCTCCGCATCAGGAAACGCCCGCTCATAGGCCCGCCTCAGGGCCTCGGAGATCAGCACCACGGGATCGAACTCGACACGCGACATCGCAGCGATCGTAGACGCTTCTCACCCGCCGTCGCCCCACGCCCCCAGCGCCTCCCGAATCTGATCGCCGACCCGATCCAGTGCAAGACTCGGGAGCAGACACAGCGG
>WGEO01000162.1 GCA_015492715.1 Phycisphaerales bacterium | reverse complement strand
CATGATACTCTCTCCAATCTCTCTGCCACTCTCGTCCGCCGGCGCACACATGTAGGCGAGACGGTCTCCGCTTCGGGATTGTACCCGAAGGCGCTCCCGGTACAAGGGTACCATTCCCTTTTCCCACACGGATCGACCCGGGATCGGACCGGTTTGAATACAGGATATGAACATGGCGAATCTCATCGCGGGCAACGCGGTCATCGGACAGTCCGGCGGACCCACGGCCGTGATCAATCAGTCGCTCGTCGGCGTCGTCGAGGGGCTGCGCGAGCACGGGGCCGGCGAGGGCGGGACCATCCGCAAGATCCTCGGCATGCGCCATGGCGTGCGGGGACTCATTGAGGATCAACTCATCGACTTGTCTGCCATGGAGACCGAGCGCCTGGAGCGGATCGCCCGCACGCCCAGCGCGGCTCTGGGAAGCACGCGTGACAAACCCGACGCGGCATACTGCGAACGCATCTTCGAGGCATGCCGACGACACGACATCCGCTACTTCTTCTACATCGGCGGCAACGACAGCAGCGACACATGCCGGATCGTCAACGAACTGAGCCGTCAGGCCGGCTACGAGCTCCGCTGCTTCCATGTGCCCAAGACCGTCGACAACGACCTTGTCGGCAGCGACCACACGCCCGGCTGGCCCAGCGCCGCGCGATTCGTCGCCAAGGCGTGCATGGCCGACTTCATGGACAACATCAGCCTGCCGGGCATCAAGATCAATGTCATCATGGGTCGTCACGCAGGGTTTCTGACGGCCGCCAGCGCCCTGGCCCGCCGGACTGATCGGGCAAGGAGCACCGACGGTCCGCAGCTCATCTATCTGCCCGAGGTGCCCTTCGATCTCGAGCAGTTCGTCCACGATGTGGCGACCGTCTTCGACGAGAAGGGGCGCTGCCATGTCGCCGTCAGCGAGGGCATCCAGGACAAGGATGGCAACGCGATCGGCGCCATGCTGATCCAGGGCGAGGTCGACGCGCACGGCAATGTGCAACTCAGCGGCTCCGGCGCCCTGGGCGATCAACTCGCGGGCTTGCTCAAGGCGAAACTGACGCCCGAGGGCGGAAAGCCCCCGCGCGTACGGGCGGACACCTTCGGCTATATCCAGCGATGCTTCCCGGACCAGAGTGAGATCGACATGCGCGAGGCCCGCGGTGTCGGGCGGTTCGCGGCTCGCCTCGCCGTCAGCGGCGATCTCGACGGCTCGGTCGCGATCGTCCGCACCAGCACCCCCGGGCCCGGCGAGGCCTACGCCAGCGAGTACCGGCGCATCGAGCTGAGCGATGTCGCCGCCAAGACCCGCCACATGCCCGAGGAGTTCATCGATGGTACCAACGATGTCACACGGGCATTCATCGACTATGCACGCCCCCTCGTCGGAGACCTGCCCCAGTTCGAGCGTCTGTAGGCGGGCAGATGCATCACACGCGAGCGTCGGTCTCGCGCCATCTTCAGACGCGGCATGAGACTTGCACGCCCTCATCGACCATGCCGCGTCAGGGTCGGAGCCGCTGGCCTCCGCGTTGGTAAAGGCCGCGGCTCAGGCTCGTCCTGATCCATCACCTGCGTTCGATGGACTCGACGACTCCGTCTCGAAAGACGATCGTGATGCTGTCGGTGATGGACCGCCTGGACCCGCCGGCGAAGATGAGAAAGAGCGCACCACCCGACTCTTTCTCCTCCGTCCAGCGATAGGTCCAGGACTCGCTGCCGTCTTCATGCAGCGTCCTGCTCGTTGGTGGCCCGAGAGCACGCAGGACCTCATCCTGCGTCGTCGTCCCGGGCTGAATGGAAACAAGATCTTCCCGTGCGATGTACGCACCGCGGATGGTCGTCTCCGAACCTCCCACGACGAGGCAGCCGCCCAGCGGCATCAGCAGCAGCGACAGAATCAGAACAGGCTTCGGACGCATCGAGGTCTCCCAGTTCAAAGGCCCCCCGGTGCTGCCATCCTTCGGAGATTCGCCGGGACACTTTCACCCGTACGACGCACCCGGTGCTTGGACCGTACGACTACCTGTGCTGGAGTCTGAGGATATCGAGGTCCGCAAGTATCATGCGCACCTGCGCGGGCGGATCGCCTTCGGGATCGACCCGGTACGCAAGAAGGCCACTGGCCCGTGCAGCAGAGACATGCTCGGGGCGGTCGTCGAAGTAGATGATGCGCTCGCAAGCGACCGTCCGCCGAACCTCTCCAAACGCACGCGCATCGGGCTTGGCAACCCCGATTTCATGGCTGAGCAGACGGACATCGAGGCGCTGGATCGCACTGAAGTCCGCACCAAGCGATCGCTGATAGTGTCGCGGATTGGTGTTGCTCAAGAGCGCGGTGTGCAGCCCCGCCGCACGGAGATCCTCGATCAGGTCACGCGCCCCGGGATACTCCTCGATCAGCCAGGCGTCGTGCACCATGCGCAACTCATCGGGCGTGTAGACCCCGCCGACCGCGTTCGAGAGTCGATCGAAGAACGCGTCGCTGGTGAGCATGCCCGTCTCGTAGGCATGGATCAGCCTGCCCCGCTCGTCGATCGCCTCGGGCGACGCAGGCAGAGGGCGCAGTTCCAGCCCGGCACGGGCGGTCGCCTGCTGGAAGGAAGAGCAGATCCGCACGATGACGCCGCCCCAGTCCAGACAGATGGTGGTCTGTGCCATGCTCATGGCTGATCCCGCATGGCGACCTCGGCGGCCTTGTCATTTTTCATGATCTCCTCCATCACGACCGTGGCAAAGGCCCCCCGCGGCAGGTCGAACGCGCAGCGAATGTAACTGCCGAACTCATCCACTCCCGCCTCGATATCGGGATTCGTGAGGGGCACGCGAAACGGGCGTCGTTCGCCTTCCAGGACCATGTCATCGTCCTCCGAACGATGTTCCAGCAGCGTCTGAGATGTCAGCCCGTGGGGGCTCAGCGCTGCGCGTTCGCGATCGAAGACCTCTCCGGATGCGAGCACGAGGCCGGGACCCCACATGGGGCCGGACGGGCTGACCTCCAGCGAGGTCAGACGCGCAGCCAACGCTCTGGCCTGCTCATTGGATTCGACGGGCGTGCAGGCACGCGTGCCATGCTCGAAGGCCACATCGCCGGGAGCGAGCGTGCCCAGGGTGTTCCGACGCAGGCGATCGTCGAGCAGCGCGTTGAAGACCGCCGACTGGAACGCGGACAGAAAGAAACTTCGCTCGCGTGCGTCGAGAGACGCGAACGCCTCGCGGGGCGATGCCCCGCCGAGAAGGGCCCCGAGCACCTTGCGCTCGCTCCGGAGCGAACGCGACAGACGCGAGCGGGCTTCTTCCAGATCGCCCCGTCGATAGGCGATCCGGGCCGCGAGCTGGTTGTCGCGGGCATCGATGTCCGGATCATCCGAGGGCGCGAGCAACAGATCGACGGCATCCTGAAACTCCCCCCGGAGCAGGGCGGCACCGATGAGGTGATTGCGTCTTCGGTACCCGAACCGCTGCGAGCCGAAGCGATTCGGGACGCCGGACGCCTCGAGTGCCGCCAGGGCATCGCGGGCATGGCGGACGGCTCCGATCTCGACCTCACGGATGCGGATGCTGAAGCGGTTTCCCCGCAACTGTCCCCGCCGAAGCCGCTGCGTGTGTCGATCCGCCCAGAGCACCCCCAGGCGCGGGTGATCGAGGGCCGGGATGGCGTCAGGCGATCGCCCGCCCAGATGCACGCTGACCAGCTGGCGTGTGATCGCGTGCTTGTCCTTGAGGCCGGCGACGCCCACGGCAGACCGTCGCACACGGAAATGGCGCGCCAGCACGGCGATCATGTCCATCGTGGACATCAGACGCTTCTCGACGAACAGGTACAGGTGCTCGCCCTCGCCGACCGGCTCGACGCCCGGAATCTCCTCGACGAGGAAGTCCTCCGGGCGGGCCTTGATCACACCCCGCACCGGTGGAATCTCATGGGTCAGATACACGCCCGGGCGGTCGCGAGGGTCGAGCGGATCACGCAGGTCCGGCACATGTCCTGCGGTCATCTACGCCTGGTCCTCCAACGCCGCCTCCAGCACATGCTCTTCGACAAAGATGGGCACATTCGCCGCGATCCCCAGCGCGATCGCGTCGCTCGGTCTGCTGTCGATGTGAATGACCTCGCCGTCTTCCCTGCGGATGTCCAGCGTCGCATAGAAGGTGCCGTCGCTCAGGTCCGTGATACTGACCGACTCGAGATTCGCTCCGAGATGCTCGATGACACTCTGGAGCAGGTCGTGGGTCTGGGGACGCTTCACGGGGATGTTGTTCAGGCGGCGCTCGATGGCCTGGGCCTCGGGGAGGCCGATGACGATGGGAAAACTCCGGCCCAGCATCGCCTCGTCGTCGGCGAGCATCTCCTGGGCCTCCTCGGGCGACGCGTCGCGGATCGGGCCGGTCTGCTCGTCGTCGAGGACCTCCCGGAGCTCGATCAACTGAAAGTCGTTGAGCTCGCGGATCAGGATGCGCGAGAGCTCCATGCGGACGGCCATCAGCGGATTCCTCCCTATCCATCGTCGCGTACCCGCTCGCCTTCGTCAAGCGGTGTCCGCGTCCGTAGGCGTTCGCACAACTCGCGGGGGGCTCCGATGTCGCAGACGACAACCTCACCAAGCCACTCGTCCGCTTCCGGGCTGAAGAACCCCACCTTTGGCCCGACGAAGGTGCAGGTGCAGTCGGCCCGGATACACGCTCCCAGCGGCTGCCCGCTGTCGCCATCCAGGCCGCTGGGCAGGTCGAGGCTGAGCGTGCGGAACGCGCCCGCATCGCGTCGAGCGTTGATATCGGCGATCAGTTGGCTCCGCCAGCCACGCACCGGACGGTCCAGGCCCGTCCCGAAGAGGGCATCCACGAGCAGGTCGCATTCCGCGGGCAGGACCGACACGAAGTCCTGGCCCTCAGCGATCACGCCGATGGGCAGACGCATCCGCTCGCAGATGGTCAGGTTCGTGCGCGCATCGCCGGCGATATGATTCGGATCGCCCGCAATCAGGATGTGCACCCGACATCCGCGGTTGTGCAGGTGTCGGGCTACGACGAACCCATCCCCGCCGTTGTTGCCCGTTCCGGCGAGGATCAGGACGCATGACGGCTGGAAGCGGTCCCACGCGACCCGCGCTGCGCTCCCGCCTGCATTCTCCATGAGCACGATCGACGGGATGGCATAGTCCTCGGTCGCCCGCCGATCGAGCTCACGGATGGCATCACGAGTGAAGACTGCCTCGGACACGGGCCGCTCCTGTCCAAGCCTATTCTTGGGAAGATTGCTCGCACATGGGGATTCTTTCGCTCATTCTGGCATCGCTTGCCCTGGGGCTCATTGCCTACTGGGTGATCGCGGACATACGCATCTACCGATCGCTCAAGGCCCTGCCCACGGCCCGCGACGGCGTGGCGCTCGACCCGCCGGACGAGGCGGTGTGCGTGATCGTTCCGGCTCACAACGAGGAACGCGTCATCGAACGGCTCATCGCCTCGCTCCGGACCCAGGACTACCCGCGGTTGCGGGTGGTGCTGTGTCTGGACCGCTGCACCGACGCAACGGCGGACCTCGCCCGCCGGGCTATCGCCGACGACGAGCGGTTCGAGGTCATCGAGATCGATTCCTGTCCACCGGATTGGGCCGGCAAGGTTCATGCCGTCTGGACGGGCGTCACACAGAGTCGGGGGGCACGCGACGCGGACCTGTTGCTCTTTACCGACGCCGATACAGAGTTTCACCCATCGCTGGTGCGGGCCACCTGTGCTCTGCTCCGATCGCGCGGCCTGGGCATGCTCAGCCTCTGGAGCGACCTCTCCTGCGAGCACTGGTTCGAGAAACTGGTCCAGCCGGCGTGCGGCACGGAACTGATGTACCAATACCCGCTCCTCAACGCGAATCGTCGGAATCACCGACGGGCCTTTGCCAACGGGCAGTTCATCCTCTTTGACCGAAATGCCTACGACGCCATCGGCGGACACGCGTCCGTCAACGAGGCGGTGCTCGAAGACATGGCCTTGGCACGCAGGGTCGCCGATGCGGATATTCCCGCAGGAGTGTTCCTCGCAGACGGCATGCTCCGGGTGCGCATGTACACTTCATGGGACGCATTCCGGACCGGCTGGAAGCGCATCTACATCGATTGCGCCAAGTTCAAGGTTGCACGCCTCCGCAAGCACGCGTGGCGACTGCGCATGACGAGTGTCGTGATGCCGATCGCGGCCCTCGCGCTGTTGCTTCTGGCACTGGGGGGCGCGATCGATCCGGGACCGTGGCGGTGGGTCGCCGCGATCGTCGCCGGATCGGCGTTGACGCTCTGGCTGGCCAACCTGATCTATATCTATCGACGGGGAGGATTTCCCGTTCTCTGGGCGCCGCTGCATCCGGTCGGCGCCTGGCTGTGCTCACGGATTCTCATGGATGCCGCCCGCGATCTGGCTCGTCGCGAGCCGGTGCGATGGGGCGGCAAGGCGTACCACCTCATGCCCCGATAGGACGCGGCGATCGGGTGCACGGATCAGGAGGCGTCCGACGCATCCTGTGTGGGTGATCGGGCTCGTCTTCCTGCCTCTTCCCAAGCATCAGGAATATCCGTTTCCTGACGCCGACGGTTGCCGTCCGTCGATCGCCGACGAATCAGTGCGACGAGCACCAGCGTGACGATAAGGACAAGCCCCAACAGCAGAAGGACGAGCAGGAGGCTCGCCCACTGTCCAGCGGCGGCGGCCTGATCCGGGGTCGGCTGTGCCGTTGTCAGAGCCGGTCCTGAGCGCACGATCATGGTCGATGCTAGCGGGTGGAACCGAAGGCGACGCTCCTCAGATGGCTGCCTAGAGTTGGCGGCCCGGCGAACGGGCAGATACGAGGAACGGATTTCCATGCACTTTGAGACACACCAGTCGGTCATCGACGACCTCGAGGCGCGGATCTTGACCATCCGCGACTCTCTTTAACTACGACCAGAAGCTCGAACGCCTCGCCGAGCTCGAGGCGAAGATGGGGGCGCCCGATTTCTGGGACAATCAGGACAAGGCCCGCGAGGTCGTCGACGAGCTCAAACTCATCAAGGCTCAGGTCGAGCCGCTCCGCAAGGTCATCGAGGACTTTGAGGATGCGAAGGTCGCCTATGAGATGGCCCGCGAGTCCGGAGATGAGGAACTCCTCGTCGAGGCCGACGAGTCGCTCCACGATCTGGTCCGGCGGATGGACAAGGTCGAACTCCAGAGCCTCCTGAGCGGGAAGCACGACCATCGCAACTGCTTCCTGACCATCTCCGCAGGCGACGGCGGCACCGAGGCCAACGACTGGGCCGAGATGCTGCTGCGGATGTATCTGTACTACATCGAGCGTCAGGGCTGGAAGGTCGAGGAGGTCGCCAAGAACTACGGGACCGAGGTTGGGATCGACCATGTGACCCTGCATGTCAAGGGGCCGTACGCGTTCGGATACCTCAACTGTGAGCGTGGCACGCACCGCCTGGCCCGCGTGAGCCCCTTCAACGCCCAGGGCAAGCGCCAGACCTCCTTCGCGACGGTGGATGTCACGCCCGAGTTCGAGGAGACCAATGTCGAGATTCCGGAGAAGGACCTGGAGATCACCGCATTCGCCCGCTCGAGCGGGCCCGGCGGCCAGAATGTGAACAAGGTCGCAAGCGCGGTGCGTGTCGTCCACAAGCCCACGGGCATCATGGTGGTCGCCAGCACCTATCGCGATCAGCCCCAGAATCGTCGGCAGGCGCTGACCCTGCTGCAGGCCAAACTCGAGCAGATGGAGGAAGAGAAGCGCGAGGCTGAGATCCGACAGGCCGCGGGCGGGGATCTGGGGCGCGGCTGGGGCACGCAGATCCGCAGTTATGTTCTCTACGACAACCGCGTGAAGGACCACCGCACGGGGGTGGAGTCCGGCAATCCGCAGGATGTGCTCAACGGGAACATCGACGCCTTCATCGACGCGGAACTCAAGCGCCGGCGAGCCGAGAAGGAGCGTACCTAGCGTCGTCGGCATTCGCCGAGCGGGCGCGGGCCCGGACAGCACCCGACGGGGCGGTCGCCCGGGGCATCGCCCAGACGGGGTGGTCGGGCGCGTCGTTCCGGAGGATCGCCCACCAGTGTGCCGACGACGAGCAGAGCGATGCATGCGAAGAACAGGACGGGTGGGATCACGATCTCAAACGCCAGCGCGAGGACCAGGGCCACACCACCGAACGCGAGAAAGAATGCCAGCGCGATGAGCAGACGGCGCCCCGCGGGGTAGTCCTGCTCGTCCCGCTCGGGCCCGCCACTGTCGGGCTCACAGGAAGAGGTGTCGGGCGAGACGGACAGGCCGCTCTCAGTCTGAAACGGGTCCCTGGGCATCGGGCCTGTCAGTCGCACATAGGGCGGGGGCTGGCGATTCGTTTCGGGTGCCGGCATGGCGGTGGCTCTGCTGGGAATCGGGTTCCTCCATGGTATAGGCAAAGCGGGCCATCAGGTCGCACATGGCCGTGCCGGGACGCCAGGATACCAGTTCCGGCAGGGTGGGCGCAGCATGCCTGCCCAGATTGACCGGGCGCAGGTGGCGGTATGCCTGTGGCTCATCGGGCAGGCCCGCACACGCGAGCATGGACGGGGCCACCAGGGCCGGCGCCCGTGCGAGGTCCTCGTAGCGAAACAGGGGAACGGGCTCGTGCCGGCGCAGATCGAGGAGTCGCTGATGGGCCTCGATCCATGCGCGTTCCCGCCTTTGGGGCGAGTCGCCATCGACGCAGGCGTGCCAGCGTTCGTACTGGCTGCAGATCACATCGCGCGGATCACGGACCAGCGCGATCAGGCGGACATCCCGTCCGCTGTCGCGATACGCCAGCAGCAGATCCAGCCCGTACGGGGTCGTCAGGAGTTTGGGTGTCTTGTCGAACAGCACGGGGCCGAACGCCTCGTGCATCTCATCCCAGAGTGCAAAGGCATCGCTGGGCGTGCGGGGGACGCGTCCCCGGATCACGGGGTGATCGCCCCCGAATCGCTCACGGAAGGGGCCGTCGGTGCCCTCGATCGCCTGATGGGCGTAGTTCCAGAAGTTCGGCTCGTAGTTGTCGATGCCCGGATCGGTGTGGGGAATCGCGCACAGGCTGTGGCGTTGGAACATCCGAAGGACGGCGGTCGAGCCCGAACGCTTCGCACACAGCAGGACAATGAGGCGCTGCATGGCAGGTCCATCGGCGGTCGAGGATCAGGAACGCCAATCCCCGCTGCGGACGCCGATGAGTGATGCCATGGGCGGGTCTCGATGCGCGTGGTTCCCGCCTATTCAGACCAGCAGCGTCGCGGGGTTCTCCAGCAGTTCCCGCACGCTGGCGAGGTATGCCGCCGCCATGGCGCCATCGATCACCCGGTGATCGCTCGACATGGTCATCGTCATGACATGTCCGGGCACGACCTGTCCGTCGCGCACGACGGGACGCTGCTGGGCGGCACCGACGGCGAGGATCGCGACCTGCGGGGGGTTGATGATCGCCGTGAAGTGGCTGACGCCGAACATCCCCAGATTCGAGATGGTGAAGGTGCCGTCGGCCATCTCCTCGACGGACAGCCCCTTCTCTCGGGCCTTGGTGCTGAGGCGCTTGGACTCCGAGGAGATCATGCGCAGGCCCATGCGATCGGCGTTGCGGAGGGTGGCGACGACCAGCCCACCCCCGCGCTCCATGGGCAGGGCGATGGCGATGCCGATGTTGACATCGGGGAGGATCTCGATCGCCGGCGGGTTCGCATCCTGACGCCACCTGCTGTTGACGAATGGGTGGTCGTGCATGGCCAGCGCACAGGCACGCACGAGGAAGTCATTGACGCTGAGTTTCACCTTCTGCGAGGCAAGCTGCTCGTTGAGCTGGCGGCGAAGGTCCAGCAGCGCGTCCATCTGGACATCGACGCTGACCTGATAGTGGGGGATGGTCTGCTTGGACTCGACGAGTCGGCGTGCGATCGTCTCGCGCATCGTGCTCAGCGGAATGACCTGGTGCTCCAGCGAGGGGCCCGCCGCGGGCAGCACGGGTGTCGCGGGTGACGGCTGAGACGCTGCGCTGGGCGCAGCGACCGCAAGTTGCTCGACATCCTTGCGCACGATCCGCCCGCCGGGCCCCGAGCCTGCGACGGCGCTCAGGTCGATGCCCTTTTCCCGGGCGATCTTGCGTGCCAGCGGCGAGGCGAAGATACGGTCCTGGGTGTGCGTGCCGTTGGGCGCAGTGGAGGCCGCACCGGAGTCGACGGGGGCCTCGGCGACTGCTGTTGCACTCGGGGATGATGTCTCCGTCGGCGCATCGCTCGAGGTGCCTTCTGCTCTTGCGGCCGGGGCGCTTGAGCCGGCGCTTGCAGCAGCCTCGGCGGGGTCCTCGCCTTCCTCGGCGAGCATGAGGATCGTCTCGCCCACGCCGACACTCTGCCCCTCATCCACGGCAAGGCGGGCCACCGTGCCCTCGTCGAAGGCCTCCAGTTCCATGGTCGCCTTGTCGGTCTCGATATCCGCGAGCACATCGCCCGGCGAGACGCTGTCGCCCTCTTTGACATGCCACTTGACGACGGTGCCTCGCTCCATCGTGTCGCTCAGGCGGGGCATGGTGACCTGGATCGCCATCGGGGCCTCCGTGTCGCTGGGGGGTGCTGGTCGCCCAAGGGTATGAGCAAGGGCGTTCAAAGTCAGATCTGCGGTTCCTTATCGGGTTTTTCCGCCCGCGTGTGGAGGGCGAAGTCCGGCGCGTATCGATCGCGGATCTGCCCGCAGATCTCCTCGTCGAGCAGGTCGCTCGCCGTGGGCACGATGCCCCGCCGACGCAGTTCCCCCGAGGGGATGTCCGCAAGGCACGAGCCCAGCCCGGGTTGGCGTGCGTGCTGCGGGCGTGGCGGCGGGGGGGGCGTCGTCAGCGACAGTTCTCGGACGACGCGGGCCAGCGAGGCGTGCAGGTCCTCGGCAGGCAGCAGCAGGTGCGGATCGAAGGACTCCAGGAAATCGGCCTGCGGACGCCAATGTGCGTTCAGGTGCTCGCTGGGGGTCTGACAGAGAAATGCAATGAACTCCCGGAACGAGACCCCTCGTGCATAATCCACGCGTGTGGAGATGGGCAGATTGCGTTCGCTGTGCGCGCTGCGCACGGGAGCCTTCGCGTCGTAGCGCGGATACGCGCCCAACTGGATGAACTCGACGACGGGCTTGGAGGCGAACTCCAGCGGACCGCGGGCGACGAACTTGCTGGCAAACGCGGACGCCAGACGCAGCAAGGGATCACGAACGACGGCGAACCGCAGCGCCGAGGCGAGGATGCGATGCTGCTCGTCCGGCGGGCGGAGGTCGAGGCTGTAGCGCATCCTGCAGTAGCGATGGATCGCCCCGCCCATGCGCGAGCCCCGCTCGTCGCCCAGGGACGCGCACACCCAGCGTTTGAGTGTGCTGCAGGCACACTTGGGAATACAGCACGCGACGAAGCGGGCATCGGGTCCGACGAGCCAGTGACGCCGTGGAAAGCCCTGCGAGCCCAGGTAGCCCGCCGGGGGGGTGGTCGACGCGTCCGTGGCTCCCGCCATCATCCCACCAGGTGCGTCACCGCGCGGATGATCTTCTCCGGGTTGGGCAGATAGGCAGCCTCGAGGTTCTTGGCATAGGGCGTCGGGACATCGTCGGTGTTGACGCGTACCGGCGGGGCATCCAGCCAGTCGAACGCGTGCTCGCAGATCTGGGCCATGACCTCGCTGGCGACGCTCGCAAAGGGCCAGCACTGATCGACGACGACGATGCGATTGGTCTTCTGGACGCTGCGCACGATCGCGTCGATGTCCAGCGGGCGGATGGTCCGCATGTCCAGCACATCGACCTCGATGCCCTGCCCGCTCAGGGCCTCGCCCGCCTCGAGGCAGAAGTTCACGGGACGCCCGAAACTGACCAGCGTGCACGCGTCGCCCTCGCGGGCCAGGCGGGCCTGCCCGAACGGGATGTAGTATTCCTCGGGCGGGACATGGGCTCTGTCGCCCAGCATGCGCTCGGATTCGAGGAAGAAGACGGGGTCGGGATCGCGGATCGCGGTCTTGAGCAGGCCCTTGGCGTCGTAGGGGTTCGAGGGGATGACCATCTTCATCCCCGGGACATTGGAGTAGAGGCCCTCGACACACCACGAGTGGGTGCTGCCCAGTTGCCCGCCTGCGCCGTCGTTGCCGCGGAAGACGATCGGGCAGCCCCATTGCCCGCCGGACATGTAGAGCATCTTGGGTGCGTTGTTCAGGATCTGATCGGCTGCGACGAGAGAGAAGGACCAGCTCATGAACTCGACGATGGGGCGAAGTCCTGCCATGGCGGCTGCGATCCCCAGC
Source organism: Phycisphaerales bacterium (assembly GCA_015492715.1). Taxonomy (GTDB): domain Bacteria; phylum Planctomycetota; class Phycisphaerae; order Phycisphaerales; family UBA1924; genus S146-42. The sequence continues at coordinate 3,686 of WGEO01000162.1, read as the reverse complement.
CCGGCAAAGCCGTTCTCGCTGATCGGCGTGTCGATGATCCGTTTGGGGCCGAACTCGTCGAGCATGCCCTGACTGACCTTGTACGCCCCGTTGTATTCGGCGACCTCCTCTCCCATCAGGAAGATTCGCTCATCGCGGCGCATCTCCTCGCTCATCGCCTCGCGCAGGGCCTCGCGGAACTGGATGACCCGCTCGCCCTCGCGCGGCGGGGCGTAGGAGAAGTCGATCTCGGGCAGGTCGACGGCATACTGGATCATCGCTGGTTCTCGCTTCGGGGTTGGATCGGACCCGAATCGTAGGATGGCCGCCCTCACGCCGGATATCGGGCCGGAGGGGAGCATTCTTCCCTATTCGGCGTCCGGGGCGTATAGGAATGAGGGGAACCCATGGGTTTTTGTCCGATATTCCGGATCGTGCTGGTTGACAGGGATTGGACAGGTCGGTAAAGGTACTCTCTGGAGAGGCTCGTTGGGGGGAACGCGGGGTCGGTGTCGCCGCAGGCTTCGCAGAGGCAGGTTCCCCGGTGCGTTGCCGGGTTCATTCCGGCGGGCAGTCGGCGACAGATTTCGGAGCACAGCCATGCGTCGAGACAGGTCGAGGCGGGACGAATCGTGCGGGTTCACGCTGATCGAGTTGCTGATCGTGATCGCGATCATCGCGCTGCTGATCGGCATCCTGCTGCCGGCGCTGGGCGAGGCCCGGCGGAATGCGAAGCGTTCCATCTGTTTGTCGAACATCAAGCAACTGGTGGCCGGGCAGGCGAACTATGCGTCGGATTACAAGGAACGGATCGCGACCTACACCTGGCTGCCGGGCAACTACAACACGAAATGGACGGACCTGCGCAATCCCGGGGACTCGATCGAGGCGACGATGTTCCAGGCGACGGCGATCCTGCGTGAGCGGACGGGGATGGACGCGTCCGTGCTGCCCATGCAGAACCAGCGCCTGCCGCACCGCAGGTTCAATCACATCGTGATGAACGATTACCTGGCGACGCGTCTGCCCGAGCCGGCGATGGCCTGCCCGGAGGATGCCCTGCGTATCCAGTGGCAGCGGGACTGGCATCGCGACCCGACCGCGCTTGCCGAGGGCGTGACGGTGGAGGTAACGCCGGGCTTTGATCGCATGTGGCCCTTCAGCAGCACCTACCAGTTCGTGCCCGCCGGCTGGTCGCCGGATATGCGAGTTGGTGATCAGCGGACTGTGGATCAGGCGGGAAGCAATCACAATCTGTTTGGTGTGCCAACCAGCGTGCCGCTGGGCAAGCGCCGTCTGGGCGAGGTCTCGTTTCCGAGCCAGAAGGTCACGATCTTCGAGTTTCACGACCGCCACTCGTTCCGCGTACCGCTGTTCTATGCGTACGAGAACGCCAAGTGCACGGCGGCGATGTTCGACGGTTCGGCTCGTCCGCTGCTGACGAGCGACACGAATCCCGGATTCTTTCCGAACGCACCGGCGCGTGATATCGAGCCGCCCATCGTGTATACACCGTTGAGTTACGGTTTCGAGCCCCCGACGCTCAACGGCGATGTGTCAGAGCGGTTGATCCGCCACTATCGCTGGACGCGTGGCGGCCTGCGCGGCGTGGACTTCGGCGCCCAGGACATCGACACGGGACAACTCGGCGGATAACGGCCTCACGGGCATCTGCCCGGGCGAGATTGCAGAAGCGTCCCAAGGCGAAAGCGACCACAGGCCCGTGGTTTCCAGCCGCGGGCCTGCTGCTCATGTTGGCCTGTGGGTGACCGATCGAGGGCGTGCCGGTGCACCAGCGGACGGCTTCGATGGCAGACCGGCGTCCAGAAGGGTGGTACGCACTAGTCCTCATGTTCCATGGGTTTTGGTCGTTTCTTCCCCGGAGCGTCGATTTTCTGGTATGCTGGGACGCGTGATGGGGTCCCGGGCGGGAGACACCATCCGTAGGAGGCTAGCCATGCGGAGAACGAAGGCGTTTACGCTGATCGAGTTGCTGGTCGTGATCGCGATCATCGCGCTGCTGATTGCGATCCTGTTGCCGGCGTTGTCCAAGAACCGCAAGATCGCCCGCAAGCTGCAGTGCGAGACGCAGATCAAGCAGTATGCGCTCGCGACGGTGAACTACGCGACGGACTATCAGGACAAGATCGCGTCGTATACCTGGCGCCCGGGCAACTATCAGACGAAGTACGCCGATCTGAAGAACGCCAACTCCGACTGGGACGCGGCGATGAATCAGGCGACGGACATCGTCCGGCGGGGAACGCAGTGGGACACGGCGCTGCGTCCGCTCCGGCGCCGGATTCCGCACCGCAGGTTCACGCACTTGGTCATCAACGACTATCTCCAGCAGCGTCTGCCCGAGAAGTCCATGGCATGCCCGGAGGACAAGATCCTGCTGGACTGGCAGGGACAGGCGACGCCCGCGGGTGATCAACTGGACCCGGATCCGACGGACCCGCGTACGGCGGCGATCCCGTACTACCCGTTCAGTTCGACCTACCAGATCGTGCCCGCGTCGTGGGTGAAGGATCAGCGGGACGGAACGGGCGACACCGTGGACCAGTATATTGCGGATCACAACCTGTTCTGGATGGCGGAAACACCGTATGGCAAACGGCGTCTCAACGAGGTCGTCTTCCCGTCACGCAAGGTGTTCGTCTTCGAGTATCACGATCGCCACCTGGCACGCATCCCGCTGTTCTATGCCTATGAGGATGCGCGATGCTCGGTGGCCATGTTCGACGGCTCGGCCGGCAGCCCCTACACGGGCGATGCGAACCCGGGATTCTTGCCCAACGCACCGTCGAATCCGGCTCCGACCCGGTACTGGTACGACCCGAGCATCTACAGCTACGAGCCGCCCACCCGGAGCGGGGAGCGACGCGAGCGGATCACGGGGTACTACCGCTGGACACGCGGCGGTCTGAAGGGCATCGACTACGGCGCCAACGAGATCGATACCGGTCAGATCAGATAGGCCCGTCGTCCGCTACTGGGGAAGTATCCGGGGGTTCTGCCCCCGGTTTTTTCGTTTTCCGGGCGTGGGGTATGCCGATGCGGAATCCGTGCCGCGGGGAGGGCGGGATCTGGTATATTTGGACCGGTTCGATCCGGAAAGGAGGCGCCATGCGCCACAGGCGGTCGCGGGGCTTTACGCTCATCGAGTTGCTGATCGTGGTCGCGATCATCACGATCCTGATCTCGCTGCTGATTCCGTCGCTCAAGGGTGCCCGCGAGAGCGGCTGGATGGTCAAGTGCCAGTCGAATCAGCGTCAGATCGGGGTGGCGAGTGAGCTGTACAGCAACGAGTTCGACGATTGGGTGATCCGCGAGGCCGGGACGGGCCAGAACCATTCCAGCTGCAGCGACCGCGGGAACTGGGGCTGGCGGTATCCGTGGCCGCGAGCCTGGCGTCCGTATCTCGATTCGACCAAGATGTGGGCACCGACGGCGATCAGTGGTTCGAGTTGGGGACAGGAATACAAGGACCACTACGAGAACGCGGAGTACTACCACGACCCGGCGTACCCCTGGGAATGGCACCAGATCCACTACGCGAACAACGGGATGGACCTGTATACCGACGAGAACGGGAACCTGCGCTGGCTGTACTACAAGCCCCTGACGAAGCGCCACGCGATCAAGTTCCCGGGATCGACCTTTGCGATGACGGCGTACCAGGACGACGACGACGGTGATCGCTA
>WGEO01000161.1 GCA_015492715.1 Phycisphaerales bacterium | reverse complement strand
TCTTCGAGCAGGCGAGCGCGCCGGGCAGCGAGAGCTTCGTGACGGGGCAGGTCGCGCCCCACCTGCCCGTCATGGCATTCCTCGGGGTGGGCTTCTACGGCGTGCTGGCGCTGGCGTCCCAGATCCGCCTGCGCCGGTTCCGCGCCGAACTGCGGGCCGCGGAGCTTGAGGCAGGGGCGGGCTAATCGGCTCTGCGACCGGCGCCGAACGGCAGCAGGTCCTTGCGTCTGCCCTCGGCCCAGTCGCGGAAGACGGGCCAGACCAGTTCGCTGATGGCGATCTTGATGCATGCCGCCAGCGGGATGGCGATCAGCAGCCCGAACACGCCGAAGAGGGCACCGCCGGCGATCGAGGCGAACAGGATCATGGGGGTGGACATCTCGGTGGACTTGCCCTGGATGAGTGGCGTCCAGACATAGTCGTCCAGCGCCTGGGCGAGGTGGTAGAAGATCGTCGGTGCCAGCAGCACATACCACCATGTGCCCCGGATGCCCGTGTGATTCTCCAGCCAGAGGAGCACGATCGAGACAGGCAGGCCGACGAGCGCCAGGTAGGGCACGATGCTGAGAATCGCGATGATGGGTCCGAGGATGAAGCTCGCCGGCACACCGATGAGCGCAAAGCCCAGCGTGAAGACGATGGACTGGAGGAAGGCGATCGTCAGGCGACCGCGGATGAACCCGCTGATCACACGATCGAACTTCACGGCGAGATCGACGACGGTCTCCTTGTGCTTCTCGGGGATGAGGCGCGTGATGAACCGGCGCACGCCGGGCCATTGCGTGCTCATGAAGAAGAAGAAGAACGATGTCAGGAAGACCATGAACAGGATGGTAAAGGCCCGCGTGAGGAAGGCGATCGTGGTCTGGAGCACGCTCGCGCCCGTCGCGGCGGCGGACTGGGCCAGCAGGGCCGCGTTGGATTCCAGCCACACCTGAAACACCCGGAACGCCGCGTCGAGCGTCCCGCTCTCGTCGCTGGCCACGAGACGGTCGTGGATCCAGAGCCAGGACCGCCCGGCCTCGTCCTCCACGCGCGCCCGCTTGGCGTTGGCCTCGGCCCGCAGCCTCGCAAGTTCGGATCGGAGTTGGGCGACGCGAGCATCGTCGATCTGTGAAGACGGCGCCGCGTCAGCCTCGGGTGTCGCACCCTCACCCGCCGGGGGCTTCTCCTCCTCGGCGGATGCTTCGGACGACTCCAATCGCCGGATCTCATCCTGGACATCCCGCACCCTGCGATGGACATCGACGCTCTCATAGACAAGCGCGGAACTGTTGGCGAGCTGGCTGACCAGGCCCACGCTCTGAACGACACCGAAGACGATACCCAGCACCGCGGGAACGACGACCAGGAGGATGGTGGCGACCATGATGAGCACGACCGACCCGCGCCGCTGCAGGCGCGTGCGGCTCATCAGATAGGCCACCACCGGCTCGAGCAGATAGGCAAAGAGCATCGCCAGCAGCAGGGGCACGGTCACGATGCTGATCTTCTGTCCCAGCCAGAACAGCCCGAGAATCACCAGCACGACAAGGACATCGCGCACCGGCTGGATCTCCCAGAGGTGCCGATCCAGCCAACTGTCGCGGGTGCTCTGCGGTCCGGGGTCCTGCTCGCTCATGGCCTACAGCGTACCGCAAGGCACGGCGCGGCGCCGGTTTCGCCATGTCCTGGGCACATCGCTCAGGCCGCGTGCTCACTGGGCTCGAGAGACCCGAAGGCGTCGTCGAAGTCGTAGACGCCTTGGAAGTCCTCGAATCGGTCGCGCTCGGTCTTGCGCATGAGCCCGCCCTCGACCATGGCGAAGACGATCCGCCCGAAGTCCTCGGTCCGATGGATCGACCAGTGGGCGAACACCGTGCGGGCCATCAGGCCATAGCGGCTGATGGCGTAGTCCTTGAGCCCGAAGCACAGTTGCTGCCCGTTGACATGGCGGCTCTCGTCGTCCGGGTCGGGCTCGCCCCGCAGGGCCTCCTCGCCGTGGACCAGTTTCACGGTGTGCATGAGTCCCCTGCGGACGAAGTCGTAGGCCGCCTGGGGGTAGATCCCCCCGATCTCGCGGATGCGCGCCCAGTCAATGACCGCCGACTCTGACACCTGATGCCTCCCTGTGGGTTCGTGATGCGCCCAGGCGCCTCCTCCATGGAAACTATAGGTCGCCCGTCAGCGCCGGCTGACATGGGGCGAATCTGCACAGAACCAGCGCAGGGGCCTGTGTGCCCACGCGCCCGCGGACTCCACGCCGATGCGGGGCGAGACCCCGATCCGCCCCGGTTCTATCGGACCAATGGACCCGTCGGCACGAGCAGTTCGCTCGATGAACAGGTGGGGGCTTGCACACAGATCCTCGCCATCGAGCGAGCGATCGATGCCCATGGCCTGGCAGAGTTTGCCCGGCCCCGAGCAGAGGTCCACCTCGCGCAGGGGCGAACGCCGGCGTCTCGTCGTTCGCCGCTGTCGCATGTGCTCGATCCCTTCCAGAGGCTCGATGGCCCGCACGAGCACGGCGACGGGCTCGTCGACCTTCCCGCAGACGATATTGAAGCAGTGGTGCATGCCGTAGGTGAAGTAGACATAGGCCGTCCCTGCCCGCGCATACATGGATTCGTTGCGCGGGCTGCGGTGCCCGCCGAAGGAATGAGCCGCCCGGTCCTCGACGCCGAGGTACGCCTCGGTCTCGACGATCCGTCCTGCCAGGCGCGTCCCGTCATCGAGCACACGAACCAGCACCATCCCGAGCAGGTCCTGTGCGAGCCGCTGGGGATCTCTGCAGAACCAGTGTCGATCCGAGACACGAGCCATCAGGCGTAGCTGTGCAGCCCCGGGAGCAGGAGGTTCACGCCGAAGTAGGTCCAGAGCATGACAACGAAGCCCAGGACGCTGAGCCAGGCGGTCGCCAGCTCGCGGTTCTTCGCCACCGGGCGGACATGGATCACGATGAGGTAGATGATCCAGGTCGCCAGCGACCATGTCTCCTTGGGATCGAACGCCCACCATCTGCCCCATGAGTGATCCGCCCACCATGCGCCCAGCAGGATGCCCACGCCCAGCGTCCAGAATGCCAGTTGCAGGACGGTCATCGTCGCCCGATCGAGATCGCGCAGGCGTCCGCTGATCGCGCGTGAGGAGGTCGCCTCTTCGCCCTGCGATCGCTCGCGCAGGCGCTTGGCGTAGTAGCCGGCGAGGAAGAAGAGGCTCAGGACGAATCCGAGCGTGATCAGGCCGTAGCTGGTCAACACCGTCGTGACATGGTACTTGAGCAGGACGCTGGTGTTGAGGATCGCCGCCTCGCGACCGATCGTCTTGCCGGGAATCTGTGCTTCGGTCGCCGTCAGGAGGACCAGGAAACCCATCGCCGCCCCGGCGGCCCCGTAGAGCACATTGCGGCGCCCGAGCATGAGCCCGCCGGCCAGCAGCGCCCCGAAGAGGCTCACGCCGATCATCGACTCGAACTGGTTCTGGATCGCCCAGCGCTCGGCGATCAGGCAGCGAGCGACGAAGCCCGTCGCGTGGAGCACAACGGCAAGCGTAAACACGCTCACACCCGCGATCCGCAGGGCACGCCTGCCCGTCGTCATCGCCACGACGAGCAGAACCGCTCCGAGCAGATAGAACCAATACCCCCATGTGAAAAGGTTCGCGCGGTTGTAGACAAGCTCAATCGACCTGCGCATCGTGGGGTACAGGTCGCTGTTGATCGTGGGCAGGATCTGCGCCAGCCGTCGGGCCGCGTCGTTGACGCCCTGGGCGTCGCCCGCCCGCCACGCGCTTCCCAGATCGTCGCAGATCGCCTCGACCTCGCTGCACTGGGCGAATCCGTGCTCGCGCACATGGTGCCAGACATCATCCACGCTCTCGGGCGCAACCAGCAGCATGGTGTCGCCCACCGTCGCAAACCGGTTGATCGCCCGGCGGAGGCGGTTGAGCCCCTCCAGCCACGGCCCCGTCGTGTGCTCCTGCTCGATCCTCGGAGCCTGTCGGAGCACCGCCATGGGTGTCACGCGTGTCAGGCGCAGCTCCAGATCGCGCATCTGCTCGATCCTGCGGACCTCCTCGGGGCTCGCCCCGTCGGGCACGGGCATCTCCCCCTCGATGATCGCCCGACGCAGCGGAAGATACTCGACATGCACGATGGCCTTGTCCGCGTACCACGCCGGGTCGATCGCAAAGTCCAGCAGGCTGAACAGCGGGTCGAAACTGTGCTTCGTGCGCGAGCCGACCTCGCCCGTGAACACCTCGATCCGGTCGCGCCCGGCGATCGCCCCGACCGTCTCCCGCGCAAGCGTGTCGAGCACCTTGACCCGCCCGCCGTGGAAGACCGCCAGGTCGCGCAGCGGCTCCAGGTCCAGTGCTGCCGCAAACGCGAGCCTCTCCTCGACGCTCATCGACGAATCCGCCAGCGGCGGGCCGAAGGGCGCAGAGAGCCCCTCGATCGTCGGCGTCTTCGCCTCCGGATGCGCGTTGCCGACAGGAGCCTCCTGCGCCCAGCACAGCCCCGCGAGCAACATCGAAACAATGACGATGATGCGTCTCATGTCGTCTCTCCGGCCCGGGCCAGCTCGCGCTGGATCCGGCGTTTGGCACGACGAAGCAACCACGGCTTGACATAGAACGCCCACGGAATGCCCAGCGCCATCAGGATCCCTCCCAATGCAATGATATGGATGCCCGGGTTGTTGCCCACATGCAGAATGGTGTGCGTCACGAAGGGGCGCTTCAGTTCGCCCCGGTCGACCGCCTGTTGCGTGCGCTCCCAGGTCGTGGGATCCCACCCTGCCTGCGAGAGCTTGTACTGGCGCGGGTCCAGCCCGCTGAGCAGCCGCCGAACGAACCGCACGACGGGGTTCATCTCCGTGTCGTACACATTGAACGGCGCCCGCAGCGGCGCATTGAGCTTGGCCGTATGCACGAACGGCTCGAAGGCGCCCGCGACCTGCGGGGCGACCTCGACCGTGCTCTGATAGTCGCGCGGCGCACCACGGAACGCGTACTCGATCATGCGGAAATCCAGAAGACGCAGGCGGAAGGTCTCGAACCGGCGCCACGCCCGACCGAAGACCACCTCCAGCGCCCGCCCGTCCGGCAGACGCACCCAGCGCTCGCGCCCCTGGCTTCGGAACGCCTCGTGCGTCGACCGATCGAGATAGCGCGTGAACGGCACCCACACCAGCGTCTTCCACTCCGGGTATCGCTCGCTGGTGATCTCCAGCGCAATCTGCGCCCGATCGTGCGTCCCCACCTGGTCCTTCTGCTGCAGATGCCTGGGAACGGGAATCGGCCGCTCGAAACGCTCGGCGTGCTCCCATCGCTCCACCACGCGCAGCAGGTCCGCATGCCCCTCGTGCGAGCCCAGATCTTCGATATCCGTCACCTCGCCGTCCGGCGCACGGATGATCAGGTCCAGCCGCCCGTCCTCATGCTCGTTCAGGTAGAACCGGATCTTCGTCATGTCGAGATAACTGATGCGGATGGCAGGGTCGGCGTCGCGCCGCTGCGGCCTGCCGTCGGGCGTCGTGCTCGACAGCAGGTCCTGTGTGATCTCGGGAAACCGGCTGTAGACCCAGCGACGGAACGGCTCGCCCCCATCACGCCCGACCCGCAGCACCGCCACGCTGCTGGATGCCCCCTCGTACCCGCTGGTGACGATCTTCAGCGGCGGCTCGCGCAGCAACGCCAGCACCTCGATACGCCAGCCGGTATCACCCACACGGATCGTCTCCGCCGCCGGCGCGTCCGGATCGAACGCATCGAACTGCTCGACAAAGTCGCTCGCCAGCGGATACACCTCGTGCACGCCGGCCTCGGGAACCTCGACGAGCAGCGCGTGTCGCACGCCCGCGGGCGTCTTCGTCAGCAGGTCCGCCGTGCGCCGAGGATCACGCTCGATCTCGTACTCGACCTCGAGATCGTCCATCACGACGAGACGATCGGCGGGGCGCCTGGGCAGGAACAGCATCTTCGTGCTGCGCACCTCCGGCTCGCCCCGCTCGTTCGCGAACGGCAGGCTCATCTCGATCACACGCACCGGATTGAGCGCAAAGCCCGCGGGAACACTGCGCATCGTGGACACATCCACGCGACGCCAGTCGACCGCCGGCTCATCGCCCGCATACGCACAGTAGCCGACGACACGGAATCGAAGGTCCGCGATATCGCTCGTTGCGGGCGGCTGGGGTGCTTCGATCGACAGCGTCCGCCCGCCGTCGTCGTACGCCTCCAGCGCATGCTGGATCCCCTCGAACAGGGTCTCACCCAGGCGGGCCTCGATATTGGAGTCGTTGTAGCGGGGCACGCCCTTGAGCGGCAGCTGCATCCAGCTCCCCCCCGCCGTGCGCGCATGGATCGCCGTTCGCAGCGAGTCGTAATAGACATCCTCCCAGGGGCCGGGAGTCATCTCGCCCTCGGGTGTCGCCGGACCGGCCAGCAGGAGCGTCTCGCCCTCGCGCTTGGACGAGCCGTAATAGAGACTCCCCAGCGCGATCAGCACGATCCCCGTGTGCACGCTCAGCACACCGATGTTGACGAAGCGAAACTCGATCCGCCGGACCGTCGCGATCACCATGTTCAGCACGAACGCCAGCAGGATCACCTGCAGGGGCCACCAGGCGTAGAACTCCAACTCCGTCATCTCCAGCGCCGGCAGACGCCGGAGTGTGGTCCCGCTGTAACGCTCGCAGAAGTCGGCAAAGAGCATGAACCCCTCGCCCGTGCCCCAGTCATACCAGAGCCGGGGAAGCGCGAGCAGCCACCACAGCACGCCCCCGAGCACGCCGACAAACGCACCGACCGCCAACCCCAGCCCCACCCGCGATCGGCGGGCAAGCCACCACGCCACCACCCCACCGGGCACCAGCGAGCACGCCACCAGCGTCGCACCGACGATCGCATAGG
>WGEO01000160.1 GCA_015492715.1 Phycisphaerales bacterium | reverse complement strand
CGGCACGCGCCGGCGGTCCCGATCCGGAATCGAACCTCGCCCTGCGGTACGCCATCGACGAGGCCAAGTACGCCAACATGCCCAAGGACACGATCCAGCGGGCGATCGACAAGGGAGCGGGGGCAGCCGGCGGCGAGGACTTCGCCAGCGTTACCTACGAGGGCTACGGCCCCAACGGCGTGGCCATCATCGTCGATACGCTCACGGACAACAAGACCCGCACCTTCAACGATGTCCGCACCATCTTCAACAAGAACGGCGGCAATCTGGGCAATCCCGGCTGCGTCGCATTCATGTTCCAGACCCGCGGGCAGATTCTCGTCGAGGGCGGCCCGCAGGACGAGGAGCGGATCATGGAGGCGGCGATCGAGGCCGGTGCCGAGGATGTGCAGGCCCCCGAGAGCGAGGGCGACGGCTGGACCATCCTGACGGACCCGACGCAGATGCTCCAGGTCAAGAACGCGCTGGAAGAGGCCGGGATTTCCATCGCCTCCGCGGAGATCGCCAAGATCCCGGAGAACACGGTCGAGGTCGCGGGCGAGGATGCGCAGAAACTCATGCGCCTGATCGAGGCGATCGAGGACAACGATGATGTCCAGAAGGTCTACACGAACGCCCTGATCTCCGACGACGCCTCGTCATAGGGAAAGGGACCCCGCAAGAAAAAAGCCCGGCACGAGCCGGGCCAAACTGCACAGGATGAGTCGGGCGATCAGCGACGCCTGCGCGTCGCGACGAGGCCGCCCAGCCCGAGCACGGCAAGCGAACCCGGAGCCGGGATGTACGCGAGGCCGTCATGAGATGCAAAGCCGGTCATCACATCGGTGCGGGCGTAGCCGTTGTTCGGGTCATAGTAAAACAGGTTTCCGCTCCAGTCGATGCCCCAGTAGAGGTCATTAACCGTGTCGTGGACGAGACCGGAGTCGTTGACGAACGGGCCATCGAAGAGCAGGGTCTGGGCGCCCGTGCCACGGTCGATGTCGTAAAGATCGCCCGCTCCGTCGCTCGAGCCGACGAGCATGTCGCGCGACGCGTCGTACATCAGGCCACCGATGCCGCGATCCATCCCGGGGTCGATCGTCGTGGCGCTCCCGTTGCCCTGATCGAGCGTATAGAGCCCGCTGCCACCCAAGAATTGTGCGGCATACAGCGTGTCGGTCGTGCTGTCCCATGCGACAGAGAATAGATCGTTGATCCCATGGTCGCCGACGAGCGTCGCGGCGCCCGTACCCGTATCGACCGTGTACAGGCCGTTTCTGTCAGTCCCGATTCCAGGAAATAGTGAGTTATTCACAAACTTTGACTGTTTCTGGTGTTTCCCACAGCTTTTCACACGCGAATCCTGCGTGTATCTCGGTCTATCTATGACATACCGTCACTCGTCATCGTTCGATGAAGCGAGTCGATGCTCGAGGAATCGATCGATCGCATCGCTCATGGGATCGCCCGAAACGCCGACATCGCGATTGACCGCCGCGTGGTCCTTGCCCTCGGCTTCGAGCAGTTCCACGCTCGCTCCCGCCCCGCGGAGCGCCTCGACGAATCGTTCGCTTTCTCTGCGGGCCTCCGAACGCTCCGAGGAATAGACCACAAGCATCGGCGGATATTGCCCCCCGTCGCTGACATGGCTGATGGGTGAGGCATCGCGGAGTACTTCCGGGTCGCGCCCGAAGGCGTCTCGGATCGTCCGCCGCAGGCCCAGAACGCGTGCGCGTCGCTCGAGATCGAACGACGCCGTATCGAGCACGACGACACCCGCGAGATCCGCCGGCGACATGTCGAAAGCGCCCAGATAGCGTGCATCGGTCGCCAGCAGCGCGACAAGGTGCGCTCCCGCAGAGTGCCCCATGAGGACGATGCGCTCGGGATCGACTCCATAGTCCTGCGCATGGGCACGAAGCCACGCGACCGCCTCGGCGACATCCTCCACATGAGCCGGGTGGCGAACATCGGGGCTCAGACGGTAGTTGACGCTGGCGAAGACAAAGCCCTTGCCGCAGAAGTGTGCGGGCTTCTCGTGGACGCGTGCCTTGTCGCCGATACGCCAGCCTCCGCCGTGGACATACACGATGAGCGGTCGTCCACCGGCATGCCCGTCATCGCTCGCCTCATCAACAGGAAGATAGAGGTCGAGGCTCGTCAGGCGAGGATCGACCCCCTCATGCGTCGCATAGGCGATATCACGCTGGATCCGGTATCTTCCCGTGTCGACTCGCCTCGGCGGGGCCTGATCACCGATCGCCCGCTCCAGTTCCCGCATGGACAGACGCCCGTCGTTGTCCTTGTCCAGTCGCAGAAAAAAACGCTGATTGGGAAACTCGTCGAAGGTGATGAACCCATCTCTGTTCCGGTCGGCCCGGTGGAACCACTCCATCCCCGTCGCCTGTGCCTGCCCCGCATGTGGCTTGCCATCGTCCGGCGGCGGTGGCGGCAGCAGCACCAGTCCCAGCATGAGTGCCATCGTGCCCGGCATGCGAATCCTCCTGCTCATCGAACGCCCGGGAAAGTCCCTGATTGCACACAAGGATCAGAGCGTTCACATCATGGGAATCAAGGGCAGATCGTCCCAGGCTTCGGGAATCTGCCCGCACCGCAGCAGGGCGTCCGGCACGCCCCGCAGATCGACGACAAGAGGCCGCCCATAGCCCGCCGACACCAGTGCAACGCGATACGCGAGCAGATCGAGACGGCCCTCCTCGACCACGGGAAGCACACGCCCACTCTCGTCCCGATCACTCAGCCGCGTGCTGACCAGCCGCTCGCCCAGACTTGCTGCGGATCGGACGGGATCGTTGCCCGCTTCCAGACACGCCGCCGGGTCGATGCCCACATGCAGCGGGTGCGTAGGCTGCGTCGTCGCATGGTCGGCGACCTGTACCTCGAAGCGATCGCAGGCCGCCTCGATCGCATCGACGATCTCAGACTGGATACCCGTCGGAAGTTCACAGGACACGATGCCCGCATCGCCATTGCCCAGGCGGGCCAGATCGGCGCTCAGTTCCAAGGCGGCGATGAGAGCGTGCATCGCCCGGTCCTGATGCTGGCCCGCGAGCAGGTGTCGCGGTGGAATAAAGCAGTCCACGCCGCTGATGGCAAGCCCGCTCCGTGAACACAGGGCCGCGAGGTCTCGACGAGCGGATCGATCCAGCTCGCGCGGGCGCAGACCGGGATAAGTCGCATCGATCTGCACGCCCCGGTAGCCGGTGCGTGTGGCGAGGTTGATCAGATCGCGTGCGGATGCCGATCGCGCGGGATCCAGACCCAGGATCGCAAGGGACAGATGCTGCGGGGGCATTGGCATTTGTATGCATGCTCTGGCCATCACGACGGCGAGCACACGGCGCGTACGATGGGCTCATGCGCACGATGCTCAAGGTCAGTGAGTCGGTCCATGCCCTTGCGCTGGCCGTCTGGCTGGGATCACTCGTCATGGCGGGAGCCGTCGCCGCCCAGGTCTTTCCGCTGATCCGTGGTCTGGATCCGTCCATGCCGGGGCACGAGGGCTTCGAGGGCGAGCACTGGCTCATCGTTGCCGGGCATGTCGGGCAGATGACATTCAACACCACGGATCTGATCCAGTTCGTGTGTGTGCTGCTGGCCGTGCTCTCCCTCATCGCGTCGCTGGGGGCTTTCGGCCTGCCGATGCGCCGCTACTCCGTGCTTGCCCGCGCGTGTGCGCTGGGTGCCGCAGGACTCCTCGTCGCCTACGAACTGTTCGTACTGGGGCCGGCGATGCAGCAAGATCTTGCGAAATACTGGGAAGCGGCCCGCGTCGGCGAGAATACCCTGGCTCAGGCTGCCCGCGAAGCCTTCATGGCCCGCCATCCCGTGGCCTCGCGTACGCTCGGGCTGACGGCGATGGCCGTCGCCGTTGCCATCGTTGCCCAAGTATTTTCGCTGCTGGCCTCGAACCCCAAACGCGGATCAACGCCGGCAACCGACCCCGGCGAGAGCCACGATGCCTGATGTCCTGACACCATCCAACCCCCGCGGCCTGCGCGATATCCCCTTTCCGCTGCCCGAGGTCACGCCCGAGCAGAAACGGCGTGCCCGGCGCCTTGCCGATGCCCTCCGAAGGGCGTACCCGAACGCCCACTGCGAACTGAACTATCGCACGCCGCACGAACTGCTGATCGCCACGATCCTGAGTGCCCAGACGACGGACGCCCAGGTCAACAAGGCGACGCCCGCACTGTTCAAGCGATTCCCGACGCCCGAGGCGTTCGCTCACGCCACGCCCGAGGAGATCGAGCCGTATGTGAAGTCGCTGGGGTTCTTCCGCAACAAGGCCAGGGCGATCCATCTGGCCATGAAGGACATCGTCGAAAAGTTCGGCGGCGAGGTCCCCCGCACCATGGACGATCTGCTCAGCCTGCACGGCGTCGCCCGAAAGACGGCCAATGTCGTGCTGGGCAACGCCTTTGGCATCAACGCCGGATTCGTCGTCGATACGCATGTCCAACGCCTGAGCAGGCGGTTCTGCCTCGTGCCCGAGGATGCGACAGTCACGATGATCGAACGCTATCTGATGGCACTGTTCCCACGCTCGCGCTGGACCGAACTGAGCCACCAGATGATCTGGCATGGCAGGCGGGCGTGCAAGGCCCGCATGTCCGCATGCAGCAATCACACGATCTGTCGACGCTTCGGCGAGTGCTGCAGCCTGCCCCGATGATCAGCCCCCACCCTCCTGCTCCTCGCGCTGCTTGACCAGATCCTGGAGCGGCTTGGGCATCGTCCAACTGGGCACACTGGGCACATTCGCCTTGATCGCATTGAACTTGATGTGCGTCTTCTGCTCGTTCTCCTTGCCCGCGTTGATCACCATGAGGATCTCATGCGGCAGGCGAACACCCGACACCTCACGGTAGTCCGCATAGGAAATCGCGACGGGGATCTGTCCCTCCGGCGTCATCGTCGAGGTCAGGACGGCCTGGCGAAGGCCCGTCTCCGCATTGAAGTAGTGCATCTCGTCCTTGCCATAACTGAAGACCACATGCACACGGTAGACGACCGTGCCGTCTTCCTCCCTGATCTTCTCGACAGTCTCCATCTCGCGATAGCGCCGGTCGAACTCGACATCCGCAAAGAAATCCGCGTCGTCGCGCAGTTCCCGCAGCGGCTCACCCGTGATGAGCTCGGCCTTGTTCCCCCCCACCACACGCCAGCCGTAACCCTCGGAAAAATAGGTATCGATCACGGGCTCGCCGGGTCGCTCCACACGCGTGTGCAGGCGCCCGGGCGCCTCCTGCCAGACCGTCAGGAGGGCGAACTCCCCGCTCGGAAAGGTTGTCATGGCACCCCGGCTGACACGATTCGTATGGGCACGGATCGCCCGCTCCCCGCCGATCGCCTCCAGATGACGCGCAAAGAGCGCCCGGGCATCGGGAAGACTCTCGCTCGCATCCGCGGCGGGCTGGGAAGCCGGTGTCGGCACAGAAACCGGAAGCACCGCGAGCATGGCGGCAACGACGGCCGATGTCAGCATTGGATCATCCTCCTGCCTGGGCCCTCCTCATCGGCCCGAACGCACGCCCGGACGACACCCGGTGCCCCCGATTACGCGTGCCCACATCCTACGACCCCGAGGGAGGCGGGTTCAGAGGTCCGAGAAACCGCCGACACCGACGACTTCTTCCTGTTCCTCGAGCAGTTCGCGGCAGGCGATCCGGACGACGACTTCGACCGCGACGGCGATCACGACGCCGAGGACTTCTTCGCCTTCCTCGATGCGTTCACCATCCTGTAGCGAGCGTGGGACTGGATGCCCCGCACTGCAGGGCCGGAGGCTTGCCGCCAAGCACGCCCGGCAGGATTCGAACCTGCAACCTCTGGCTCCGGAGGCCAGCGCTCTATCCAGTTGAGCTACGGGCGCCTCTGTGGCGGATGCTACGAGCGATGCCCGCCTCGGACAACCGCCGAATCTCATGGGTGCATCCGGGCGCGGCCGATCTGACCAGCGTGCATCGAACCACTCGCTTTCCTGTCTCGTACCGCTGTTCGGGTCCTGCCCGGGGGAGGCGAGGGGCGTTCTCGGACACGCCGGAGCGTCGCAACCGTCAGCGCCGACGGGCTGTAGCCCCGCGGGAGCCTCGTCGGCGGGGTCGGCGTTGACAGGCCGCGGGCGATCCCCGATGCTCTGGGCGGCCCCCGACGGGTCCCGAGGCTCGCGGGCGACAGGAGGTTGTGTGCACATGAGATGGAACGCACTTGCTCGGGGCGCCAGCAGCGCCGTTCTGACCGTTGGCACAGCGATGATCACGCTGGGCCTGCCGCCCGCTCAGGCCCAGGTCGCCGACAGCACCAGCGTCGTGCGATGGAGCGGTGCCGTCTGGGAGGCCGCCCGAACGGGGAATCAGGCCCGCCTCGATCAGTTGCTGGACAACCCGCCGCAGGACCTCGACGATGAGTTCGAGGCCCAGATCCGGGCATATCAGGACCACATCCGCGCCCGCGAGCAGCAGCGCATCGAGGAACGCGACGAGGCCCGCGCCAAACTCCGCGAGATCATCGACGATCCCGATGCTTCGGACGCAGACCTGAGCGAGGGTCTCGTGCAGGCGATCACATGGGATCAGGTGGCCCTCAACCCCGAGGAGGTCTTCCGCGACAGCGATGTGCAACGCCTCGTGTCGCGAGCCGAGGCCGCCGCTCATGCGGCCGAGGAACGCGGCGACTGGCTCATGGCCAACGAGTTGTTCTATCGCCTGCACACGCTCTTCGTCGATCGTCCGGGCCCGGACAACCAGCGCTACAAGAAGGATCTGGACCGCCTCAACCGGCGCCTGAGCATGATCCAGTACTACGCCCCGCGCGAGTTGTGGCGTCTGCGCAACGAGCGGGAACTGGCCGACGGAAGCGACCCCCTGCCCGAGTATGTCGATGTCGGCGAGACCTGGGACGAGCGTCTGCGGGGCATCTCCCGTCGCATGGTCGAGCAGGCACTCCGTGAGGCCTCGACAGGGCATGTCGAGACGCCGGTCGATGTGCGGGCGATGACGCTCGACGGCATCGACGCCATCCGGACCATGCTCACGACGCACGAACTGGAAGTGGGCATCCCCGCGCTCCGGCGCGAGGCCGCCCGCACCCGCCTCCTCGACGACCTGGCACGAGAGCGCCGGCGGATCGAGCAGATGGACTATGTCTCTCCATCCACCCTGACGGCAACCCTGCGCGAGGTCCTGCGCCTGAACCGGGAATCCGGCCTCGACATCATGGACGAGGCGATCATGCACGAGTTCGCCAATGGATCCTTCGCCGCGCTGGATGAGTTCAGCGGCATCATCTGGCCCGATGAACTCCGACGGTTCGAACGCAACACCAACGGCAACTATGTCGGCATCGGCGTGCAGATCCAGCTCAACGAGGAACGCGAGGTCGAGGTCGTCACCCCGCTCGACGACACACCCGCCTACCGTGCGGACATCCGCGCAGGCGACATCATCGAGACCGTCGACGGCAAGCCCACCGCGGGCCTGAGCCTCAACCAGGTCGCCGACATCATCACCGGCCCCAGCGGGACCACCGTCGAACTGGGCATCGAACGCCCCATCCCCGACAGTGAGGACGGCGAGACCGAGCACCTCACGATCGAAGTCGCACGCGACACGATCATCGTCAAGACCGTCAAGGGCTGGGCACGCAAGGGCGCCACCCACTGGGACTGGTTCATCGACGACGAGCAGAAGATCGGCTATGTCCGCCTGAACCAGTTCACGGCCTCGACCACACGCGAACTGCACCAGGCCCTCCGCGAGATGGAGCAGACCGGGCTCAACGGCCTCATCCTCGACCTGCGATTCAATCCCGGCGGACTCCTCGACGAGGCGGTCACCGTTGCCAACACCTTCATCGCACGCGGCGACATCGTGGGCACTCAGGACGGCCTCGGCAGGCGCGAACGCCCGCGCAGAGCCATCCCCAGCCGCGCCCGCGCAACCGACATTCCCCTCATCGTCCTGACCAACCAGAGCTCGGCCTCGGCCAGCGAGATCGTCTCCGGGGCCATCCAGGACCACGCCCAGAACGGAGCCATCGATGCGATGATCGTCGGCATGCGGACCTACGGCAAGGGCAGCGTCCAGAATGTCTGGGGCCTGCCGGGCGATCAGGCCGCCATCAAACTCACCAAACGCTACTACATCCTTCCCAGCGGACGCCTGATCCACAAACGCCCGGGTGCGCGGACATGGGGCGTCGAACCCAACCTCAAGGTTTCGATGCTCCCCAGCCAGACCCTGGACGCCGTGCTGCTGCGCCGCGAGGCGGACATGCTCCCGCTGGTCGGACACGAACTCGCCGCCGAGCAGGCGGATCCCTCCGAACTCATCGACGAGGGAATGGATCCGCAACTCGAAACCGCCCTCCTGCTGCTCAAGGCCCGCACTGTCGCCCAGTCTCTCAGCGTCCGATGAATGCTGAAGGGCATTCCGGCGTTCCTATAGTGCGGGAAACCGCACACGCGGGAACTGCCTGAACAGGAGCCGAACATGACCCAGGCCGCCACACGGGCCCGAGCCGGCGACCGTCCGTCCGATCGCCTCAGCGACGAAACGCTGCTCAAGTGGCTCTCCGACATGCAACTCATCCGTGAGTTCGAGACGCGGACGATGCAGGCCTACCAGCAGGCCAAGATCGGCGGCTTCTGCCACATCTACACCGGGCAGGAACCCGTCGCCGTCGGCACCATCCAGAGCGTCCAGCCCGATGACCCCGTCATCACCGCCTATCGCGACCACGGACACGCCCTGGCTCGCGGGATGGATCCGCGTGCCTGCATGGCCGAGATGTTCGGCAAGATCACCGGCTGCGCCAAGGGCAAGGGCGGGTCGATGCACATGTTCGACAGGCCCCACCACCTCTACGGCGGGCACGGGATCGTCGGTGCCCAGACGCCCCTCGGGGCTGGCCTGGCCTTTGCCGCCCGCTACGAACTGGAAGTCCTGGGCACAGGCAAGAAACGCGTCTGCCTCTGCTACCTTGGCGACGGCGCCCTCGACCAGGGGGCCTTCCACGAGGCACAGAACCTTGCGAGCCTCTTCGGCCTGCCCGTCATCTACATCGTCGAGAACAACGGCTACTCCATGGGCACCGCCATCCATCGCCACACCGCCAACCACGAGCACCTGCTCGATCGGGCCAGGGGCTACGGCATCGACGCCGTCCAGATCGACGGCTTCGATGTGCTCCGCATCTACGACGAGTTCAAGCCGTTTGCCGACGCCTGTCGCGAGGACCAGCGCCCGGGCTTCGTCAATCTGATCACCTATCGCTACCAGGGGCACTCGATGTCCGATCCTCAGAAGTACCGCACGAAGGAGGAGGTCGAGCGGTTCAAGGAGAAGGACGGCATCGCGTCGCTGGTACACCACCTCATGAGCAGCGAGGACGAGGGCGGGCGAGGGTGCCTGAGCGAGGACGAGTGGAAGCAGATGCAGCGCGAGATCCGCGAACGCGTGATGGACGCCGTGCGATTTGCAGAGGAATCGCCCGAGCCCGATGTCGAAACCGAACTCTACAGCGATGTCTTCCTCAACCCGATGCCCCACCTCAGCCCGATCCGCGACTATGTGCACGGGGCGCCCAATCCCCTGCTCGCGGACGATGCCTGAGGACAACGACACGCTGATCTGCCACCGCTGCCACACGCTCGTGCGCGTCGGGCGCGGCGAGCTCTACCGCGTCCGCATCAGCGCGGTCTGCGACCCGCAGGTCCGCGAGCTCGAGGACATGGACGCCGTCCGGATCGCCGGTGAGATCAGGCGCCTGATCGAGCAGGCCTCGGCCATGAGCGAACGCGAACTGCGCGAGCAGATCAGCACGGAGCTGGAACTCATCCTGTGCACCCCCTGCTACCGCCAGTGGATCGAGAACCCCGCCGGCGCGTGAGCACTGCCCGTCCATCGGACAGGCGGGCTGTGGAGCAATCCGTCGACGAACCCAATCGCTAATACAGACCCCGCTTGGGGCGGTGGTAGCACTTGCGGTCCCAGCTGAAGGTATCGTCGTGGTCGTCCCAGTTCGCCGCGTCGATGATCACATCGCGAGGCTCCCAGGAGGAGTGCCCGTCGAACCGCAGGACATTGGACCCGAAGCCGTGGCGTGTCGGGCTGGCACGCGTCAGGCGGTTGCCCTCGCGCAACTCCACCGGCGAGCGGATGTCGTACCAGATCGCGATCCGCCGGTTCAGCATGTTCGGGCGATACAGATCCTCGTAGCGATCACCGTCGTCGTCGTCCTGGTACGCCGTCATCGCAAAGGTCGATCCCGGGAACTTGATCGCGTGACGCTTCGTCAGGGGCTTGTAGTACAGCCAACGCAGATTCCCGTTCTCGTCGGTATACAGGTCCATCCCGTTGTTCGCGTAGTGGATCTGGTGCCATTCCCACGGATACGCCGGGTCGTGGTAGTACTCCGCGTTCTCGTAGTGATCCTTGTATTCCTGCCCCCAACTCGAACCGCTGATCGCCGTGGGCGCCCACATCTTGGTCGAATCGAGATACGGACGCCACGCACGCGGCCACGGATACCGCCAGCCCCAGTTCCCGCGATCGCTGCAACTGGAATGATTCTGGCCCGTCCCGGCTTCGCGGATCACCCAATCGTCGAACTCGTT
>WGEO01000159.1 GCA_015492715.1 Phycisphaerales bacterium | reverse complement strand
ATATGGGGCGTCTGCTCCAGGAGTTCTTCGACAAACTCCAGCGCCATCGCCTGCGATGCCCCGCGGACATCGTCTTCCTCATCAAGGCGCTGACCACGATCGAGGGGGTCGGCGAGTCGATCTGCCCGGAGTTCGACATCATCGCCGAGGCTCGCCCCAGCCTCGAGAAACTCCTGCACAGACGCTACAGCCTCGGAGCCCTGCGCATGCGGGTCCAGAACAGCATGATCGCCTACGCGGAGATGGCCGAGGACATCCCCCGCCAGTTCAAGATGCTGCTGACCGCGGCCCACCGCCACAAACTGACGCTCAACCTCCAGCACCGGGGGCTGCACGATGTTACGAGAACCGTCGAGCATGCCAGCCGCAACATCTCGCGTGCCCTCGTCATCACCGCGCTGCTCGTTGCCTCCAGCGTGCTCATCCTCGCGGACAAGGCCGGTTCCACGCGGAGCGTGGCCCTTCAGATCGGGGCATGGGTTGGCTTTTCCCTTGCCGCCCTCATCGCCATCTGGTCTGTGACGCTGGGCAGAAACCCCTGAGGCTACCGCTCGCCTTCATCCTCTGGCTTTGATGACCCCGCCTTCTCACCCTCCCCCGCTTGCTCGTCTCGCAGCGCCTTGCCCAGCCCGTCGAGGGCTCCGCCGATCGCACTCAGAAGCGACCCGACCCCGAGTCGCGCCGCCTCGCCGGCGACCTTGGCCGCATCCCGTCCGAGATCCAGCGGATGCGCACGGGCCGCATCGATCGCCGACTCGATGGCAGGGCGGGCGTCGCTCGCCGCACGCCGGGCGTGACTGGCCAGATCCTGCACCTGCTCATCCATCGTCCGGGCGGCATTGCGGGCAAACTGCTCCAGACGGTCGCCCAGCAGCGATGCGATGGTCTTGAGATCCTCGACCGTCCCGCGGACCTCGTCGTCGGCAAACTGACGCCCCCGTCCCGATGCCTCCTCCAACGCAAGCCTGAAAGCCTCGGCCGTCTTGCTCACGCCGTCGCTGATCCCATCCAGGACCTCTTTGAGAACCTCAGCTCGCTTGTTCTCGGCGATCTCCCTGAGGCCCTCACTTGCCCCCTCGATCACTTCCTCCACCGCCGCTGGCAGACCTCGCACGGCTTGCTCGCCGCTCCGGACGACATCCAGAACAAGGTCCTGCGTCTTCCTGCGAACATCGTCGGCCTGCTCGGCGATCTGCTCGGCCCGCTCTCTGACTTCCTTCGCGTCCATCGTGCGGCTCCTGTGCTGCTTCCGCAGTGATCGTAGGAGCGACCCGATGGGAATCCCGGGATCTGATACCATGGCGATATGCAGACCAGACCCCAGGGGGCAACAGACACGCCGGATCCCGCCGCCCGTGAGGCCGTCGCCCGGATTGCCCGTGAACACATGCCCCGCCTCTGGGCGATCGCACTGAAACTCTGCGACGATCCATCCCAGGCCGAAGACCTCGTCCAGGAAGTCTTCGTGCAGGCCCTCCGATCATGGCATACCTTCCGGGGCGAATCGCAGGTCACGACCTGGCTCTACGGCATCGCCCTGAATGTCGCCCGGCGCATGCGGCGCAGGCGGGTGGGTGAGCCCGCTCACACGGCCTCCCTCGACACCACGCTCCCCTTCGATTCCCCGACGATCGCCCAGCCCGCCGACGAACTGGACGACATCCTGCTCCAGCAGGTGGAAAAGGAAGCCCGGGAGCGACTGGAACAGGCGATCTGCATGCTGCCGGACGACTTCCGTCTGCCTCTCGTCCTCCACGAGATCGCGCAACTCTCGGTCCCCGAGGTCAGCCAGATCCTGGGAATCCCCGAGGGAACGGTCAAGAGCCGCGTGCACCGTGCCCGCCTGCGCCTCCGCGAGGAGGTCGACCGTCTGCTCCCACGAATCGAGGCCGCCCCCTCGCCCTACGACCAGCAGGTCTGTCTCGACCTGCTCCGGGCCAAGCAGGAGGCGATCGATCGCGGCGTGCCCATGGAGACTGAGGTCCTCTGCGACCGCTGCCGAAGCGTCTTCGCCAGCCTCGACCTCGCACACGACCTCTGCCGGAGACTCCGGGAGGATCCCCTCCCGGATGGGCTCCTCGAGCGATCCCTGACACGCATCCGGAACGCGTGAAATCTCGCAGAGACGGGAACGAACCCGGGTCGATCCGGCACGAAGAAACGGAAGCGCAAGGCCGCATCCGCGAAAGGAGGAACCATGTTTCTGCGAATGATCTACGACGAAAAACTCGCCCAGGCGGCATACCTCATCGGATGCCAGCGAACCGGCGAGGCCATCGTGATCGATCCCGAGCGCGATGTGGACCGATACATCGACCTTGCCGAGAAGCATGGCCTGAGGATCGTCGCCACGGCAGAGACCCACATCCACGCGGACTTTGTCTCGGGATCACGCGAACTGGCAGAACGCCTGGATGCCAGGGTGTATGTCTCCGACGAGGGCGACGAGCACTGGAAGTACCAGTGGCTGGACAAGAAACGCTCCGGCGGGTCCTACGACTATCAACTCCTCAAGGACGGCGATGTCTTCCATATCGGGGAGATCGAGTTCCGGGTCATGCACACGCCCGGCCACACACCCGAGCACATCTGTTTCCTCGTCACCGATCGGGGAGGGGGGGCGGACCAGCCCATCGGCGTCGCGACGGGCGACTTCGTCTTCGTCGGCGACCTCGGACGCCCCGACCTCCTGGAGACCGCCGCCGGGCAGGCCGGGGCCCGCGAGCCCGCCGCCCGCCAACTCTTCCACACGGTGGCCAAACTCAAGGCCATCCCGGAGTTCACCCAGGTCTGGCCCGCACATGGGGCCGGCAGCGCCTGCGGGAAGGCCCTCGGTGCCGTGCCCACCAGCACCATCGGCTACGAGCAGCGGTTCAACAGCGCCATCCGTCACGCCACGGACGAACAGTCCTTCGTCGATTTCATCCTCAGCGGACAACCCGAACCCCCGCTCTACTTCGCAAACATGAAGCGGGTCAACAAGATGGGGCCGAAGGTGCTGGGTGAACTGCCGATCCCGCCGAAGATCACACCCCAGGAACTCCGCAACCTCGATGCCCGAAAGGTTGCCATCGTGGACACACGCCCCTGGGACGCTTTCCGTGAGGGACATGTGCCGGGCTCGCTCTTCCTGCCGCTGACGGCTTCCTTCCCGACGGACGCCGGCTCGTTCATCAGGGAGGACGAGGACATCTATCTCATCATCACGCCCGATCGGGTGGAGGAAGCCGTGCGAGACCTCGTCCGCATCGGCCTGGACAACATCAAGGGCTGGTTCGACGCCTCCGAACTGGAGCGATACGAGGACGCCTCGCACACGCTCGCCAAAGCCCCCGAGGAGACGCCCGAGGAAGCAGAGAAGATGCTCGACACCGGCATCGTCCGCGTCCTCGATGTCCGCCGGGCAACGGAGTTCGCCGAGGGCCACCTCCCCGATGCCATCAACATCGCCCATACCCGTCTGGCATCCCGCCTCGACGAGGTGCCACGCGATCATCAACTCCTCGTCAACTGCCGCAGCGGCGCACGCTCGGCACGGGCCACCGCCTACCTCCTGAGAATGGGGTACCAGGCGGTCAACCTCAGAGGAGGCTATCTCGCGTGGGAAGAGGCCCACGCCCAGCGTGCATGATCCATCCCCACTCGTCCCTCGGATGCCCGCAGGCATCCGGGGGGCCTTCGGTTGAAAGAGCCAGTTCGACGACTATCGAGGTATCAGATGAAGGTGACCGAACAGCCCCAGTCCACGGAGAGCAGCAACTGCATGGTGGCGGATGTGGACCCCGCGACGCTGGAGCAGTGGCTGGAATCCGGACAGACCGTGCTCGTCGATGTCCGCGAACCGATCGAACACGCAACCGAGCACATCCCGGGAGCAGTCCTCATTCCGCTCTCCAAGTTCACCCCGGAATCCGTGCGAGAACGCTTCGCCGATCGACGCGTGGTCTTCCATTGCCGCACCGGCAAGCGGTCTCACAAGGCCGCGAGCCAGTATGCACGCGAGGGAGAACAGGCCTTCCACCTCGCCGGCGGGATCGAGGCATGGAAGGCAGCCGGAAAACGCGTCGAACGCAGCGCAGGGGCGCCCAGACTCGACATCATGCGTCAGGTCCAGATCACCGCGGGTTCACTGGTCGCGCTCGGCACACTGCTCGGCGCCACGCTGAACCCCTGGTTCCTCATCATCCCGGGGTTCGTCGGGTGCGGCCTGATCTTCGCCGGGGCCACGGGCTGGTGCGGCATGGCCAAACTCCTCGCCCACATGCCGTGGAATCGCGTGAAGTGTGACACAAGCTCAAGCTGTAGTACCTGCTGAGCCCGCAGAGTTCCGTTGGCTGGCCGCTAGGCCTTCTGGGCAACGGCGCTTCGAATCTTCTCCAGCGTCTGCTCGTCGTACAGCTCACTCTTGCCGAAGCCGGGAAACGCTCCCGCACGCCGAGCCTCTTCCTGGGCCTCGCCGTAGTTGCTGACGAGCATCATCGCCGGAGCCCCATGGCCCAGCCGCTCGCGCAGATGGCGGATCAGATCGATCCCGCTGGCGTTGCGGAATCGCCCGTCGAGCACGCGATTCACCAGCAGCAGGTCCATGTCCGCAGCCGACTCCTCAACGGCCTTATCGGACTTCAACATGTGGATGTCCGCGCCGTCGATGGCACGCTCCACACACGAGCGCAGCATGAACGAGTCCGGCCCGCAGTGTCCGACCAGCCCGATCCTGGGACGATCTGTGGTCATGGAGTCTCTCCCGGAGGTTCCTCGCGGTCCGTGCGCCCGAGCACGACCATGTCCGCTTCAACGACGATCTCAGCCGGGCCAATCGTAAACACCCGCCTGTCCCCCCGCTGTTCCCGGATCGCGAGAACCACGCGGTCGAGAACCCGCCGGCTCAGACGATCCCGCCCGGAATCACCGACCGTCAGTCGGATCACCTCGCCCAGAACGATCGCCGGCTCCCGCCGGAGGACGCCGCGATCGAGAGCGGTGCTCCCACCATGGTCGTCCATGTGCGCACGCTTCAGTACTTGGGCTGCCCGCTCGCGAACGATCGCCCCGGCTTGGGCGCACAGATCCGCACTTCGTGTGCATGCGTGTGCCACCCCGGGGCGAATCGCTCGCAGTTCGGGCAGGACACGGGCGCGCAGGGCATTCCGCAGGCGGGACTCATCGCGGTTGGTTCGGTCTTCTACCCACTGCCAGCCGCACGATCGGCAGATCGCCTCGCACTCGCTGCGATCGATCTCCAGCATCGGGCGAATCAGACGCACCCCGCCCAAGTCCCGCGTCTGCGCGATACCCCCCAGGCCTGCGGGTCCGGCTCCACGGATCAGTCGCATGAGGACAGTCTCCAACTGATCATCGGCGTGGTGGGCTGTCGCGAGGAACGCCCAAGAACCCTCGCGGGCCATCGCCGTCAATGCCGCATAGCGAGCACGACGGGCGTTGGCCTCGTCGTTACCCCGCACATCACGAACCGAGACACGACGCCAGACAAAGGGAACCCCCAGGTGCTGGGCGAGTTCGGCGACCCGATCCCGGTCATGGAACGCCTCTGCCTCGGATCTGAGGTCGTGCACGACATGCCCGAGGGCCATCTCGCGGGTGGCGCTGCGCAGGATCAGGGCCAAGGCCGATGAATCGCATCCCCCCGAACAAGCGACCAGAGTGCGTCGATTGTGCGCCCGATCGCGTCCCCCGCCGGTCATCACCCGCCAGCGCCGCAGGACGCGCCGGACGGGACGGGCCGCTCTGTCGGCGGGTTGGATGATGGGTCCCTCGCTCACGAGCCGATGCTAGGGTATGGACCCGCAGGAGCAACCCGCCCGGTGAGTCAGGAACAGACCATCCAGCCTTCGCCGCCCCCCACCCCGACACAGCAG
>WGEO01000158.1 GCA_015492715.1 Phycisphaerales bacterium | reverse complement strand
CGCGTGCGTGATCCGTCCCCGGCGCCGGGCGTGCACCCGATGGATGATGCTTGCGTCCGGCCCGACGCTCGCCATGATGGCAAACAGCTCTCCCCCGCACGCGCCGAGGTCGATCGTGTGTGTCTGGCACACATCGATCGCACGCAGCAGTGCGGCGGCGGACGCCCGATGGCGGAACTCGCGTGCGATCAGATTCTCCGTGCCCAGCGGATAGTGATACAGTGCCGCTCGCGAATCGATCAGGTCGGCCAGCACATGATGAATCGTGCCGTCGCCGCCCAGCACACACAGCACATCGAAGGGGTCGGGCGGACGGGGAGCGCCCGCATCCCAGCGCACGGCTTGATGCCCCCGCGATTCCAGCACATGCTCCAGCCGCTCGCGCTCACGGGCGGCCCGACCACGGCCGGCACGCGGGTTGGCAAGCAGCGCGATGGTTCGTGGATCGCACACGGGACGGATTCAAGGCCCCGAACGACAGAGGCGGGCGGTCAGGATTCGTCCTGCGTCACATCCACCCAGCCCTCTGTCGTGTGACGCACGATCTTGCCCGTCTCGGCATAGATGATCTGCTCGGCAATATTCGTGCAGTGATCCGCGATCGAGACACACTTGCCCGCCATCGCGTGCATGAAGAGCGTCAGCTCCAGGCTCAGCGAGCCGGACGCCAGATCACGCTCGGCGGCCCGCAGCACCTCGCCCCGGAAGACCTCCATCGCGTCCTCGCACTTGAGGACCATCGTCGCCAGCGCCGGATCCGAGGCCGACACCGCACGGTTGGTATCGCGGACGATGCCGATCGTGCTGTTGGTCATGACGCGCACCGTCAGCGGCAGCTGGGTGCCCGCCATGCTCAGACGCTCGGACCGCTCGACGATATCGACGGCCAAGTCTGCGATCCGCTCCATCTCGTTGTTGATCTTCACGATCATCAGGATGGTGCGCACCGCACGCTCGTCCAGACGCTGCGCCCCCTGCGTCGCCTCCGTCAGGATTCGCACGGCGCTGCGCTCGATCGCGACATCCACCCGATCGACCTCGTCCTCGAGCGTGTGCAGTCGTTCCCTGCCGTCCTGACGCTCGCCCACGGCGATCTCCAGGGCGAGTGTGACCGTCTCCAGCACCCGGGTGCCCTGCTCGACGATGGCCCGCCGGAGATCTTCGATGCTGTCGATGCGTGGTCCCTCGTGTCCCATGATGCCCCGGCGCAAAGAATGCGGCTCGACCGTGCCATGCCCAGCGTAGCACGGCCATACGCTCAACACTATTCGTCAGGAGGCCCCGTCATGATGCAGGAGATCGACTTCGTCCACGCCCGTCAGATCCTCGACTCACGAGGCAACCCCACCGTCGAGGTCGTCGTCGGGCTCGAGAGCGGGATCGTCGGCAGAGCCGCCGTCCCCAGCGGCGCCAGCACCGGCGAGAACGAGGCCGTCGAACTCCGCGATCAGGACCCGAAAACCTACATGGGCAAGGGGGTCCTCAAGGCCGTCGCCAATGTCAACGAGCGGATCGCTCCGGCGATCGAGGGCCTCGACGCCAGAGAGCAAGAGACGATCGACCGCGTCCTGATCGAACTCGATGGCACGCCCAACAAGGCTGAACTGGGCGCCAATGCCATCCTCGGCGTCTCCATGGCCGTCGCCAAGGCCGCAGCCGGTGGCGCAGGCCTGCCCCTGTACCGCTATCTGGGCGGCTCCGGTGCGAAGATCCTCCCGGTCCCCATGCTCAACATCCTCAACGGCGGCAAGCACGCCGACAACACCGTGGACTTCCAGGAGTTCATGATCCAGCCGTGGGGCTTCGACACCTTTGCCGAGGCTCTTCGGGCCGGCGTCGAGATCTACCACACCCTCAAGAAGGTCCTCAAGGATCGAGGCTTGAGCACGGCCGTCGGCGACGAAGGGGGATTTGCTCCAGACCTCAAGGACAACGAGGACGCCCTGTGCGTCATCGAAGAGGCCGTCGAGAAGGCGGGGTATTCCTGGGGTGAGCAGATCTTCGTTGCCCTGGATCCGGCGACCAGCGAACTCTGGAACGAGGCCGAGAAGGACGGCAAGCAGGGCTACAAGTTCTTCAGTAGTTCCCAAGAGATCCTCTCCAGCGACGACCTGATCGACCTCTGGGCGGGCTGGTGCGAGAAATACCCCATCCGCTCCATCGAGGACGGTCTGGCGGAGAATGACTGGGAGGGGTGGCGCAAACTCACCCATCGCCTGGGCGACAAGGTCCAGCTCGTGGGCGACGACCTCTTCGTCACGAACCGGAAGTTCGTCGAGCGGGGTGTTCGAGAGGGCTGCGCCAATGCGGTTCTTGTCAAGGTCAACCAGATCGGGACTCTGAGCGAGACCTTCGATACGGCAAACTACGCAATGCGAAACCGCTATGCGTGCGTGCTGAGCCATCGCTCGGGGGAGACGGAAGACGCGACGATCGCGGATCTCGCCGTGGCGACCAACTGCGGGCAGATCAAGACCGGAGC
This sequence comes from Phycisphaerales bacterium, assembly GCA_015492715.1. Taxonomy (GTDB): domain Bacteria; phylum Planctomycetota; class Phycisphaerae; order Phycisphaerales; family UBA1924; genus S146-42. Next base: position 824 of record WGEO01000158.1, on the reverse strand, counting down.
GCCATGTCGGAGCGATCGGAACGCGAAATACAACCAACTGATCCGGATTGCGGAGGAACTTGGAGAGTCTGGGCAGTATGGGGCGTCTACTTGGACCCTGTCCCGATGAATCCGGGGACCTGTCGGCAGGGTTACCCACGAGATTATGTGGGGATCGGGGTGGATTTTCGATTGATTCTGCTTCCAGAAGTTTTTATTGTCTGTCCCATGCTGGCTTGACGCCGGCATCTCGAGGGGCGAATCGGGGGCTTGTTCTTGCTTCCGTGGAAGCCTGTATGGATCGGCCTCGCTGTCAGAGAGAGAGAGCGGGGGATGGTGAAGTTCGTCCGGTGGACGAAGGAGAGTGAGCGATGAAGAAGAAGATCGGAAGTGCAGTCGCTTTGTTTGCCATCGCCGGGGTTGCTCAGGCCCAGCCCACGGATTTTCTTGACCTCGGCGTCATCGGGGGCGAGGGGACCTACTCGTTCGATACGACCGGGTCGACCAACCACGGGGGTGGCGATCTCGACACGGAGATCGGCCTGTGGGATGCCGCGGGCACGCTGCTGGCGGCCGACGACGATGGCCTGGGCTTCCCGTTCAGCATCGTGACCGAGGATCTGACCGCCGGTGTCTACTGGATCGGCATCTCCGAGTTCAACTCGGTCTTCGAGGACGGCTGGGTCAACAGTGGTTCGGCCTTCGAGGCCGACGAGTCCGGCACCACCGTGCTCAACATCAACGGCGTGTTCGCCGGTCAGAAGGACGCCGGCGACGAGGCGACCACGGGTCTGCCCGAGACGGCGTTCTACAAGGTGACGGTCGTGCCCGCGCCTGCTTCGCTG
>WGEO01000157.1 GCA_015492715.1 Phycisphaerales bacterium | reverse complement strand
GCCGGCGTCGGCGTCCGATTCGATCCTCCCCGCCCCCCGGATCGTCTCCGATGGATCAAGCGACGGGTTCCAAACCTACCAGTGACCCCGCCGGAGGTCAAACCTCCCCGAGGCCCACCCACATCCCGCGATGTCGCCGCCCTCCTCACGCGTAGACCTCCAGGAAGACACGCTTGGTCGGCCTGATCCTCCGATGGATCATCCGGCGATCCCACGGCTCGTCGCTGTCGAGGATCTCCGGGTCGATCTGCAGGTACTGCTCCAGATGGCGCCCCGTCAGCACGCGGGACATGGCCCGAAAAACACCCAGCTCCATCCCCGCCACCCCGCACAGGTACACCAGCGTGCGCTCGGATTCGAGCATGGGCACGAGGGTGTCGGCGTTGATCTCCAGGCGTTCGTGCACATACATGGGGTCGTGCCCGTCGCGCTGCGGCTCGCGGCTCAACGCCGTCAGGTACGCCCAGTGCTCGTGTTGCGAGCACAGATCCAGCATCTGGCCGTGGTAGAGCAGGTCCGTCTCGTAGGCCGCCCCCATGACCAGCGCCACCCGTGAGCCCGGCGAGGTCCGGGCCAGGTCCATCATCATGCCCCGGAAGGGTGCGATACCCGTGCCGGTCGCAATGAAGAGATAGTCGTGCTGCGTCGGGTCCTCCGGCAGCAGGAAACGCTTGCCGCTGGGACCCGTGATGCGGACCTCCTCGCCCTCCTGCAGATCGCAGAGATAGTTCGACGCAACCCCCAGGAACAGACGGTGGTTCTCCCAGTGCTCGGCGATGGTCCGCTTGACCGTCGTGGCAAGCAGGTGACTCCCGCCCTCTTCGCCGAAACTGGGCGAGGCCACCGAATACAGGCGGAGTTTGTGCGGCCTGCCTCGATCGTCCGTTCCCGGCGGGAGCACGCCGAAGGACTGCCCCGGGAGGATCTGCCCGACCATGCGGGAGTCGGAGATGTCCATCACGATGTGACGCACGAAACTGGAACTCTTGCGGCTGAGGGTGCAGCGCTCACTGGAGACCACGCGGGCGACGGCGGGCTCCTGGGGTGTGTGCAGATGCATCGCGACATCGGGCAGGCGGGGTGTTCCCCGCTCGCCCGTTGCGCCGTCCGTGCTGGGAGCGTCCGTGGCGATCGCTTCAGCCCTCGCCGTCTTGCGGTGTCCCACCAAGATCCTGCAGGCGGTCGTTGGCTCGCTGGATCTGCGCCGCCAGCGACTGCTGGAGTCGCTCGAGTTCACGGTCGGCCTCACCGCCGATGCCGGCGCCGCCGAAGGCATCGGATGCTTCCTGCAGAAGGTCTGCGCTCTTCTGATACGCCTCGCGCTCTGCCTGTGTGGTCTCGTCGATCGCCTGCTCCAACTGGGCGGAGCGCAGGTCGTCGTGGGCTGCAAGTTGCTCCAGCGTCCCCCGGAGCGTCGTCAGCCCCTGAGCGTGCTGGAGCAGCGCCTGTCCGTGGGCCTGCTGGATCCGTCCGACCATCAACTGGGCGGCCTGACGCAGCCCGCTCGATGCCTTGCGGGCCGAAGCCAGCGCCCGCGACCAGACTCCCTCGGCCTCGCTCAGCAGACGCGCAAGCTCCTGCGTGCGATAGGCAAGCAGCCCATCGTCGCCGAAGACGAGCGTCTCCAGCTCGTCGCGGAATCCGTCGGCCTCACGCTGGGCCGCCTGTGCCGCTTCACGCCGGATACGCACAATGTCCTGGATCGACGCGAGGCTCTGGCTGCGGAGGTTGCGGTCCTTCTCGGCGGCCTCGATCCGGAGCGTCAGGCGCTCGATCCGGGGGGCGATCTGCTCGACCTGTCCCCGCAACTTCTCGGCCTCCATGACCAGGGCATCGCCCTGGCGCTTGTGCACCTGTGCCTGACGCACGAGGGCGACGACCTGATCCGGGCCCGCGCTGGCGGCCTCGAGTTCCAGACGCGCCGCCTCGTCGCGCTGGGCATTGGCCTGCTCCAGCAGTTGAGCGATCCTCGCGTTCAGATCGTCCAGCTGGGACTGGAGTTCCTGACGCTGGCCCAGGGCTTCGTCGCGCTGCCGCTCGAACTGCTCCATCTCCTGACGCAACTTGGCGATCTGCTCGGATGCGTCGAACGACGACGCGACCTCGCGCTTCGTCTCGGCGACCTGCCAGACCTCCAGCAGGGACTCCACCTCGCCCAGACGCTGCAGAGCCTTGTTCTCGCCTTGTGCCAGGGCGCGGATCGCCGGTCCGCCCTCGCCCAGTTGCGTCTCGGCGATGATCAGATGGGCCGAGGCCTGCTCGGCGGGCAGCCCACGATCGAGGACAGGATCCAGCAGTTCACGGACCTCGGCGTAGACGCTCCGTACGGCGTCGGCGTCCGGGATCGTTCCCTTGCCGCTGGGCACACCCTGCAGTTTCGCACTCGCAAGCGTCAGCCGGCTCTGGGCGTCGTCCTCGGAGCCACAGCCGCCCACCAGCAGCAGGGAGAGCGGGACCAGCCCCAGCATCATTCGCATTCGTGCCATCACAATCCTCTGGATACAGGCATCGCCTCCGCCGACACGGGCGGTCTCTACTCTAGTCGCGCAGGGACGGTCTGGAAGAACCCGCTCCCGACGGGCAGGCCTATCCGCCGACCACCCCCGACGGGTTCCCGCGATCCACGCCAATGGCACACCCGGGCCGGACCCCTCAGCGGGGTGTCCCGGGTTTCCGCGGGGTGTCTTCGCCCGTGTCTTCGGGCACGGGACGCGGCGGCGTGTAGTCGATCGGGTAGTCCGGATGCGGGCGGTACATCGAACGAATCCACGCGACCGTCTTGCGGAATCGCGCATCGTCGCGTGAACGAATCATGGGCGTCCATGGGCGCTCACGCCCCAGTTCATTGACCGGCGGATGCGGATACGCGGAAATCTCACGCGGGAGCGCCAGTTCGAGCAGCAGGCTCTTGCCCGGCTGGTCGTAATCGATCAGCGGGCGTCCGTCCGCCGTCCGATAACGATCCAAGATCAGGAAGTTCGTGTAGACCGTGGCGTCGGACCGGCTCTTGGTGTTCTTGAGGTAGAGTCTGCCCGCCTGCACACCCCCGTGGCAGCGATTCGTGGCACAGCCCCGCACCAGCCACGCGTTGTGGACATCGACACGGAACCGACGCATCGCCTCGGGGTCTTCCTCTATCCGCACATCTCCGTACAGTTCGCGGGCACGCAGTTGAAAAAGGAGATCGAGAATCTGATCCGCCCGCTTGTGGAACAGCGCCTCTCGACCCTCCGGGGTTTTGGGGACCTGCTCGGCGTCGGCGTAATAGGTCAGGATTTTTTCCACCGTCTCGCGCGGGACGCTCATCTTGGGCGGATTGGCCAGATCGACCTCGAAGACGCGGATCAGATTGATCTGTTCCGGGCTGAGGACGGGAAACTCGCGCGGTTTGATAGGGGATGGACGCTTTTCCGAATCCGTCTCGGCGTCGTGCTCGCGAGCCGTGGCGAGCAGACGGATCTGCTGTTCCAGCAGGCGTTTGTGCTCGAGCGCCCGCGGGTTCGTCGGCTCCAGTTCCAGCACCCGCTCAACCTCTCGGAGTGCCAGGGCATATCGCCGCTCGCCCATGAGCCACTCGGCGAGCATGAGGATCCGCTCGGGATCGTCCCCGATGGCCTTGCGCATCCGGCGATATCGCTCCAGCACCGGCTCGACCAGGATCAGGCGGTCGATCTCCTCGGTCTTGAAGGTCGTCAGGACACTCCCGACGCGGATCGTGACGCCCTCGTCGTTCTCCGCCACGAGTCGCCCGCTCATCTGCCCGCCGTCGACGAGGGTGACGATGCACTCCGGCTCTTCGGGCTCGACGGAATCCGCCGGTGGGTCCTGCGCCGGTTGGGCCCGAGCACTTCCGGGAAAGTCCGGATGCAAGGCGAGCATACCCAAGGCGAGCAGGAGCGCAGCTGTGCATGCGATGGTGTGGGTTCGGGTGTGGGGGAAGGGCATGGTCGGTGCTCGCGATCGCCCGGTGTTGGGCCGGACCAGTCTCGGGCCAGACGGGGCTGAGGCAAGAGATGTACGCCCGTCTGCGGGGGTCGGATGCCCCGGATCTGGGGCGATCGGCGAATGCCCAGGAGAGGACTCGAACCTCCACCCCGTTGCCGGGACCAGCACCTCAAGCTGGCGCGTCTGCCAATTCCGCCACCTGGGCTGTGCGGCTGGGAGTATAGGCCCTGCATGCCTTCATCAAGTCGCGTCGAGGTCCACGCGCTGTGTGTCCGGTTCATGGAGGCGGGCCTAGTGTGAGGGCGGCTGGACAGGAGGCTCGTCTCATGGAAACGCAGGCATTCTCGCAACTGGTTGCGACGCTGCGCGAGCGTCTGGGCGAGGATCATCCGTTCGCCGAGGTTCGCATCGAGGATGGGCGTCTGGTCTGTCAGGCCGACGGACCGGAGGAGCCGGCGTTCTATCGTGTCGAGCAGGACGGCGATGGGGTGTGGGTCTCGCTGGTGACGCCCGATCGCTGGCTGAGCGAGTCCATCGAGGCCCAGCTCATGCACACGGGCGACTCGATCGAGGAGTTGCTCGATGAGGAGCTCGCGGACCAGGGCTTCGACGCCGGCCCACTGGCGGTCCAGCACTTTCGCAGCGAGGACATGCTGTTCACCTTCCGGTCGCGCGTCGATGATCCCTCGCCGGACTCGCTTCTGCAGGTTCTGCTCGCCTACGAGGCATGCTTTCGCCAGTTGGGCGATATGAATCCGGGCGAAGAAGACTGACGCGCAGCGCTGGTCCCGTCGCGGGCGCTCCATATCGTTGCGAGAGCCGGGCGTTCTTCCGCCCGCCGGAGAGACCATGCGCATCCTGATGCTCGGGTGGGAGTTCCCGCCCTACATCTCGGGCGGTCTGGGGACGGCGTGCTATGGGCTGACCAAGGCCCTTGCGCGTATGGGCGAGCGTGTGCTGTTCGTGCTTCCCAAGCCCGTGGATCCGAAGGCGTCCTCGCATGTCACGATGCTGACGCCCGCGCTGCTGCGCGAGCCCGGCGCGATCGCCGAGGCGCTGGAACCTGACGAGATTCTGCCCGAGCAGCTGGCGCTGGATGTCGAGGGCGACGAGCGGGTGGATCTGCTGCGCCTGCCCATGACGCTCAGCGCCGACTATGGCGGGCTGACGACGATCGAGCGCGAGCAGGTCGTGCGGACGCGCCGGGAGGTTGCGCGCCTGCGAGAGCAGGCCCGCGCCGGCGACAAGCAGGCGATCGAGCGACTGGACGAGTTGCGCCGCATCCGCCACGAGCAGCACATGCGCGAGCTGGAAGAGATCGGCGATCTGTCGGGCGAGTACAGCGGCGATCTCTTCCAGCTCGCGCATGTGCTGCTCGTGGCGGATGCGGCGCAACTCGTCCAGTCGCTCGATCGCCTGCTTGTCGCCGGCGCGGGCCTGCTCTCGCAGGCGCGCAACCTC
>WGEO01000156.1 GCA_015492715.1 Phycisphaerales bacterium | reverse complement strand
TCAGGGGGTGCTGAACGAGATCCAGGCGATCGAGGACTCGCTGCGGGGCTGCGATCTGGATGAGGATCTGCGCCGGGAGCGTGAGGAGATCGCGGCGGCGATCGAGGAGGTGCTCGGGCAGGACCAGCGGACGCTCGGCGTGCTGCTGGAGCGTCGCGACGGGGTGCTGGCGGAGTTGGCGTCGATGCGTCGGTCTCGTCGGGCGGTGCGGGCGTACGGCGGGGCGGAGCGTGGGGCGCGGTACAGGGACGAGCAGGCATGAGCGATCAGGGGCGAGGGATGCTGTCTGCGCAGGACCTGGGCGAGCTGCTGCAGGAGATGAACGCGGTGACGGCGCGTCTGCAGGCGTCGCACGAGACGCTGCGGCGTGAGGTGGCGCGTCTGAACGAGGAGTTGCGCGAGGCGAACGAGAGCCTGGAGCGTTCGCGTCGGCTGGCGGCGCTGGGGGAGATGGCGGCGGGGATCGCGCACGAGATCCGGAACCCGCTGGGGGCGATCGCGCTGAGCGCGCAGGCGCTGGAGCGTGGCGTCGAGGACGAGCGGGAGCGGGCGCAGATCGCGCGGCGGATCGTGGAGGGGGTGCGGGGGCTGGACGCGATCGTGCGCGATGTGCTGAGCTTTGCGCGTGATCTTCGTCCGCGGATCGGGGTCGTCGATGCGCGGGCGCTGCTGGAGCGGGTGGTGCAGAGCGTGTGCGTGGGGGAGTTGGCGCGCGGGGTGCGTGTCGAGATTCGCGTCGAGGGTTCCGGGGAGATCGGCGGCGACGACGGGCTGCTCACGCAGGCGCTGGTGAATATTGCGCGCAACGCGCTGGAGGCGATGGCGGGCATCGACGGGGAGCGTCGGCTCGTGCTCTCGTCGCTGGAGGAGGGTGAGTGGGGCGTGCTGCGTGTGAGCGACAGCGGAACGGGGATCGACGCGCGCACGCTGGAGCGGATGTTCAACCCGTTCTTTACGACGCGGGCCAGCGGGACGGGGCTGGGGCTTGCCATCGTGCATCGGATCGTGGACGCCCATCGCGGGCAGGTCCGGGTGCGCAGCGGGGGCGACAGCGAGCTGGGGCGCGGGACGACATTCGAGATACGGCTGCCGAGACGGATCGAGGCGGCACGAGAGAGACCCGAGATCACGGTCCGCGGGACCGGACTGGAGCATGCGGCATGAGCACGATTCTGGTCGTGGACGACAAGGAGATGATGCGTGAGAGCGTCTGCGAGACGCTCCGTCGCGCGGGGATGGAGGTGGTCGGCGCCGAGGACGGGGAGCGGGCGCTTCAGTTGGCGGCGCAGAAGCGTCCGGACGCGGTGGTGAGCGATCTTCGGATGCCGGGGATGGACGGGCTGGAGTTGCTGCGTCGTCTGAAGGAGGTGGACGAGGATCTGCCGGTGGTGCTGATGACGGCGTTCGGTGCGGTGGACACGGCGATCCGTGCGATGAAGCTGGGCGCGTTCGACTACATCACCAAGCCGTTCGAGGGCGACGAGCTGGTGATCGCGGTCAAGCGGGCGATCCGGCACGCGAGGGTGGTTCGGGAGAACACGCTGCTGCGGGCCCAGGGGGTCGGCACGGAGCAGGATCGGCGTGGGCTGGAGCGGATCATCGGGGACTCGGCGGCGATGCGCCGGGTCAAGGAGCAGGTGCTGGCGGTGGCCTCGAGCGGGGGCAATGTGCTGGTGTGCGGCGAGAGCGGGACGGGCAAGGAGGTCGTCAGCCGGGCGATCCATGATCTGAGCCCGCGCAGCGCCGGTCCGATGCTGTGCGTGAACTGTGCGGCGTTGTCGGAGAGCCTGCTGGAGTCGGAGTTGTTCGGGCATGAGAAGGGGGCGTTCACGGGGGCGGACTCGATGCGCAAGGGGCGGTTCGAGCTCGCCGACGGCGGGACGCTGCTGCTGGACGAGATCTCGGAGGTGAGCCCGAAGATCCAGGCCAAGCTGCTGCGGGTGCTGCAGGAGCGGTCGTTCGAGCGTGTGGGTTCGAGCCGGTCGATCGGGGTGGATGTGCGGGTGATCGCGACGAGCAACCGGGACCTGCCGCGTGCGGTGGCGAGCGGGGAGTTCCGGCAGGACCTGTTCTTCCGGCTGAATGTGCTGCCGATCCACATGCCGGCGCTGCGTGATCGGGTCGAGGACATCCCTGCGCTGGCGGAGCACTTCGTGGGCATGGTCTGTGCGCGGGACGGTCGGCGTGTTCGGCGGTTCGACGACGATGCGATCGCGCTGATGCAGCGTTACGAGTGGCCCGGGAATGTGCGGGAGTTGCAGAACATCTGCGAGCGTGCGGTCGTGCTCAGCGACGGCATGGGCGACCATGGGGGCGAGGCGGGGACGATCGGGCGGTCGCTGATCGAGCCGTGGCTGAGTGGTCGGAGTGTTCCGGTGATCGAGCCCAAGCCGGTGGCGGCGGAGGGCATGGGGATCGGGAGTGTGCCGACGGACACGGCGCAGGCGGGGGGCGGTCCGGGTTCCGGCAACGGCACGCACGCGGGCGTGGGAGCGGACGCGGGCGAGGGGCCGATCAAGACGCTGGCCGAGATCGAGCGGGAGATCATCGTGCAGACGCTCCGGCGGTTCAACGGGCATCGCCAGCGGACGGCCAAGGCCCTGGGGATCGGCGTGCGGACGCTGGGATTGAAGTTGAAGAAGTGGAAGGAAGAGCAGCTGGTGGAGCAGACACTGTAGCGGCGTGGGATTGGCACCACGATTGCGGAGATGTGAGGCGTGGGTCCGATCGGCGGCATCACGACGGCTGGCTCGCTTCCGGCGCTGGAGGCGATGATCCGGTTCTCAGGATCGCGTCATCGCCTGATCGCGAGCAATATTGCGAACATCGACACGCCGGACTATCGCCCGCGGGATGTGGACCCCTCGGGCTTTCAGCGTCTGCTGGGCGAGGCGATCGATCGAAGGCGGAAGGAGACGGGGGGGGACAAGGGCACCCTGAGGCTGGAGGGTTCGGGCGAGGTACGGATCGGTCCCGACGGGTCGATCGTGCTGGATCCCGGGACGCCCAGCGGGAATGTTCTGTTCCATGATCGCAACGATCGCGACCTGGAGCGTCTGATGCAGGACCTGGCGGAGAACGGGGCGATGTTCCGGGTGGCGACGGACCTGTATCGCCATGAGATGAATCGGATCCGGGGTGCGATCCGTGAGACGAGGTGATAGCAGATGTACGGCTCGCTCGATATCTCGGTGAGCGGGATGATCGCCCAGCGGACGCGGATGCAGGCGATCGCGGCGAACATCGCGAACCAGAATGTGCTGGAGGACGCGCAGGGCAACTACGCGCCGTACCTGCGCCGGGAGGTGATGTTTGCGCCGGGGGATCCCTCGGCGCGGGATCCGCTGGCGCGGGAGATGGGCGTGCATGTGCAGCGGATCGAGCAGAACCCCGGCGCGCTGCGGGCGCGATACATGCCCGGGAGCCCGCACGACACGGACGGGGACGGGTATGTGATGGTGCCGGACATCAATCCGATCGTGGAGCGTGTCAACGCGCTGGAGGCTGCGCGGGCGTACGAGGCGAATGTGGTGGCCGCGGAGGCCGGCAAGACGATGGTGGCACAGGCGTTGCGGTTGCTGGCGTAGCACGGAGGCGGGAGCGCGATGGGCGTCGGGCTCGCGGGAGGCGGGCACCGGCGCAGGTGAGGGTTTCGCATGAGCGATCCGATCGGACTTGTCGGCGGTCAGGGGGCCCAGGGGCCCCGTCCGGGCGGGGCTGCGGCCCGTGGCGGCGCGGAGGGAGCCCAGGGGGCGGCGTTCAAGGAGGTGCTGCTGGAGAATCTCCGGC
>WGEO01000155.1 GCA_015492715.1 Phycisphaerales bacterium | reverse complement strand
CCCTCCAGTGGATCCTCGCATTCCTCGCGAGCGACTACGACCCACAGGCAGAAGCACGCTTTGCCCCGTCCTTCCTCGAGGAAGTGCCCCCTCCGCGTCTGCGGGCGGCCCACGCCCAGATCCGCCCGCTGCTCGCCCCCCGGATGAATCCCACGCTCATTCGCCTCGAACGCAATGAGCCGCACGCCCTGACCGCCGTCTACACCACGGACGCGATCCCCATGCCCCTGCGCATCGGCCTGGAACTCGATCCACAGACCGGACTGATCACGGGATTCCTGGTACGACCGGCCCCGGACGCGGCCCCAGATCTCGCCGATTCCTGGGATGAACTGAGCGCCCGCCTCGAGGCGCTCCCCAGACAGGTCGCCGTCGGGGTCTACGCGATCCACGACGGCGCCCCGCCCGAACCGCTCTTCACCTGGCACGACGACCGGCGCCTCGCCGTCGGCTCCACCTTCAAGCTCTACATCCTCGGCGCCCTCGCCGAGATGATCCGCGACGGACAGGTCTCCTGGGATGAACCCCTTGCGATCCGCGACGACCTCAAGAGCCTGCCCTCGGGCACCATGCAGAACCACCCCGCCGGGACCGAGTTCCCGATCCGGGAATACGCCCTCAAGATGATCGCCATCAGCGACAACACCGCTACCGACCACCTCCTGCACCTCGTCGGTCGCGAGCGTGTCGAGGCGTTCATGGCACGGTTTCACGATGACCCGCTCCGCAATACCCCGTTCCTCGGCACGAAGGAGATGTTCACCATCAAACTCTCGGGCGATCCCACGCTCCCGGAACGCTTCGCCGGCGCCGACGAGGAGACCCGTCGCGAGATGCTCGAGGGCGAGATTGCAGACGCCCAGATCCAGATGATGCTCCTCCCGCTCTGGAAGAACCCCATCGCGATCGACCGGGTCGAGTGGTTCTGCACCCCCCTCGAGTGCGCACGCGTGATGGCCCATCTGCGAGAGCTGGCCCGTGACCCGGCGTGCGAGGCGCTGAACGAGATCTTGGGGACAAACCCGGGTACGACGATCGACCGCACCCGCTGGCCCCGCGTCTATTACAAGGGCGGCTCCGAGCCGGGCGTGCTCAATCTGACCTGGCTGCTCGAAGACACCGACGGACGGGCGTTCGTCGTCACACTGGGGTGGAACAACCCCGACGCGCCCGTGGATGTCGATACGCTCCTCATGCGGGCCGCCGACTGCTTCCACCTGCTCGAAGCGCACAGGGACGCCCCCGCGCGCTGAGCCCCTGCCTTGTGCACGCGAACACCCGCTGCGTCCGATGGATGCAGCGTGCCGGCGCGATCCATCACTCCATGGCTGTTCCTGACCGCCGGCGGCGCGATGCTGGCGGCGTGCCTGCTCCTGCCCGCCCAGGACCGCCGCGATCAGGTCCGCTGGCAGCGGGATCGGGCACGCATGATGCTCGCCCACGAGCAGGAGCGCCTCGATCGTGCGCGCGCCCTGCAGGAGGCCATCGACCGACGCGACCCGATCGTGCTGCGGGCACTGGCCGCCGCCGAACTCAACCTCGTCCCTGTCCCGGACCCGGACACCAGCCCGCCCGTCGTCCTGACCTCGAGCAGGCCCCGTGCCGATGTGCTTGCCTCGCTGGAGCCGCCGCTTCCCCGCCTGCCCGAGCGACGGGCACCACGCTCGATGCTTCTCGATCTGGTACGCGATCCCGAGACCCGAATCTGGGTGCTGGCGGGCTCGGCGCTGTGCGTGCTGATCGGGCTGCTCCCGCCGGCGAACAATCGCCGGTGAGCGCACGATTCCGCCCCCAACACCGCCTCAAGGGTCGCCGGGCCTTTCGCAGGGTCTTCGATGCGAAGATCCGGGCCACCCGCATCCCGCTGACGCTGCACGCGGCCCCCAACGACCTGCCCCATCCGCGTCTGGGGCTCTCGATCTCCCGTCGGGTGGGCTCGGCGGTCCGACGCAACCGCCTCAAACGCCACCTGCGCGAAGCCTTCCGCCTGCACATGGACGATCTTCCCACACATACCGACGGCTCATACGATCTCGTGATCTCGGCACGCCCCCACGAGGAACTGTCCCTTCGAGAATACGCACAACTGCTGATCGCCTTGGCCCATGACACCCATCGGATCCACACCAAGCGAGCCCGACGGAACCGGCACCGCTGACCGACCACCATCCCGGGGGACGATCGCGCGGGCGACGATCTGGGTGCTGGTGTTCGGCGTCCGAACCTACCAGTGGACGCTTCGCCCGCTGCTGGGCGCCCAGTGCCGGTACACGCCCACATGCAGCGAGTATGCGATCGAGGCGCTCCGCGAGCACGGGGCATTCCGGGGTTCGTGGATGGCTGCGCGACGCATCGGTCGATGTCACCCTTTTGTGCGGGGGGGGTATGACCCCGTGCCACCCCGGGGCGTCGGGCGGCCCGGACGAGGGCAGGGGATAGACTCTGGAGGAATCGGCGTGCGGGGCCGCTGATGACCGATGGATCGTTCCCGGGGAGCGATGCCGCATGAGCCGCATGACCGCTGAGGCGCGACGGGCCCAACTTCTCCATACCGCCGCGAGCGTGTTCTCGTCCCGGGGTTATGCGCGTGCAACGACGAAGGAGATTGCCAGGGCCGCGGGAGTCACCGAGCCGATCATCTATCGCCACTTCGCCTCCAAGCGGGACCTGTTCATCGCGTTGATCCGTCACGCGGGGGAAGAGACGCTCAGCATGTGGCGTCGCCATCTGCGCGGAGCCAGCGATCCCGCCGAACGCCTCTCGCGTCTGCTCGGCGACAACCCCATGGTCACCCCGGAAGGACGCGACGCCTACCGGGTGCTCCTGCAGGCGATCACGGTCAGCGACGACGAGCAGATCCACGCGGCGATCCAGGAGCACTTCCACGCCCTGCACGCGTTCCTCACCGGGGAACTGGAGAAGGCCCAGAAGAGCCACCGCGTCACGACCCGCTTCGACGCCTCGCTGATCGCGTGGCTGCTCATCGACATCGGCCTGGGCTACGGCGTCCTCAGCGCACTGGGCGTCGAGGGGCATGGGCAGTCGGAGTCCGGCGGGCATGTGCGCGATGTGATCGCCCGCCTGCTCATCGGCCCCGGGCGCAAGACACGCGCCGGGCATCCGCCGGGAGATGGTGCTGCGCGGGCCAAGGGATGATCGACGACCCGATCGATCTGGACGCCAACGCAACCACCCGCCCCTGCGGCGAGGCGATCGACGCGATGCGCGAGGCGGCGACCCATTGCTGGGGGAATCCCTCCAGCATGCACCGCCTGGGACAGGCGGCCCGCGCCACGGTCGACCGTGCGCGCACGAGCGTCGCGACGCTGCTGGGCGCCCATCCGCGCGAGGTGGTCTTCACGGCCTCGGGCAGCGAGGCGGTGCATCTGGGCCTGCACTCGATGGTCCGTCCCGGCGCGCGTGTCCTCACCAGTCCCTTGGAGCATCCGTGCGTGGGCTATGCGATCGAGGCGTGCGGGTGCCGACGGATCGACTGCCGGGTCGATGCGTGCGGGCGGATCGACATCGACGATGTGCTGTCGCGTCTGCGAGAGGCCGACGCATGCGTGCTGCACAGCGTGAACCACGAGACGGGCGTGATCCAGGATCTGGCCCCGATCTGCGCCCAGGCGCGGACGATGGGCGTGCCCGTGCTGGTCGATACGGTGCAGCACGCGGGAAAGATGGCCCTGGATGTGCGCGCGCTGGGGGCCGATGCCGTGGCGATCAGCGGACACAAGTTCCACGGCCCCAAGGGTGCGGGCGCGCTGTTCGTCGATGCCTCGCTGCCTGTGCGCCCGGTCCTGCGCGGGCCCCAGGAACGAGGGGCACGCGGCGGAACCGAGGCCGTCGAGGCGATCGCGGGGATGGGAGCGGCGGCGCAGGCGGCACTCGCATGGCTGGGGAAACCCGAGGAGGTGCAGCGACTCCAGACGATGCGCGACGACCTGGAGCGGGCGATCGTCGAGGCATGGGCGGACGCCCGCGTGCACGGGGAAGGGGCGTCGCGGATCTGGAACACGACCTGCATCGCCCTGGACGGAATCGACGGCGAGGCGCTGCAGATGGCCCTCTCCGAGCGCGGGGTCTGTGTCGGGCGTGGCAGCGCGTGCAGCTCGGGGTCCGGCGAGCCCTCGCCCGTCCTGCTGGCGATGGGGCAGAGCGAAGCATCAGCCCGCAGCAGCCTGCGATTCAGCATCAGTCGCTCGACGACGCCCGAGGAGATCGGACGGGCACGCGAGGTCCTCTCGAGGGTGCTGCGGGCGATGGGCGGCTAGGCTTGGCGCCATGGCAGACGAGGCGCAGTTCAGCGACTTCGGCGACGAGGCACCCGCGACGGGACGCAGGACATGCCGATGGGGCGTGGTCTCGCTCGTGCTGGGGGTGGCATCACCGCTGACCTGTGTCGGCGGCGTCGCGATGAGCGCCCGCGCCTTCGACAGCATCTCGTTTGCCACGGGCGTCATCTCCATGCTCGTGCCCATCCTCGTCGCGATGATCGGGCTGATCCTCGGCGGGCTGGCGATCTGGCTGATCGTGGCCCGCCCGCGCGAGCGCCGGGGTGTGGCCTGGGCGTGCGCCGGGATCGCCCTGAACCTCATCGGGGGCTCGCTGAGCCTGCTGGTCGCCACGCAGATCGTGCGCCTGGGCTCGATCGCGAGCGGATCGATCGACTTCGCCCTGCGTCAGGTCGAGGCGGGCGATGTCGATGCCCTCGGCGAGTTGATGCACGAGGATGTGCGCGATCGCCTGAGTCCGGAGATCCTCGCGGCATTCGACGGGGCGATCCGCGCCCGCCTGGGCGCTCCGCTGCACGGCCCCCGGAGCGTCGGCGAACTCCTCTCTTTCTCGAACACGGGCGCCATCGAGGCGGCCCGTCGTGCCAGGGGCGAGGACGACCTGCCCGCCCTGCCCTGGTGGTTCGAACGCGGCGAGGTGCTCGTCATGCTGCGCGTCGATCGTGATGCGGCGGGCGCCCTGACCCAGGACCTCCTGGCGCTCAAGGGGCGGGTCTCCCTGCGCGGGCTCGTGACGAATATCCGCGTCTTCGACGAGGACGGCGAGGTCGCGACCCTGCTCGAAGCATCGCCGTAGACCCGCGAGGATCGATGGGCGGCTATATTCCGCCCGTGGACAGCCAGCGCGTCATGATCCGGATGCAGGATGTGGTCAAGCGGTTCGGCGACCAGACCGTCCTGGACGGGATCAACCTGGAGGTCTACGAGGGCGAGACCATGGTCATCATGGGGGGCTCGGGCTCGGGCAAGAGCACGATGCTGCGCCTGATGATCGGGTCGATCCCGCCGGACGAGGGGCGGATCGAACTCTTCGGCGAGAACATCTGCGGGATGGGCGAGGACGAACTCAACGAGGTCCGAAAGCGGTTCGGAATCCTGTTCCAGTCCGGGGCGTTGTTCAACTCGATGACCGTGGGCGAGAATGTGGCGCTGCCGCTCCAGGAACACACGGACCTGGACCAGGACATCATCGACATCCAGGTGGTGCTGAAACTGGAACTCGTGGGGCTGCTCGATGCCCAGGACAAACTTCCCAACGAGATCTCGGGGGGGATGAAGAAACGAGCCGGGCTCGCCCGGGCGCTGGCCCTGGACCCCACGCTGCTGTTCTACGACGAGCCCAGCGCGGGGCTGGACCCGGTGACGAGCGCCCAGATCGATCAACTGATCGTCGGGCTGGCGAGCAAGCTCGGGGTGACCAGCGTCGTCGTCACGCACGAGATGGACTCGGCGTTTACGATCGCCGACCGGATGGCGATGCTCGATCGCGGGCGGATGATCCGGATCGACACGCGAGAGGCGTTCGATCGCCTGCGCCGGACCAGCGACGAGGAGGCTGCGCAGATGTCCGAGACCGACCGGCTCATCCGCCAGTTCCTGCGGGGCGACCCCGACGGCCCGCTGACGCGCAGGCGCGAGCAGGGCGACTTCGAGGAGGCCCTGTTCGGCGAGTCCCTGGCGATCACCGACTTCCCCAGCGTCGAGCCCACACGATAGGACCGACCCATGCAGCGACGGAACACGACGAAGAATGTGTTTGCGGGGCTGTTCCTGCTCGGAGCGCTGATCTTGGCGGTCATTCTCAGTTTCGTCTTCTCGGGGATGAGTTTCGAGAAGGTGAACCCCTATGTCATTCGGTTCTCGCTGGATGTGGGAGCCGCGGGGCTGCAGCCGGGCTCGCAGGTCACGCTGGGCGGGCGTCCCGTCGGGCAGGTCTGGGAGCTGTCGTTCGATCCGCCGGCGGGCGTGCCCGAGGCGATCCTCGTCGAGGTGCGTCTGGACGCGGACCTGACGCTCTACGACAACGCCCGGGCGTATCTCGTGCAGCCGCTGCTGGGCACGCTGAGCACGATCAACATCGCCTCGCCGGGAGATCCAGGCAGCGGGTCGCCCCTTGCGCCGGGAGGCGAGATCACGGGCTCGCTGGCCCCGCCGGGCTTTCTGGCGCAGGCCGGCTACGGACCCGAGCAGCAGGCCCAGCTCCAGCGGATCCTGTCGCGTCTGGATGAAGCCAGCGAGACACTCCAGACGATCCTCGAACCGTTCGAGTCGCGCAGCGAGCGCCTGGCGATGCTGACCGAACAGACCCTGACGGATGTCTCGGAGACGGCCCGGAACATGCGTCTGCGACTGGACCAGTGGAGCCAGGGGCTCGACCAGGTCATCGCCGACCTGGAGTGGTTCAGCGGGGAGTTGCAGCCGACGATCCTCGCGATGCGCGACGGCGTGGACGAGGCGGGCCTGCTCTTCCGGCGGGGCAACGAGTTCATCGACGAGAACCGCCGGAGCATCGAGTCGTCCATCGAGGCATTCCGTGACGCCATGCGCCAGATCGACGAGGAGACCGTGCCGCAATACACGGGGCTGGCACGCGACGCACGGAAACAGATCGAGGACCTCGACCCGACCCTGGATGAGGCGTCGGCGTTCATACAGACGGACCTGATCCCCAGTCTTCGGCGTGCCCTTGCCAACGGCGAGGTCGCCAGCGGCTTCCTGAAGCATGCGATCGCGGAGATCCGCGACCAGCCGTGGCGCCTGCTGATCCGCCCGACGAAGAAGGAACTGGGCGAGCAGCTCACCTACGACGCGGCGAGGACCTATGCCGACGCGGTCAGCGAACTGCGTAGTGCCAGCGAGGCGCTCGCCATTGCGCTTGCCGGCGACGATCCCACGCTGCGGACGCGCGAGCGGATCGAGGAACTGTCGGCCCGTCTGGACGAAGCATTTGCGCGATACGAGCAGGCCGAACGCGAACTGCTGCTGCGACTCGTGTCGCCTGACGGTACGCCGGGCGAGGGATTGCGAACAAAGCCCTGATCTCGTACCATGATCAGGCCGTGCACGAGCGTCGCCATCATTACGAGCGGGCCTTCGAGGCGTATCTCCGAGACCGGAAGATCCCGTATGTCTCGGTCAATGATGCGCGCAAGGCGTTGCTCCCGACGGGTGCGACGCTCCGGCTGGGGTCCGGCGACGGCTCACCTCAGCGGACCCTGAAGTCCTTTGATTTCGTGATCTACGGTGCCCACGAGAATCTGCTGATCGAGGTCAAGGGTCGCAAGATTGCGCGCGCGGCCCGTCGGTCCGCTCGCCAGAGGACCCGGAGGCGCCTGGAGTGCTGGGTTACACGCGAGGATCTGGACTCGCTGCGCACCTGGTCTTCGCTCTTCGGCGAGGGATTCGGGGCGGCGTTCTGCTTCTGTTACTGGTGTGAGGAGCAGCCGCCCGACGGGCTGTTTCAGGAACTCGTCGTCCATGAGGATCGCTGGTACGCGATCCGGGCGATCCGCCTGGAGGACTACCTGTCGCGGGCGAAGGTGCGCAGCCCCCGCTGGGGGACCTGGGACCTGTCGGCACGAGATTTCGAGGAACTGAGCCAGCCGCTGGCCCCGCCGAGGCTCTTCAGCGAGGGGCGAACGCTGGACCCGGGGCCGGAGGTGCCCGCCTTCGAGCCGCTGGGGACGCCATGAGGAACCCTATACTGACGGGCTGCGAACCGGATCGCGGCGGACACCATCTTCGAGGGAATCCTGCATGCGAACACGACGACGAGCCGCGATGATGCTGGGACTGGGGCTTCTCTGCGCCGCGTCGCTGCCCGCCCGGGCCCAGGGCGACGAGGAGTTGCAGGTCGTCGAGGTCAAGGAAGTGGACAACAAGCCGGTGCTGTGGAGCATGCTCACGATGGGCCTGCTGATCGCCATGGCCGTGGGCGCCAATGCGATCCCGTCCAAGCGGGGGCACCAGGACTGAGCGAGCCATCGGCATGCATCGGATCCTCGATGCACACCGGCCGAGAGACGGCATGACGCAGGAAGGAATGCACAGATGCGACCGATCGGACGACGGGTTCAGGCCTTGCTCGCGTTGAATCTTGGACTTCTCGGGGTGCTGGCGTTCGTCAGTCTGGCACCCGAGGCGGGCGGTCAGCCCGCGGGGGGACGGGCACGAGGCGACTACACCATGGTCGCGGGCCCCATTCGCACGGGCAACGCCAGCGCGATCTGGATTCTGGACGCCGCCAACCAGGAACTCGCGATCGTCCGATACAGCGACTCGAAGGGCCAGTTGGAGGGAATCGGGTTCCGAGACCTCGCCGTTGACAGCCAGCGGAGGCCCGGACGATGAACACGACGCTTTCTCAGGATGAATCGCGTGGCGGGCTGAACGCGACGGCCCCGCTCTGGGCCAGCGCCATTGTCGTGCTGGCGTTGATTCTGACGCAGGCCGGACGCGTCGTCGGATCGACGGCCAAGGCCGAGATGGTGCATGCCACGGGCGGATACACGATCATGACGGCCGACGGCGGCACGGACGATGTCCTGCTGGTGCTGGACAACCGCAACGAGGAACTGTTCGTCTATCAGGTGGCGAACCAGCGATCCGTGGACCTGAAGGAGCGGGTCAGCCTGACGAAACTCTTCACCGACGCGCGGGCCGCCGCCGGGGGCGGCTAAGATCGTGACGCCCGAACGGGGCATCTGATCGCAGTCGGGGGCGTGCCGAGCGTTCCCGCGCGAAACCACCTCCCGCACTCGGCGACACACGAATCACCCGAAGAGCCCGTCAGGGGCGCATCGTTTGGCGGTGCGCGCCGATCGCGGCGTCCGGCGAGTATCACGCATGGCCATCGTCCCCCTGCCGCAGTTCGAGGAGGATCTCAAGGAGTACCAGGCGCAGAAGGAGCGCGAGTTGTACGAGCGGCTGCGCCCGCCGACGACCATCGTCGTGCGATTCGGCTCCATGAAGATGATCGGTGAGTTCCCTTATGACGGCAAGGAAAAGCCCGGGTGTGGCTCCAAGATCGTCGTGCGCACCTTCCGCGGAGTCGAGATGGGCGAGATGCTCACGAGCACCTGCCCCAACGCCGGCTGCTCCAAGAGCGTGACGCGCAAGGAGATGCTGGAATACATCGAGCGTTCGGGCGGGCGTCAGTACCCGTTCACGACCAAGGGCAAAGCCCTTCGCGTCGCGACCCGCGAGGACATGGATCGTCAGGCGCAGATCGAGCAGTCCAAGCACGGGCTGCGTCGCGACGCCCAGCAGCGAGCCCGCCGACTGGCCCCGGGCATCAAGATCGTCGAGGTCGAACCGATCCTCTCGGGAGACCGCCTGACCGTGTATTACACGAGCGAGGAGAAGGTGGACACGCTGTCGCTGCAGCGCGACCTTCAGCGGCACCACGGCGTGCAGGTCGAGATGCGACAGGTGGGCGCCCGCGACGAGGCACGCCTGGTCGCGGACTATGAGCGATGCGGGCAGTACTGCTGCTGCAAGAACTTCCTGAAGGTGCTCAAGCCGGTGTCGATGCGCAGCGCGAAAGTCCAGAAGGCGACGCTGGATCCCCTGAAGATCTCCGGGCGCTGCGGGCGGCTCATGTGCTGCCTGCGGTACGAGGACGAGACCTACGAGTCGCTCCGAAAACGCCTGCCCAAGCGGAAGAAACGCGTGGGCACCCCCGACGGCGACGGCATCGTCATCGACAGCCAGATCCTGACGCAACTCGTGCTCGTCGAACTCGATGGCACCCGCCAGCGCCAGGCATACCCCGTCGAGGAGATCGGCGAGCCCACGGGCAAAACCGCCGGCGACGCGGCACGCGAGAAGGCCAGGGCTCGCCAGGAAGCAGCCCAACGCGAGGCCCGTGAGACGGGCGAGGACCAGGCCCAGCCCACAACGAAGAAACGCAGGCGACGGCGCAGACGCAGGAAAGGCACGCCGGCCGGGGGCGACGCCGAAGCACAGGATCGCACGACGACGCCCCCCCCGCCCGGCGACCAGCAGGACCGCGAGCCCAAGACCGGACCCGACAGGCCCACTCCCGCCAGCCCGCCGGGATCGAGCGGCCCCACGGGCAAGAAACGACGGCGCCGGCGTCGGCGTCGCAGGGGTGGCGAAAGTGGTGGGAACGGAAGTGAGCCTCCGAGCCCTTCGAACTCCTGAACGCCGGGTCGGCCGCCGGCGTACGCTTGACTCCCATGACGAACCAGCAGCCACACAAACCCGAGGGCGGGATCAAGGAGGTGCTCACCAGCCTCATGATCGCCTTTGCCATGGCGCTGGCGTTTCGCGGCTTCGTGGTCGAGGGGTTCGTCATCCCCACGGGG
>WGEO01000154.1 GCA_015492715.1 Phycisphaerales bacterium | reverse complement strand
TCCGGCACCACCGTGCTCAACATCAACGGCGTGTTCGCCGGTCAGAAGGACGCCGGCGACGAGGCGACCACGGGTCTGCCCGAGACGGCGTTCTACAAGGTGACGGTCGTGCCCGCGCCTGCTTCGCTGGCGCTGCTGGGGCTCGGCGGTCTTGCCGCTGCCCGTCGCCGTCGCTGATCGGCACGCGACAGTCTGTGATATCTGTGCATACGACCGCCCGGTGATTGCCGGGCGGTTGTCTTCGTATGCGGCATGCTTGTATGGCGAGGCTCTCGGCACAACCGGTGGCATCCCACCGCGAACCATCTTGGCGGACCAATCTCGGGCTCGAGAGCAGCCGCCGAGGCTTCCCATGTGTCTGGGCTTGTCGAGCGCTACAGTCGGCAGCGAGGCGATGTCCCGGCTGTAGGATCCATGGATGGATGACCGGAACGCTCAACTCTCCGCCCCGTTACACCGTATCGTGTCCGAGCGCGTGCTGGCCCGTGGGCACGCTTTTTCCTTCGTCGAACTCCAGGTCAGGAGTCCCGACGGGGCATACACGAACCAGATCGTCCGCCATCCCGGGGCGGTGACGATCCTGGCACTGACTTCTGATCCGGAGCCTCGGGTCGTGTTTGTCGAGAACTACCGGGCGAGCGTCGATCGGCGGGTTCTGGAGCTCCCGGCGGGCAAACTGGACGAGGGCGAGGACCCGAGTCGCTGTGCTCATAGAGAGCTCATCGAAGAGACGGGCTATGAGGCCGGGCGGATCGAGCGGCTGGGGGAGGTCCTGACCAGCCCCGGGCTGACCGACGAGCGGATGTACCTGTTCCTCGCGCAAGACCTTCGGCAGGTCGGTGCCCGCCCCGAGGATGACGAGGACCTGATCGTGCGCTCGATCCCGGTCGATTCGTGCCTGGACATGGCCCGCAGGGGAGAGATCGAGGACGCCAAGAGCGCCCTGACGATTCTGCTGGCCCATGCGCAGGGGAAACTCGCATTGGCGGAGGGTGCTCCGTGACCGGTTCGGGCGGCTTTCGCGATGCGCTCGGGCGGGCCTTCAGCGACGATCCGCTGTCGTGGGCCGTTCCGTTGTACCGGGCCTGGGGGATCCGGGTCCGGGTCCATGTGGTCTTCGTCATCTTCGTGATCGCCGAGTTGATCTACGCACTCCTGACACCCCAGACGATGGGCATCGGGTTCATGGCCCTTGCGATGGGGGCGTTGTTTGTCATCGTGCTCCTGCACGAGTACGGGCATTGCATCGCCTGCCGGTCCGTCGGGGGCGAGGCGGACGAGATCCTCATGTGGCCGCTGGGCGGGCTGGCCTCGTGCATGCCCCCGGAGACCCCGCGTGCCCACCTGATCACGACGCTGGGCGGACCGGCGGTCAATGTCCTGCTGATCGTGCCCACAACGGTGGGGGTGCTCTTTGCCGGCGGTGGCGTGTCGGAGATCATCTTCAACCCGTTCGCTCCGGGCGAGACGATCGCGCAGATGAACGCTCCGACGAACCGGGCCCTGTGGACGCTGATCGCGGTGTGGTGGGTGCACTATCTCAACCTCGTGCTGCTCGGATTCAATGTGCTGCTGCCCATGTTTCCGCTCGACGGCGGCCGGATCGTGCAGGCCCTCGTGTGGATGCGGGCAGGGCGCGAGCCATCGCTGCGTATCAGCACGACCGTCGGGCTGGTGTGTGCCGTCTGTGTGCTCGTGGTGGCGATGGTGGCCAGCCAGACGATGCTGATGGGGATCGCGATCTTCGCGGGCATCGTCTGCTGGATCGAGCGGCGGCGGCTCGATGCGGTCGATGAACTGGGAGGGCCCGCGATCGATCTGTCGGCGGCGTTCGAGCATCCGGATCGGATCCGCGATGACGAACTCGATCCGCGCAGGGATCGAACGAGACCGAAACAGGAGCGGCTTCAGCGGGAACTGGATCGCATCCTGGCGAAGATCGCCGACACCGGCATGGACAGCCTCACGGCACGCGAGCGCCGGGTGCTGCGGCGTGAGACGGCCCGCCGACGGAGGACGCAGGGCTGACGATCGGGCTTGGATCACCCTATATTCGCAGAATCCGTCGGACCAAATCTCCACGAAGGGGGCGTATGGGACTGTCAGACCGACACTACTACCGCGAGGGGGCGAGCGGGTACCAGCCCGGACAGCGAGTCCGTCCTCCCATGCAGGGCCTGAGCGTCAATACTTGGCTGATCATCATCAACTCGGCCGTGTTTCTGGTCCAGGCGCTCCGGATCGTACCGGAGGTCAAAGGACCCAAGGTCTTCGAGGTCTTCAAGATGCCCGCGGTCGATGCGCTGACTTGGTACGGGCATTTTTCGACCGCCGAGGCGTTCTTCTACAAGGCCAACAATGTGGTCTACCTGAACCTCGAGGTGTGGCGTCTGCTGACCTTTCAGTTTCTGCACGCCAACTTCCTGCACCTGTTCTTCAACATGTTCGGGCTGTATGTCTTCGGCGGGATGGTTGAACAGTACCTGGGGCGCAGGCGCTATCTGGCTTTCTATTTGCTCTGCGGGATCTGCGGCGGGCTGGCCTATGTCATCCTGAATCTGCTGGGGCAGGCGGGGCTCAGTTTTCCGGGGGTCCTTCCCAACGACCCTCGGACGCCCCTGGTCGGCGCAAGCGCAGGTGTGTTCGGCGTGATCATGGCGTGCGCCTACCTCGCTCCGAATGCCATGATCATGCTGCTGTTCCCGCCCATTCCCCTGCCCCTGAAGATCTTCGCGTATGCGTATGTGGGCGTGGCGGCGCTGAATCTGCTGATGGGCGGCGCCAACGCGGGGGGCGATGCGGCGCACCTGGGAGGGGCAATCGCCGGGGCTTACTTCATCCGCCACAGCCATCTGCTGCACGGGTTCTTCGACTTTCTCGGCTCGCGGACGCCCGGCAGGCGGGGGCGGACACAGGCGCCAGGGCGTGCTGGGCCGCGCCGAGGGCAACCCGCACCGCCTTCTCAGGAGGAGATCGACCGCATTCTGGCGAAGGTTGCCACGCAGGGGCTGGGCAGCCTGACGAGGCGTGAGAAGGATCTGCTCCGGCGCGAGACGGAATCACGCAGGCAGGGTCGCTGAGGCTTCATGGCGAGTCCGCTTCGATTCGAGGTTCTGGGTCGTGATGCGCGATCGTGTGCGCGCCGGGGCGTCGTGCACACGCCGCACGGGGCATTCGAGACGCCCGCGTTCATGCCGGTGGGCACGCGGGGCACGGTCAAGGGCGTGCTCCCGTCGATGGTTGCGGGCACGGGGGCCCAGATCCTTCTGAACAACACCTACCACCTGATGCTGCGTCCGGGGGCCGAGCTGATCGCACGCCTCGGGGGAGTGCACGGTTTCATGGGCTGGGACGGGCCCATTCTGACGGACTCGGGCGGTTATCAGGCCTATTCGATGGCGGACATCAATGCGATCGACGACGACGGCGTGACCTTCCGCTCGATCGTCGACGGGTCGCGGGTCTGCCTGACTCCGGAGCGGGCGATCGAGGTCCAGAATCTGCTCGGGGCCGACATCATCATGGCGTTCGACGACTGCCCGCCGTCCAAGGATCCCATGGACGGAAGTGTGAACCAGGCCCGTCTGCGTCATGCTGCGGCGCGGGACGCCTCGCGGCGGGGATACGACCACGAGTCCCGTCTGGATCTGGCCCTGGATCGAACGGCTCGCTGGCTCGAGCGCTGCACGCGTGCCCACGCTCGCCCGCACGATCAGGCGCTCTTCGGCATCGTGCAGGGAGGCACGGACCTGGATCGGCGGGCTCGCTCGATCGAGCAGGTCTGCGGCATCGACCTGCCCGGGTATGCCATCGGCGGGGTTGCGGTCGGAGAGGAGAGCGAGGACATCGCCCGGGTGGTCCGGTTCTGCGGGCCGCGCCTTCCTGAGGATCGCCCGCGGTATCTGATGGGTGTCGGCTATGAGCGTGACCTCGTCAGCGCGGTGCTCAGCGGATGCGACATGTTCGACTGCGTGCTGCCGACTCGCAACGGACGCAATGCCAACGCCTTCACACGCAGTGGGCAGATCCGCCTTCGCAACAGCCGGTTTCGAGACGATCCCGAGCCGATCGAACCCGGATGCGACTGTCCTGCGTGCGATCCGGTGCGGCACGGCTGGCAGACGCCGGGCGGGAGGGCGATCTCACGGGCGTACCTGCGTCATCTGTTCATGAGTGATGAGATGCTGGGGCCGATCCTCGTCAGCCTGCACAATCTGCGTCATTTCCAGCGATTCATGGCAGATGTTCGGGAGACGATCGGGTCAGGTGACTGGGATGGGCTGTGCCGGCGGTGGCCCGTGGCGGAGGCCGGTGTCCACGAGTGGTTCTCCTATGGGGGCGACAATGCGCCGGGAGCGCCCAACAATGGCGGATCGTCGGGGGCCTGAAGGCCAGGATCGACGACCGTCATAGAGGAAGATACGCATGGCAGATTCGGTCTTTGTGGGGTATCTGGCTCAGTTGGGCACGCCCGTGCAGGGCGGAGGGGGGGAAGTGGCACCGGGCGGTCCTGTGCCGGGAGGTGCGGGGCAGCAGCCGCCGCCCGCGGGGAGTTGGAGTTTCCCGATCATCGTGTTCGGGGTGATGATCCTGATGTTTCTGATGATGGCCCTGTCGGGTCGCAAGCAGAAGAAGCAGCGGGATCAGATGCTGGCGTCGCTGGCCAAGAACGACCGGGTGCAGACGACAGGGGGCATCATCGGCACGATCGTGGAGGTCAAGGACCGGGAAGTGACGATCAAGAGCGACGACGCCCGCTTCAAGATCGCCCGAAGCGCTGTGGCCCATGTCCTGCGTTCGCATGCGGGCGGACAGGACAAGCCGCCGGTGGAGGTCCCTCCCGGACGCTGATCGCCCTATGGTTGAGGCCCGTCGAGGCGTAGGACGGGGAATTGCCCCAGAGGATCGGGAATCTGCATGCAGAACATCGGGCGCCGAACTTTCTTCATCGTCATCCTGCTGGCGGTCTTCGTATGGTCGCTGATCCCGCCGGAGAAGAAGATCCGCCTGGGCAAGGACCTGCGTGGCGGGACGACGCTCGTCTATCAGTTGGAGATCGAGCCGGGCGAGGATGCCAAGAGCGTCGTGACCAACACGATCGAGGTGCTCAAGGAGCGTGTCGATCCGAACGGGCTGTATGAGATCTCGATCGTGCCGCAGGGGCGGGATCGCCTCGAGATCACGATGCCGCTCCCCAGCCGGGAGATGCAGGAGCTCAAGCGCCAGTTCGAGGAAGCGCTGGACAAGTTTGCGACGGTCAGCCTGACGCGAAGCGAGGTGCTCGAGGCCCTGCGTCTGGATGGCGACGAGCGACGGGCGCGACTGGAGCAACTTTCCGGTGGCAGCGAGCGGCGCCTGAACCTTCTGCTCGTCGCGGCCGAGGCCCAAGACGCCTACGAGTTGCTGAAGGCCAAGACCGATGAGGCCGAGCGTGAGTTCGGCCCCGAGAGCAGCGAGGCGATCGAGGCGGCGATGGCCGAACTTCCCGCACTGCGGGCTCGCGATCGGGCGATCCTCGCGGTGCTCAACGCGACGCCCGACAAGAACGAGGTTCGGCAGGCGCTGGAGAAGCCCAACCGCGGGCGGATGCTCTGGGACCCGGTGCAGCGCAAGCGTGTCGAGGCACCCAGCCCCCGCCAGCGTGCGATCGAGAGTCTGAAGGAGAAATATCCTGAGGTCGCCGATCTGATCGATGAGGTCGTCGCACGCCATGATGCCTATCTGGCCAAGCGAACCACGCTCGACGACCCGTCGGATCTGAAGCGACTTCTTCGGGCAAGCGGGCAGCTGAGTTTCCGGATCACGGTGGACGCCAAGGGAGGCACGGCGGCGAGCAAGCCGCTCCAGGAGATCCAGGACCTCCGTCGGCGTCTGCAGGAAGAGGGGCCGCAACGCGCAGGCACGAGCGACGCCCGCTGGTACAAGATCAACAAGATCGAGAGTTGGTACGACGATCTGGCCAGCGAGCAGCGCCTGTACGAGGACCCGCGAACCTACTTCGAGAACTACGGCGAGGACGGATTCGTCGTCGAGGAGTTCGAGGGCGAGTTCTGGATCCTGTGCTGGGACACTCCGCGCACGCGTCTTGTGCAGGGGCAGGACGCGGGCGAATGGGGCGTTGCCAGCGCGTTTCAGGGCGTGGACAGCATCGGGCGTCCGGCGATCTCGTTCGTGATGGACGCCGCGGGTGCGGCGCTGCTGGGGCGTCTGACGGGGGACCATGTCGGCGACAACATGGCGGTGCTCCTGGATGACCAGGTCTATACGGCGCCGCGTCTGAACAGCCGGATCAGCCGGAGCGGCATTATCGATGGTGAGTTCAGTCCGGAAGAGATCGACTATGTGATCAAGGTGCTCAGTGCCGGCAGCCTGCAGGCGAAGCTGAGCCCCGATCCCATCAGCGAAAACACCGTCGGTCCCGAGTTGGGGGCCGACAACCTCCGCAAGGGACTCGTCGCGGGTGTGGCGGCGCTCATCGCCGTCAGCGCGTTCATGGTGATCTACTACTTCCGGTGCGGTCTCATCGCCGTCGTGGCGCTCGCTTGTAATGCGATCATCATCCTGGGGGCGCTGAGCCTGAATCGTGCGGCCCTGACGCTGCCGGGCATCGCGGGCATCGTGCTGACCTTCGGTATGGCCGTGGACGCGAATGTGCTGATCTACGAGCGCATCCGCGAAGAACTGCGGGCGGGCGCCGATGCCAGGACAGCCGTGCGCCTCGGTTTCCAGAAGGCGCTGAGTTCGATCGTCGACGGCAATGTGACCAACCTGATCGTCTGCATCGTGCTGGCCCTACCGGGCGTGAGCACGCAGGAGGTCAAGGGCTTTGCGATCACGCTGGGTATCGGCGTCGTGGCGACCATGTTCAGCGCTCTGGTCATTGCACGCCTCATCTTCGACTGGCTCATCCACTACGCCCACTGGCGGAAGATCCGCATGCTGCCGACGGTCATCCCGGCGATCGAGCGTGCGCTTTCTCCCAACATCAACTGGCTGAGCCTGCGCTGGATCTTCGTCGGCATCAGCACCTGCTATGTCTCGCTCGGGCTGTTCATGGTGTTCAGCCAGGGCAGCAAGATGCTCGACACGGAGTTCACGGGCGGGACCAAGATCACGCTGACCTTCAAGGAAATCGAGCCGGGCCGGCGCCTGACGATGGAGCTCGAGGAGGTCCGCAGGCGTGTCACGGAGAGCATCCCGACCCGGGCCGACACCAACGACGATCCCGACGACGACATCCTCGTGAACCTGCGATCCGCCGAGGTCATCCCGCTGGATCCGGAAGAAGGCGGCACCGTCTCGGACCAGTTCCAGGTTCGCACGAGCGTCGAGGATGCGGACCTGATCAAGTCGGCGATGAGCGAGGAGTTCGCAGACGCCCTGGACGAGAAGCCGCGGATCCTCTTTGCCGGGAGCAATCCGGAGGCCGAGCCTCGCGTCTTCCCGGTCGTCAGCGCCGAGTTCAGCGAGAACTTCCCCGATCCACAGATGCGGGTTCGATATACGCTGGGCGACGGGCGGACCTTCCGCAACTACATCGACGGCGTGATCGTGCTCATCGAGGACCTCCAGCCTGCGCCCACGCTCGAGGATCTGCGGATCAAGCTCGAGACCTACCGCCAGAGCGCCCGTCCCGAGACGCTCGCCCGCCCGCGTGAGTTGCTGCTGCTGGAAGGCAGCGCCGACGCGGTGCACACCGCGGCACTCATCATCGCTGACCCGGAGCTGGAGTTCTCGGTCGATCCCGGCGCGTGGCGCAACGAGTTCGCCCTCGAGGAATGGCAACTGGTGCGTGAGGCGCTCGAACGCGTCACCACGCTCGCGCAGGTCGATCAGTTCAGCTCTGCCATCGCCGAGACCTTCAAGGGACGGGCGATCGCCGCCGTCGTGCTCAGTTTCCTGTTCATCACGATCTACATCTGGGTGCGATTCGGGAACATGCGGTACTCGCTGGCGGCCATGGCCTGCCTGCTGCACGATGTGCTGACCGTGATCGGGCTGATCGCCCTGGCCGAGATCCTGTATGACTGGGCCGCCACGAGCGACGCCGTGCGGGCCATCGGGATCCAGCCGTTCAAGATCGACCTGAACATGGTCGCGGCGATCCTGACCATCATCGGCTACAGCCTCAACGACACGATCATCGTCATGGACCGAATCCGCGAGAACCGCGGAAAACTTCCCTACGCCACCGGCGAGGTCATCAACCGCTCGATCAACGAGACCATCAGCCGAACCGTCATCACCTCCGGCACGACGCTGCTGACGGCCCTGATCCTCTACATCTTCGGGGGTGACGGCGTGCGGGCCTTCAGCTTCGCGCTCGTCATGGGCGTGATCGTGGGTACCTACTCGTCCATCGCGGTGGCCGCGCCGCTGGTCTGGAGCAGACGCAAGGATCCCGTGGCAGACGACAGCGAGCCTCGCTCGGCATGATCCGGGGCCTTCGTTCCCTGTCGCTCGGCTCACGCGATAGACTTGGGCTCGATGAGTGATGCTGCGCGTCAACCCATCAACGCCCTGGCGGCGCTGATCGTGGTATGGATCGGTGCCTACTGGATGCGCACGCCTCCGCCGGCGGTGCACGCCGAGGCATGGTCGGCCCCGCGCGAAGCCATTCCGTCACCACCCGAGGAGCGATTCGACTGGACACCCCCGCCTGTCGATCCAGCCCCCGCGTCCGGTATCGCGGAACGCGCAGCGACGATGCCCTCCGGTGTCCTGCCCCATGAGCGAGATGCGAAAGGTGCGAGCCGTCCCACACCGACCGATCCGATCCGTTCCGTCGAATCGCCCGGTACTATGTTGCCCGAGCCCGAGCCGGTACGGACATGGACGGTCCGACGCGGCGACACGCTGGGAGCGATCGCGCAGCGCGAGTATGGGAGCATCGTCTACGCCGACCTCATCTTCGAGGCCAACCGCGATATCCTGCGATCACCCGACGATCTCGATATCGGCATGGTCCTGCGCCTGCCGGACAAACCCGAGGACTGAAGACAGCGGCATGGAGGTCTCGTGAGCATCAAGCGGATTCTGGTGACGGGCGGTGCAGGGTTTCTCGGCTCGCATCTCTGCGAGCGGCTCGTCGATCAGGGACAGGATGTCATCTGCCTCGACAACTTCTTTACGAGCCAGAAGAGCAATGTCGAGCACCTGCTCGCACGCCCCAACTTCGAGCTCATCCGCCATGATGTAACGCACCCGACATGGCTGGAGGTCGACGAGATCTACAACCTCGCCTGCCCGGCGGCCCCCGGACACTACCAGTACAACCCCATCAAGACCATGAAGACCAGCGTGATGGGGGCGATCAACATGCTGGGCATGGCCAAGCGGTGCCGGGCCAAGATCCTCCAGGCCTCGACGAGCGAGGTCTACGGCGACCCGGATGTCCATCCCCAGCCCGAGTCCTACCGGGGCAATGTCAATCCGATCGGGCCGCGCGCGTGCTACGACGAGGGCAAGCGTGCCGCCGAGACGCTCTTCTTCGACTACCACCGCATGAACGGCGTCAACATCCGTGTTGTGCGGATCTTCAATACCTACGGCCCGCGCATGCACCCGTTCGACGGCCGCGTCGTGAGCAACTTCATCCGGCAGGCCCTCCGGGGCGAGCCCATCACCATCTTCGGCGACGGCTCGCAGACCCGCTCGTTCTGCTATGTCGATGACCTGATCGACGGCATCATCGCGATGATGAACGGTCCCGACGACTTCCCGGGTCCCGTGAATCTGGGCAATCCCGACGAGTTCACCATCCGCGAACTGGCCGAGCATGTGGTCGAGATGGTGGGGGGGCAATCGCGTCTGGAGTTCGCCGACCTGCCACCGGACGATCCCAGGCAGCGCCGTCCGGATATCACCCTCGCGCGTGAGCGGCTGGGGTGGGCGCCGAAGGTGAAACTGCAAGAGGGGCTGGCGCGCACGATCGAGTGGTTCCGCTCGATCAACATGGACGACTACCGCGCGCCGACGCCGAACTACTGATCGCCCGCTGCGGTCGAGCGATCGCCCATCGCCGGAGGCATATGCTGCCGCATGCGAGTTGCACTGACCGGTGCCAGCGGGTTTCTGGGATCTGTCATCGCCCGCAGGCTGCATCAGGACGGGCATGCCATCACGGCCCTCGTGCGCCCCACCAGCCGACGCGATCACATCGAGGCTTCGGTCGATCGCTTCGTCGAGGGTGAGCAGGACGACGAGAACGCCTGGCCGGCACTCTTGGACGGCGCGGATTGTGTCATCCACAACGCGTTCGACTGGGAGGCACTGCGGGGCGACCTGAACCACCATCTGGCATCGAATCTCCTCGCGTCGATCCGTCTGCTCCACGCGAGCGCCCCGCGCCAGTTCATCTACATGAGCTCCGTCGCCGTCCATCACGACATGCATCCGCGGGTGTTCGACGAGGCGGGGCACGGCCTGATCGACGAACTGCATGTTCTTCGCCCGTCGTCTCTGTATGGCGCGTGCAAGGCGGCGGCCGAGGATCACCTCTGGGAGCAGGTCTTCGCACACGGGCGAAACTGCTGCACCATCCGTCCCTGCGCCGTCTACGGCATGGATCCGAAGCCAGAGCGAAGCATCGGCTGGCCCATCGTGGAAAGACTCATCCGGGAACGGGCCTACAGCCGTCCCGCCGGAGGCAAGTTCGTCCATGTCGACGATGTGGCCGAGGTCGTCGCTCGCCTTGTCGGAAGAGATCCTGAAGAACGCGTCTACAACCTCGCCGACTGCTACGCCCGCTGGTGCGACTGGGCCGACTGGATCGCGGAGATCCTCGGGATCGACGCCGAGATCGATCGATCGAGCCCGCCCGAGCCGCGAAACATCTTCACGAAGGATGCCGCCCGCTCGCTGGGCGTTCCGCTGAATCGCGGGCATGAGGGCATCCGAGCCTACCTTCGTGAGATGGTGCCCAAGGCCGCCGCCCAGGTTCGATAACCGATTCCCGCGCAGGATCACCATCAATCTCGACACCCATTGATCCGATGCCTCCTGCGTCAGGCAAGGAGCATTCCCATGACCAGCGACGCAGATCTGATCCGCACGAGTTTCGACGCCGTGGCCTCGCAGGCCGAGACGATCATCGATCGCTTCTACGACAACCTCTTTGCGACGGCCCCGAGCGTTCGTCCTCTGTTTCCCGATGACATGACGCAGCAGAAACGCCACCTGCTGAGTGCCGTCTCCCTCGTCGTCAAGCATGCCGACCGCCTCGACGAACTTACAGGGGCGCTGATGGACATGGGCGAGCGTCATGTCCGCTACGGCGCCCAGGAGGCTCATTACCCTGTCGTGCGTGATGTCATGCTCATGACCCTGGCCGAGGTCGCGGGCGACGCGTGGACGCCCGAGTTCGAGGGGGCCTGGCGACGGGCCCTGGACCGCGTCGCGCAGACCATGCTCGAGGGGGCCGCACGCAGAAAGGCCGCCTGAGGCGTATCCTCGGCCTGTGTTGCGTCTCTTCGTCGCGATCTATCCGCCGACACAGACGGTCCGCACGCTTGCGGCTGAACTGCAGGGGATCGAGACGGACGGCTGTCGCCGGGTGCCCCGCGAGCAGATCCACCTGACGGTTCTTTTCCTCGGGTCGACGCGTCGGCAGGACCTGGACCGGGTCTGCGAGAGTGTCGATCGCGCATGTGCGGGGCTGGGGGCTTTTTCACTGGCACCCCATCGCCTCGTGACGCTGCCACAGCGGGGGCCTGTCCGTCTGATCGCCTGTGAGACCGACGCCCCGCCGCCACTGCTGGAGATCCGCCGACGCCTCGCCCTCCGCCTGGCCTCCCGTCCCCGTCGCGATCCTGCCGACCGATTCCGCCCGCACCTGACCCTCTGCCGATATCGGGGACGGGGGAGCCATCCTCGCCTCGACAGGCCGGTGTGTGTGCCCGCGTTTGCGGTGCGTGAGATCGTTCTGGTTCGCAGTGATCTCACGCCGCAGGGCGCGAGCCACCATCGGGTCCACGCCGCCACGCTCGCGGGAAACGGATAGACCGCCGGCGCATGGCCAAGTCATGGACCGTCGGCGGCTGGAACCCTTCAGGCCGTCGCCTCTGGCGGCTCGATCCCGCTCAGACGCAGCAGTGTCCGGAAGGACTCGCCAAAGACGAAGTTCGTGTTGCCGAACACCTCGTCGCTGCGTGCGTGGTCCAGATGCGTGAACAGCAGGTCCACGGTCCCGATCGGGACGAACTCGTCATCGGCCCGCAGATGGACGGTTCCGTTGCACGAGGCCCCCTGCGGATCCATGCGAGTCAGCGTCGCCTCGTACATGAGCGTGCAGCCGGGCGTGGCCTCCCGGTCGAGCGTGGCCCGCTGAATCTTGGCCAGCAGCACCTTCTCGCGAAACCCGCCGGCATGGCCGACGAGCAGGCCCGCCGTCTGGGCCATGCCCTCGATGATCAGCGAGGCCGGCATCACCGGCACGCCCGCGGGCGTCACGAACAGATGCTCCTCGGCGAGCGAGACATGCTTGATCGCACGCAGACGCTCACCCGCTGCCAGATCCACGATCCGGTCGATCCAGAGCCAGCGCATTACCCACTCTGCGCGGCGAGTTTGTTCTCGCAGAACTTCACGATGGCGTCCACGGTGAAGATCTCCGGAACCTTCGTGACCTTGGGATCGGATTCGAGATCCGAGAAGTCGGCGTGCGGCAGACGCTCACGCAGCGCCGCCAGCCCCTTCTCCGTCAGGCGCCCCTCGCTCACATACTCGGTGTCCTGCGCCACATTGTCGGGGAACAACTCCCCGTCCTCGATCTTGAATCCGAACACCTGCTCCAACTGGAACTTGATGTCCAGAAAATCGATCGATTCCGCACCCAGATCCGTCGTCAGTTTCGCATCCGGGCGGACTTCGTCCTCATCCAGCGCCAGGGATTCCACCAGCACATCACGGACCTTCTGGAAGATCTCATCGCGTTCCATGGACACCTCTTCGTGCTGCTCGGCTCTCTCGGGCAAGGGCGGATCTTAGCGGGCCTCCGCCGACGGGGCGTTGTCGAGACGGACGGGCCGAAGCACGAGACGCCCCGTGACCGCGGATGCCCCCTGCACGGTGCCCGGGTCGAGCACCTCCCCGGATCCCTGGAACTCGGCCCGATCGCTGTCCATCGTCCGCAGGCGGACCTCGACACGCAGGGTCTGCCCCGGGCGGACGAGGCTGTTGAATCGCACACCGCGTGCCTCACCCAGAACCCATCCTTCATGCCCGCGACGGGCCAGCAACTCGCGACAGGCCTGGGCCATCGTCTCGACCATGAGCACGCCCGGCATGACGGGAAACCCCTCGAAGTGGTCCCGCAGATAGTCCTCGCCGGCTGTCAGGGATCGTACAGCGACGAGCCGGTCCTCGTCACTCTCGATCACACGATCCAGAAACGCAAATGGCATGGCAGACTCCTGCCGGGCATCGCCCCGGGAGGGCACAGGATACGCTCTTGAATCGGTGCCACGCCTGCGAGACCATGCCATCTGCCTCCGGGAGTCCGACTGGTCCGAGACGAGCCAGATCGTCACGCTTCTGACGCGTGAGCACGGGCTCGTACGAGGTTTGGCAAAGGGCGCCCGTCGCCCGCAGGGAAGTTTCGCCGGAGGCTTCGAGATGCTCAGTGCAGGCGAGGTGCTCTGGATTCCCCGTCCGGAATCCCGCCTCGCCACACTGACGAGTTGGACTCCCCGGAAGACCTGGCCCGCGCTTCGGACCTCGTATCCACGCTGGCTTGCGGCCATGTATGTCGCCGAGTTGTGCGGAGCCGTCATGCGAGAACAGGATCCGCACCCGGAGATCTACCACCGTCTCGTGGACATGCTCGACGCCATCGATGCTCCGGCGGACCCGATGACGGAGGTCCTTCGCACGCAGTGGGTTGTGCTCTGTGCCATGGGACATCGACTGGAACTTGACGAGGATGTCATGACACACACCCCGCTGAGACCGTCGCAGGTCGTCTCATTCCTCCCCGCCAAAGGAGGCTTCACGACCGCACCGCCGGACCATGAGATCGCATTCGGCGTTCGACGATCGACCCTCGATGCGCTGCGGATCCTGAACCGGGGCGAACCCCTCCCGCCGGCGAGGGAGATCCTTGGACGCGCGAGCGGACTGCTTCATGAAGCGATCCGGAGCATCCTGGGATTCGATCTCCGGTCATGGGAGGGTTATTACGCATGGGCTGTACGATCGACCTAGGAGGCTTTCCCTAGTTTTGTCGGCGGTTCCTGAAGGCGTCAAGGGTACTGGGATTCCCGTCGATAGTCGGAGGGGCGGAGTGCCGGCTCCGACCCTCGGGACGATCGGGATGAACTGCGAGCTCATCGAGCAGGTGCTGGAGTGCAAGGAGCTGCCCTCGCTCCCGGCGATCGCCGCGCAGGTTATCGAGCTCACCAGCGACGAACAGGTCTCGATGGACGAGCTCGCCCGGACCATCACGAACGACCAGGGCCTTGCCGCAAAGATCCTGCGGACGATCAACTCGAGTTTCTACGGGCTTCGCGAGCCGGTCTCCACGATCAAGCGGGCGGTCGTGCTGATGGGCCTCAAGCCCGTCAAGACGCTCGCGCTGAGTTTTTCGCTCGTGACCGCGATCAAGGAGAACGAAGACCCGAAGTTCGACTACGACGCCTACTGGCGACGGGGCCTGTATACCGGGATCGCCGCCCGGGTACTCCTCGAGTCCGTCGGCAAGAAGGATCAGGCCGAGGAGGCGTTCCTGGGTGGGCTGCTGCAGGATGTCGGGATGCTGGCTCTCCATCGGGTGTTGGGCGACAAGTATCTGGCCATCCTCACGCAGACAGAGGGCGATCATCGACGCCTCGCCTCGCTCGAACTCGAGCACTTCGAAACCCAGCACACGGACATCGGTGCCATGCTCTGCGAGCGATGGAAACTCCCGGAGCAGTTGGTGACGCCCGTCAAGTTTCACGAACGACCGACAGCGGCTCCTCCCTCGACGACAGAGATCGTCCGCGCCGTGGCGATCGGTAATCTCATCCACGATGTGCTGACCGCGGAGAACGCGGCCGAGCCGATGAAGGACGCCTACAAGCGATCCGAGAGGTGGTTCGGGCTGCGGACCGACGCGGTCGATGAGATCATTCGCCGGACCTCCGAGGCCGCGGGCGAGCTCGCTTCGCTCTTCGAGATCAGCACCGGACCGAGTTCGAACGCCGACGAGATCATCCACCGCGCCAGTGAACGCCTGGATGCGATCGAGCATGAGGACCCGACCGCGGCGGCGATTCGTGACGGCGACACCCTCACGATCGATCGGAGTCAACTCGATGAACTGACCGGCGTATTCAACGCCGACGGGTTCAAGTCCGTGATTCGCAGCGCGTTCGCCTTCGCCAAGGCCAAGTCCGAGGCGCTGGTCGTCGTGATCATCTCGCTGGACGGGTTCACCCAGGCCGTCCGGGCCGTCGGCGAAGGCAGCGATGGCGAGATCGCCATGGAGGCCACGCGTCTGCTCCGGGAACAGTTCGATCCGCTCGCGGGTGTGCTCGGGCGTCTGGCCGACGATGTCTTCGGCGTGGTCGTCGCCAGCACCGATGCATCGGTCGTGCGTTCTTATGCCGATACTTTCCGCTCCGCCTTCGAGGAATCCGCGGCCTCGATCACCGAGGGGGCAGCGCCGCTCGGTGCCAGCATCGGTCTGGCCGCCATTCGAGCCGGCGAGCAGACACCCTTTGCCTCGGGCGAGCAGATGCTCGCCGGTGCGATCCGCGCAGCCCAGGCGGCCCAGAAGGCCGGCGGCAACACCACACGCCTCTTCCGCCCGAAGGCGGCCTGAACTTCGCTGAAGGCCCTGTCCTCAACCGGTCGATGCCGCACTCGAGGACGGGGCCGGTGCCAGCATCCCGACCGTCCGAGGGACAAAGGGGAACGCCTCGAAGACCGCCCGTACATCGGCGACCGTTACCTGTCGGAGGCGGTCGAGTTCCTCGTCCAGGGTCCGATACTCGCCCAGAGCCGTCCATACGCGCCCGAGACGCTGCATCCGGTCGCCGGGGCGTTCGCCCGCGATCGTGATCTGCGTCTGGGCACGCGCCTTGAACCGCTCCAACTCCTCGTTCTCGATCGTGTCTACCAGGGACGCGATCTCGCGTTCGATGATCGACCAGATCTCCTCGAGGCGATCCGGGTCGCCCGAGGCATAGACGAACGATTGCCCGATCCCATCGTGCGGGTCGAACGACGCCTGCGCCTCCTCAGCGATCCCCGGCTCCAGCAGTGCCCAGTGCAGGCGGCTGTTCTCCGGCGCTCCGAGGATCTGCGCCAGCAGGCTCGCCGCGTACCGTCGGTCGTCCTGCACGCTCGGAGCCGGGGCCAAGGCGAGGGCATAGCCCCGGTGCACGCGCTCGCTGCGCTGCTCGAAGTGTCCGCCGACGATCTCGGGCACGCTCCGTTCCCGCCGCGGGCAGGTCGCCTCCCACCATCCGCAGAGGTCCTCGATCTGCGCGACCGTCGCGTCGAAGTCGAGACGCCCGGCGAGCGCAACCACGGTATTGTCCGCCGAGTAGCGATCCCGGAAGTAGGTGAGCATCTGATCCCGGGTCAGTGCGCGGATCGTCTCGGGTGTCCCCAGCACACGATGGCCCAGCGGGTCATCGCGATAATGCCGCTCGCACACTTGCTCGTAGAGCACCCAGAAGGGGTTGTCCTCGTACATGGCGATCTCTTCCAGGATCACCTGCTTCTCTGTATCGAAATCCTCCTGGCGCAGGGCCGGACGCATCATCCGCCCGAGCAGATCGACCGCCCGTCCCAGGTGCTCGCCGAGCACCTGCGCAAAGAAGACGGTCATCTCGTGACTCGTATACGCGTTGTTCCTTGCCCCGATCTCGTCGAAGCCCCGGTTGATGTCCTCGGCGCTGAGGTCCGCCGTGCCCTTGAACATCATGTGCTCGAGGAAGTGGCTGACACCCATCAGAGCATGCGGCTCGTCGCGTGCGCCCGTTCGGACGAAGAACCCGCAGGCACTCGTCTGAGCCTCCGGATCCACCTCTGCGATGACCGTCAGCCCGTTGCCCAGCACGCACTTCTCGAAGGTGATCGCCATGCCCCATGGTATCGGCGCCCCCATCATCCGGACATGACCCGAACGATTCGCCCCATCTCGCCGGACCTGCCGATACACTGAGGGCCATGACCACGCAGCGCATCATCGCCGCCGACGCCGCAGGACCGCTCGACGAGCAGGCAAACTGGTCCCTCCGTCCCGCCTCGATCGACGAGTATGTCGGGCAGAGCGAGCTCATCGAGCGTCTGGGCATCGCGATCGACGCCGGACGGGCTCGTGGCGAAGCGATCGATCACATCCTCCTGCATGGCCCCCCGGGGCTGGGCAAGACCACCCTCGCCCATGTCATCGCCCACGAGATGGGCGCCCGTGTCCATGCGACCAGCGGGCCGGCCCTGACCAAGGGCACGGACCTCGTCAGCGTCCTCACACGCCTCGAGGCGGGCGATGTCCTCTTCATCGACGAGATCCACCGCCTCCCCGTCGCCGTCGAGGAGTTCGTCTATCCGGCGATGGAGGACTTCCGGATCGATGTCCGCATCGACAGCGGGATGCACGCCCGCACCATCCAGCTCGACTGCAAGCCGTTCACGCTGATCGGCGCCACGACCCGGGCCGGCCTGCTCAGTGCGCCGCTCCGCTCACGGTTCGGGCTGACGCATCACCTCCGGTTCTACGAGCCCGAGGAACTGCTCGAGATCCTCGAACGGTCCTGCCGCCTGCTCGCCATCGAGGGGGCAGACAGCGAAGCCCTGGAGGCGATCGCACGACGAAGCAGGGGCACGCCGCGCATCGCAAACCGGCTGCTCCGGCGTGTGCGAGACTACGCCCAGGTCCGCCATGATGGACGCCTGACACCCGAGATTGTCGACGACTCGCTCCGCCTCGAAGGCGTCGACGAACTGGGGCTGGACGAACTCGATCGCAAGTACCTGCGGACCATCCTGACGACCTACAGGGGCGGTCCGGTGGGGCTGGAAACGATCGCAGCGACCATGAACGAGGACGCGGGTACCCTCGAGGACCTCGTCGAGCCGTATCTCCTGCAGATCGGATTCCTCGCCCGTACGCGTCGGGGTCGCTCGCTTACGGCACAGGCCTGTGAGCATCTGGGGGCATCCCCGCCCACGCCCGAGCAGCCCCCGGCACTGTTCTAATCATCCGTCACACGCACCACCCGCAGGCGCCCGCCGCTGGAGGCAAAGAGCACCTCGCCAACCGGGGGCTCCGGAGCATCGTCGCGCACGAGCACCAGCGCCCCGGGCGGTGCCGCTACCGGCTCGCGCATCTCGTCTGCGAGGGAAACGGGCCAGACGCCCGTCTCCAGTCGATACCAGCCCTGCTCGTTCGTGCTGATGCC
Organism: Phycisphaerales bacterium; assembly: GCA_015492715.1. Taxonomy (GTDB): domain Bacteria; phylum Planctomycetota; class Phycisphaerae; order Phycisphaerales; family UBA1924; genus S146-42. Next base: position 26,207 of record WGEO01000154.1, on the reverse strand, counting down.
GGAACTGTAAAGGGTTCGGATGCCCTGTTCTTCGAGCCACGCGAACAGGCTCGTCCACTCCGGATCGGGTCCGCGTTGCACCCGGACCGGCAGCAGGGCAAGCAGGAAGCCCAGGACCAGCATCGGGATCCAGATCGTCATGGTGAATCGTCGCGCTCTGTCTCGCCAAGGGATCGGCAGCGCACAGACGAGGAAAGCCCCCGCGAAGACGCTGAGTGCCGGGTAGATCGGCACGGAATAGCGAGGGCGCTTGTCAGGAAAACTCATCAGCACGATCGCCCACACGCCCAGCCAGATCGTCAGGAGCACCAGCAACCGTTTCTCGATGCCCATGACGATCGTGGAGCGGGGGCAACGCACGAGCACGACGAAGCCCATGAAACAGGGGATCATCCACGGCCAGTATGTCGTGCCGATCAGGAACGGGTAATACAGCGGCCCCTGCGTATTGATCTTCCCCATGGCTCGTTCCAGCACCTGTCGCCCGAGATACTGATCCCAGAACGCATCGCCATGCAGCAGCCCCATCGACACATGCCACGGGGCCGCGATCAGCACCGCGATGCCAAGCGCAGCCCCGAGCCATGCCGCCAGCCGCCAGCGACGCATGATCAGGAGCCATGCGAGCGCGACAGGGAAAAAGATGAGGGCCACGAACGGCTTGCACATGAGCGCCAGCCCGACCCCTACGCCGCTGAGTGCTATGAGCAGGCCGCGATCCCTCCGCACGCCCTGGACGAGCAGCAGCATCGCGAGCATCAGGAACGCCAGTTGCCACAGATCGAGGCTGATCTCACGCGTCCGACGGAAGAACTCGTAGGTCAGAGCCAGCACCACGCCGCTGGCGAGTGCGGCTCGACCGACCCCCATCGTTCGAACGACAGCAACCGTCAGCAGCACGATCGCCAGCCCGCAGAGCACGCTCGGCAGGCGGGCCGCGATAACACCCGGTCCGAGCAGATCCAGCACCAGGCCGTGGATCCAGAACACGAGCGGCGGCTTGTTGAAGTACGGGCGTCCGGGGCCGAGTTCCAGTGTCCACCACGCCCCATGCTCGAAGGCGTCCAGGGCGACTGCCGCATACCGCCCGGTGTCCTTGCGATACGCACCCTGCTCCAAGTGCGGGAGTGTGACGCTGAGGAAGACCAGCGCCGGAACGATCCACATGCTCGCGCGCCCACCTCGCGCCCGTCGCACCCCCGTCATCACGACGCGATCACTTCTTGCCTGCGACGAGTTTCTCGGCGGTCTCCTCCTCGAGGTACAGGATCACCCCGCACGAGGTGCAGGTGCACAGACGCCCCGAGGCCAGGCTGGTCACGATGTCCACGGGGACGGCCATCATGCACGACCCGCAAGTGAACTCGTGCCGACGGAGGTTCTGCGCCACCAGCGCCGCCATGATCTCGTCGTCGTCGTCGAATCGCTCACGACGGGCCTCGTAGACCCGCATCGCCGAGGCGTCCACTTCGCCGGCGATCTCCTCACGCTGGGCACGCAGCTGCTCGACCTTCTCGCGGATCTCCTCGGCCCGCTCGTCGCGCTGCTGGGTCGCGACCTCGACCATCTTCTTGCGTTCGCCGATCTCACCCTCCAGCGTCTCCAACTCGCCCTTGAGTTCCTCGATCTTCTCCATCAACTCCAGGGCCTGCTCGTCCAGACGCCCCTTGTCCGCCGTCAGCTTGCCCACCTCGACCAGCGTGGCCTGATACTCCTTGTTCGTGCTGGCCGTGTTCATCCGCTCTCGCAGCTGCTCGATCCGCTCGCCGATGGCCGACGCCTCGCCCTCCAGATTGGCACAACTCGCACTGAGTTGACGCATCTGGGCGCTCAGCGACTCATGGCGGGCCACGAGGTCCGCCAACGCCTTCTTCTGGGCTGCCAGAAACCGCTCGGCACTCTTCAGGCGTCCCTCGAGCCCACCGATCTGGCGATCGACCCGAAACAGGCGGAGAAGCTTGTCCGTTACGCTCATGCACCGCTCCTTCCACGCATGCGACCCCGATCCACGGATCGCCATACGCCAAAATGAACAGCACCCGGGCCGTGCGGCGCGGGTGCATCCATCTGCCTTACCTCGTCCTCGCCCTGCTGCACAGAATCACAGGGCGGGCTGATCGTCATCGTCGTCATCAAGGTCAATGTCGAAATCCATCAGACTGCTGGAGTCCGGGTCATCCACGATAGGTCCGAGCCCCGCGAAACTGTCGCTCTCGTCGGCGCCGCCGGCCCGTGCCTTCTGGGCCAGCCTCGCCACCAGTTGAGGAGCCTCCTCCTCGCTCGGGGACCCGTCGACGCTGATCACGAACGAGCAGGGGCCGATCGCCACCACATCCCCCGCCGAGAGGCTCGCCTCGCTCACCCGCTCGCCGTTGACGAACGAACCGTTGGAAGACCCAAGATCGCGAAGGGCGACGCGATCGCCTGCCACGAGAAACTCGCAGTGCTCGCGGGAGACCTCGGGCTTGGGCACCCGGATCTGGCAACTCACATCCCGACCCACGACGACACGCGCCTTGGTCAGCGGCACCGTCGCCGTGCTCCCGTCGCTCTTGACCACGATCAGGCTGGCCTGCACGCCCGCGCTATCCTCTCTGCCGGTCCCGCCGGCTCCACGCTTCGGGCGGGGCGCCCCGCCCTCATGCCTGACAATATCGCCATTCCGATCACAGGGCAATCGCCGGACCACGCATTCGTGCCCCACAGACATCCCCTCCACGGGGTTTCCCCGAGTAGGAGCGTCCGATCACTCTACATCCACATCCCCTTCTGCTTCCACAAGTGCCACTACTGCGACTTCTACAGCATCGTCGACTCACGCGATCGCCAGAACGCGTTCACCGATCGCCTCATCGCCGAACTCGCCGAGCTCGCCCCATTCGCGGGTCCGCTCGAGACGGTCTTCGTCGGCGGAGGCACGCCCACCCTGCTCGTCCCCGCCTGTTGGGATCGCCTCATCCGTGCGATCGACGGGTTCTTCGACCTGTCCCCGATCCGCCGGGGGCGAGGCGAGTGGACCGTCGAGTGCAATCCCGAGACCGCCGAGCCCGACCTCCTGGTGCTGCTCGCGGACGCGGGCGTCAACCGGATCAGCATCGGCGCCCAGTCCTTCCAGCCCCGTCTGCTCAAGGTGCTCGAACGCTGGCACCAGCCGTCTTCAGTGGCGATCGCCGTCGAGCGGGCCCGCCGGGCGGGGATCGAGCGGATCAGCCTCGACCTGATCTTCGCCATCTGCACCCAGACCCTGGAGGAACTCGAGTCCGATCTGGACGAGGCCCTCGCCCTCGAACCGTCGCACATGTCCTGCTATGCGCTGACCTACGAGCCCAACACGCCGCTGACGCGGCGCGTGCGGATGGGGCAGGTCTCGCCCGTCGAGGAGAGCCTCGAGGTCGCGATGTACGAGCGGGTCATCGAGCGCCTCGCCGAACGCGGACTCGACCGCTATGAGGTGAGCAACTTCGCCCGACAGGGACACGAATGTGCGCACAATCTCGTCTATTGGCGTCAGGAACCGTGGCTCTGTGCCGGGCCGTCGGCCAGCGGGCATGTGGCGGGCTGGCGATGGAAGGACATCCCGCACCTGGGGCGATACCTCGCTTCCGGGGATGGGCTTCCACCCGCGATCGATGTGGAAGAGCCGGATTCCGCGCGGGCCCTGGGCGAACGCCTCATGACCGGCCTTCGCCTGCGCGAGGGCGTGCCCTGGTGCGAGGTCGAGGACGCCGCCCGTACCATCGCGCCGGATCTGTCCGCGCACCTGGCCCGGGTCCGTGAGAAGTGGATCGATCAGGGCTGCCTCCAGCGGGCGGGCGATCGGGTGGTCCCCACGCCGTCAGGATTCCTCTTCGCCGACGCCATCGCCCGCGACCTTCTCGCCGTGCTGTGCTGAGGGCGCAGGCAGAGACAGGCGCAGTTCGCGCAGCACCCGGCGCAGATCGCGCGGCATCGACGAGCGGATGTCGAGCACATCCCCCGTCACCGGATGCACCAGACGCAGGCGATGCGCATGCAGGCACAGGCGTGGGGCCATCGCCCGTGCGTGCTTTGGCCCGTACTGCGGATCCCCCAGGATGGGACACCCGATCGCGTCCAGATGCACGCGGATCTGGTGCAGTCTTCCGGTGACGGGCCTGGCCTCGAGCAGGGCACCATGCGGGCTGGTCTCCAGCGTCCGATACGCGGTCAGGGCGGGCTTGCCGTCGCGTGCGATCTGCGCGATCCGCTCGTTCTTGTAGCGGTTGATCGGGCGGACGACCTCACGCAGCGAGAGCCGCACGACCCCCTGTCGATCACGCGGGGGGCGAGCCACGATGGCCCAGTAGAACTTCTCGATCTCACGCGCCCGGATCATCTCGTACAGACGCTCATGGGCGGCGAGGCTGAGGGCCACCAGCAGCAGCCCGCTCGTCTCACGATCCAGTCGCTGGACGAGGCCGAAGTCTCGGCGCTGCCCGAGGTTCTGCAGACGCGGGCCGAATCGGGCAAACAACCCATTCAGCAGCGTATCGCGTTCGTGCCCGATCCCCGGATGCGTCACCAGCCCGGCACGCTTTTCCACGACGAGCAGATGCTCGTCCTCGTGGGCGACGCGGAAGGTGATCCGCTCGTTGGGTTCGACGCTCAGAATCGCCATCTATGCGTCTTGGGCGAGGACACACGCCTCGCGGTCCAGATACCAGTGCAGTGAGCCGCCCGTCGGACGGATGCTGCGCCACGGCGATGCCGCATCCTTCTGGAGATCCAGCAGGCGGGTGCGGCAATCAACCCCCGGGGCGAAGATCCCGATCAACCGTGAGGCATTGACGAGTCGCGGCGTCATCGCAATCCGCCCGGCGTCCTGGGCCACCAAGGGCTGAGCGTCGGATCGCAGGCCCGTCAGAGCCAGATTCGGCTCCGCGTCGGCAAGCGCCAGGACGATCATGTCCAGGCGATCGTGCCCGCGTTCACGCCACTCCAGCACATCCTGCAACTCGCGCTGGTATGAGCCCGCCGGGTCCGTGACATCCGGGCGGATCCGGTGGACCTGCGATCGCGGCACGCCCGAGTGCATTGCCAGCAGCTCATCCACGACCCCAAACCGCGTCGGCTCTTCTCCGGCCACCTCGTCGACGAGCCAGAGGTGGGTCTTGGCCCAGGGCAACGAACGCAGCGGGGGATCGTACATCAGGCGTCGATAGACGGGCTCGAGCATCGGATCGCCCGAAACGCCCAGATGAAACGACCCGAACGCGTTGACACACGCCATGGCCTGATGCAGCAGGTCGGCGGCGAGGGCTCCGATCGAGTCGTCCAGGCTCTCGCACACCACCGTCCTGCCCCACAGGCTGGGTGGCGTCGGCTCGGGTTCCAGGGCATAGGGCTCGCTCACGATGCTATTGTGCCGAGGATCCGGGGAAAAAGCCAGTGCAGGGACCGAATCGCCGTGCGTGCGGCGGGTCCCGAGGTCCCTCGTGGAGAGCGCCATGATGCGGGGCGATGCGATCAGGATGCTCGACGCCTGCTGCAACCGTGCTCAGGAGGCCCTCCGGACGCTGGAGGATCTCGCACGCTTCGGCCTCGATGACGCCCATGCCCAGCGGGAACTGAAGACGGCCCGCCATGCGATCGCCGAGATCCGCAGCGATCTGGTTCCCCGCGACGCGCAGCGTCTGTCGTGGCGCGACACGCCGGGAGACATCGGGACGCGTTCCAGCACGCTGGGCGAGCAGGCCCGGGACGATCTGTGCTCGATCGCAGAGGCAGCCGGCGCGCGCGCATCGCAGGCCCTGCGCACGATCGAGGAGTTGGCCAAACTGCACTCGCCGGAGGCTGCGACGCGTGCCGAAGCCATCCGCTATCGGACCTACGAACTCTCGCAGCGTGTCGCCCTGGCCCTGCTCGGTGGTCGTGCCCGCCAGTGGCGTCTGTGCGTCCTCATCAGCGAGGCCCTGTGCACGCATCATCCGTGGGAGGCGGTGGCGCGGGCGGCGATCGAGGGCGGGGCCGAGTGCCTGCAGTTGCGTGAGAAGAGTCTGGACGACTGCGCGTTGCTGGAGCGGGCTTGCGCGATGGTCGCCCTTGCGCGCCCGCATGGCGTCAGCGTGATCGTCAACGACCGCCCCGATATCGCCCTGGCAGCCCGCTGCGACGGCGTGCATGTAGGGCAGCAGGACCTGAGCGTGCGCGATGTGCGTGCCATCGCCGGCGATGCGCTGCTCGTTGGGGTCTCGTGCAGCAGTCTGGAGCAGGCTCGGGAGGCGGCGCGTGCGGGAACGGACTACCTGGGCCTGGGGCCGATCTTTCCCAGCACGACCAAGGCCCGGGGATTCGTGCGCGGCGTGGAACTGGTCCGTGAGGTCGTGCAGGATCCTGCCAGTGCGAGCCTGCCCCATCTTGCCATCAGCGGGATCCACCCGGGGAATGTGCGAGAACTGGCCGGCGCCGGTTGCCGGGGGGTTGCCGTCAGTAGCGCCGTGTGCTCCAGCGAGGATCCGCGCGGGGCGTGCGAGGCGATTCTGGCGGCGATGGAGCCGTAGGATCCCGCATGGACATTGCCGTGCGCTGGGCGATCGCGTTGTGGGACATTCTGGTCGAGGCGGGGGTGTGGCTGCTGGCGGGGTTCGTCGTTGCCGGGCTGTTGCATGCCCTCGTGCCCCGTGCGTGGATCGAGCGTCAACTGAGCGGGCGCTGGGGTGTATTCAGGGGGGCGTTGCTGGGGGCACCCATTCCGCTGTGCTCGTGCTCGGTCATTCCGTTTGCCGCCGGGGTGCGGGCTCGCGGGGCGAGCAAGGGCGCGAGCACCTCGATCGCCATCTCGAGCCCGGAGGTGGACCTGCCCGCGATCGGGCTGACCTGGGCGTTGCTGGGGCCGATCATGGCGATCGTGCGCCCGTTCGTGGCGCTCATCAGTGCCATCAGTGCCGGGCTGCTGATCGATCGATTCTGCGATGATCGGGGCGAGGACAGGACGATCGAGGAAGCGCCCGATGCAGCGTCGGGGGGTTGCTGCTCCGCATCGACGGGAGCCTCATCGTGCTGCTCGAAGGACGAGCCGTCGGAGTCCTCGTGCTGCTCGGGTGCGGATGACGAGGCCCCCGCGTCGTCGTGCTGTCAAGGCAAGGCGGTGCGGCGGGAGCCGTGGATCGTGCGGGCACTCCGGTATTCGTTCGTGACGCTCCCGGCGGATCTCGGGGTCTGGATGGGGATCGGGCTGGGGCTCAGTGCGCTCATCATGGTGCTGATCCCGCCGGGATGGATCCAGGAACACCTGGCGGGCGGTGAACTGGGGGCGTGGGCAAGCCGCCTCCTGATGCTGGGCGTGGGGGTGCCCCTGTATATCTGCGCAACGGCGAGCACACCCCTTGCCGCAGCGTTGATCGCGGCGGGCCTGAGTCCGGGGGCGGCCCTGATCTTCCTGCTTGCGGGACCGGCGACGAATCCGGCGACCATGGCGTGGGTGCTCAAGGATCTCGGAACGCGGGCACTGGGCATCTATCTGGGCGTCATTGCGGTCACGAGCCTCGCCGCGGGGACGATTCTCGACATGCTGCTGCCCAACGGGCTGGGGAAGGTCGGCGAGATCATGGAGGCCCATGAGCACGCGGCGGTATGGGATCAGGTCGCCGGGGGGATGCTCGCGATCGTTCTCGGCGTGGGGATTGCGCGATCGCTGAGCACGCGCATCATCGGCTTCCTTCGCGGACGGTCGCATGCGTGCCCGGCCGACGCGTGAGGCGGGGTCAGCAGGTGACCTCGAAGAAGCGCTGGTTCGTGCCATTGGGGCCGACGCGGAAGCGGATGGTGCGTCCGCAGTTCGGGCAGCGAGCGAGGTAGTGGCTGGCGTCGGCGCTCCGGAAGACGCGCACATAGGCGTTGGCGCACCGGAAGTAGACGCCGATGGAAGGGCGTGCCATGGCCGGTCGGGCAAGGGGCTGCGGGCGGAACTGTTCCCCGGGCATGGGTGTGTGTATCGGATCGCGGGCGCGGGGGTCTGCAGGGGGCGGGCAGTAGAATGGGCGCGTGCTGAACACGCTGAGCATCCTGCCGGATCCGCCGGAGCCACCGGGACCCGTCGGGCTCATCGCCGGCGGAGGGCGATTGCCCATCCTGGTGGCCAGGGGTCTGCGTCGGATGGGATACGAGGTGCACGGCGTGGGGCTGAGCCGCCAGTACGATCCGTCGCTCCCGGACCTGTGTGCATCGTTTCGGGAGGTGGGCCTGTTCCGCCTCGGGCAGTGGGCCCGCGTGCTCAAGCGTCGACGGGTTCGGCATGCGATCATGGTGGGGAAGGTGGACAAGGCCCGGATCATGCACGATCCGATGCGGGTGGTTCGCAATATTCCGGACCTGACGACGATCCGGGGTGCCATCCGTCTGCGCCACGACCGGCGCTCATACGCCGTGCTGGGGATGATCGCCGAGACGCTCGAACGAGCGGGGGTGAGCCTGATGGACTCGACGGTACCGATCCGCGATCAGCTCGCGCATGCGGGCGTGATGACGAAGACGAAGCCGACGGCGCAGCAGCAGGCGGACATCGAGTTCGTCTGGCCGTTGCTGTGCGAACTGTTGCGACTGGACATCGGGCAGGCGGTGGCGGTGCGCGACCGCGACACGATCAGCGTCGAGGCCGTCGAGGGGACCGACGCCATGATCGAACGCACGGGCGGGCTGTGCCGGGCACGCGGATGGACGCTCTGCAAGGGATCGCGCGTCGGGCATGATCGCAGGAGCGATGTGCCGACGGTCGGCATCCAGACGATCCGCAAGATGCACGAGCACGGCGGGGGGTGCCTGGCCATCGCCGCCGACGATGTCATCATGATCGACAAGGACGAGATGATCCGTGAGGCGGACCGCCTCGGCATCGCGATCGTGGGCGTGCCGATGGCGGCGGGATAGGTCGAGGCGAGGAAGGCGACAGGATTGGGTACCAGCGCGGAGGGGCAGGATTTCGTATCGCGAGGCGGGGTCAAGCTCGCCCACGCGCTGGACACCTTCGGGCTGGAGGTCGAGGGCCTGGTCTGTGCGGATCTGGGATGTTCGACGGGAGGTTTCACCGACTGTCTGCTTCAGCGTGGGGCTCTGCGCGTGCACAGCGTGGACACGGCCTATGGCCAACTGGCATGGCGCCTGCGACAGGATCCGCGCGTGGTCGTCCACGAGCGCACCAACGCGCTGCACATGGAGCCGCCCGAGGTCGTGGATCTCGTGGTCCTCGATCTGGGCTGGACGCGACAGGAGCGGGCGATACCGGCGGCGCTGCGATGGCTGGGGGAGAATGGACGCATCGTGAGCCTCGTCAAGCCCCACTATGAGGTGCAGTGGGCGATGCTCGAGGCGCTGGGATCGCAGGGCGTGCTCCCGGACGAGGAGGCCCGCCGAATCGCCGAGCAGACGATCGCGGGGCTTGCGGGGTTGGGCGTGCGGGTCGTGGATTCTGTGTGTTCGCCGATCCGTGGGGGCAAGGGCGGGCGTGGCAATCTGGAATGGCTCGTCCTGCTGGAGAAGGACGGCAGCGAGGCGAAGTGATCAGGATTCGGGCGTCAGGCCGCCGAACCGGCGCTCGCGCGATGCATAGTCCCGAACCGCCGCGAGCAGGGCGTCGCGATCGAAGTCCGGCCAGAGCACATCCGTGACATGGATCTCCGCGTAGGAGAGCTGCCAGAGGAGGTAGTTGCTCAGGCGTCGCTCGCCCGCGGTGCGGATCAGCAGATCGGGGTCCGGCAGGCCCGCGGTGTCGAGTCGGGACGCGAAGAGGGTCTCATCGATGGCTTCGGGGTCGAGACGGCCATCGCGGGCATCGCGGGCGATCGATCGGACGGCACGCAGGATCTCGTCACGAGAGCCATAGTTCAGGGCCAGGCACAGGGTCGGGCCCGTGCAGCGGCTCGTGGCCTGCACGGCGCGTTCGATGGCGTCGGCAGCGGGAAGGTCCTGCCAGCGACCGATGGCAATGAGGCGGATATTCTCGCGGACGAGTTCTTCACGCTCGTTGTCGCAGTAGAGAGCGCACAGTTCCATCAGGGCGTCGATCTCGTGCTTCGGGCGTTTCCAGTTCTCGCTGCTGAAGGAATAGAGCGTGAGGGCTTCGACGCCCAGCTTGCCGCAGGTCTCGACCGTCCGACGCACCGCGCTTGCGCCGTTGCGATGCCCGAAGATGCGGGGGAATCCTTTGCTGCGTGCCCAGCGCCCGTTGCCGTCCATGATGATGGCGATGTGTCGGGGAATCCGCGCGGGATCGATCTCGGGCAGCAGGCTCAGGGGATCGGCGTTGGGATTGACGCGACGCATCTGCGCAAGGCGATCGCGCCCGGCGTCGCTGATCACCACTCCACGAATCTCACTGCTGGGGACGGAATGCTTCATGCGACGATGGTCTGCTCTCGTGCGGGGCCGACGCTGACGAGTTCGATCGGCACGCCCGCGTGCTCCTCGATGTACGAAAGGTAGTGGCGGGCGTTCGGCGGAAGGGCCTCGCGCGTCTCGATGCCGCGGATCTCGTCGTGGAACCCCGGGAGCGACACGAGGACCGGGCGGACCCGCATCAGCGTGCGTGCGTCGGGGATGAACCGGTCTGTGCGGTGTCCGTCGAGGTCGTAGGCGACGCAGACCCGGATAGGGTCGATCCCCCGCAGCACATCCAGCATGGTCAGACAGATCGAATCCACATCGTTGAGCATGCACGCATAGCGCAGTGCGACCAGGTCGAGCCAGCCGATACGCCGGGGACGCCCCGTGGTCGTACCGAACTCATTGCCGGCGGTGCGGATCGTGTCACCCAGTTCGCCTTCGATCTCCGTTGGAAATGGCCCCTTGCCGACGCGCGTGCAGTACGCCTTGGCAACGCCCACGATCCGCTCGATTCGGCGAGGACTGATCCCCGCGCCGGCGCTGATGCCCAGGGCACTGGCGTTTGAGGATGTCACGAATGGATAGGTCCCGTGATCGATATCGAGCAGCGTCGCATTGGCACCCTCGAACAGGACGCGTTTGTGCGCGCGCAGCAGGTCATCGATGAGATAGCAGGTGTCCGTGATTCGCGGGCGGAGGTATCTTCCGACCTCTGCAAGGTGTCGGGCGACCTCCTCCGGTGGCGGCGTGTCGGGATCGTTCCGGACCTCGGACGGGGCATAGGCATGGGCACGGGCAAGTTGCAGGCGCAGTGCATCCTCGTCCAGCAGGTCGCAGACGCGAACGGCCGTGTCTCTGTAGGCCTTGTCGGCGTAGGCGGGCCCGATCCCCCGGCGCGTCGTGCCGATCGCCCCCATGGGGTCCTCGTCGTCCGCCAAGAGACGCTCACGCCGGGCGTCTTCGAGCTTGTGGTAGGGGGTCACGATGTGCGCCCGATCGGAGATCACCAGCCCGTCCGTGTCGATGCCGCGGGCCTCCAGTGCCTGGATCTCCTCGATGAGTTTGTCCGGATCGATGACCGTGCCGTTGGCGATGATGGCCTTTGTTCCCGGGCTGAGGATGCCGCTGGGGATCAGGTGCAGGGCGAAGCGCTCGCCATCGACGACAATGGTGTGCCCTGCGTTGGCGCCGCCGTTGTACCGGACAACGGCGTCATGCTCCGACGCGAATCGATCGACGATCTTGCCCTTGCCCTCATCGCCCCACTGGAGGCCGACGACGGCGGTGGTGAGGGGCGGAGAGGTGTCCGGCATGGGTCCGAGAATCCTGAGTGAGGACGCCTGGGCAACGCTGCATCGCCCCGCGACACGGAATGCTTGTGCGGGCTGCATGGTATGAACGGATTCCGGCGGAATCGATTCGCGTGCGTTCGGGATTCCGTCACTGGGGAGGGATGCTCCCGTGGTCGATAGTCTCTCCATGAGCCTGGGTGAGCAGATCCGCCTGAAGTGTCCCAACCTGCGCTGCAGGCGGATCCTGAGCGTTCCGGCTCATACGCGCGGGAAGGTCGTCCGTTGCAAGCATTGCCAGACGCTCCTGCGCGTGCCCGCTCCGGCTCCCCCCTCCGCAGCGGAGCCCAGCGGGCGGTCATGATCCAAGGACGACGGTAAACCAGACATGGGCCATCGGCCCCACCAGCAGGGGGGAGTCGAGTATGTCCAGAATGCCCCCAAAGCCGGGGAGTGTTTCTCCGGAGTCCTTCAGCCCTGCGTCACGCTTGTAGAGGCTGACCAGAAGATCGCCGGCCTGTCCGGTGCAGGCGATGAGGATGCCCGTGGGCAGGATGAGCCACGCGTTCAGACTGGCGGTTTCAGGCAGGATCCACCAGAGGGCGGCCGCGACGAGGCAGGAACCGGCGATTCCTCCGGCCAGGCCCTCCCAGGTCTTGCCCGGGCTGAGCCACGGAATGAGTTTGTGCCTGCCGATTGCGGTCCCTGTGAAATAGGCGAAGGTATCGCATGCCTTGGTCATGACGATGATCCCGAGCAGGAACCAGGCGGAAGTCTCCTGTCTCAGGTCGATGAGAAAGCCCAGCGAGAGGCCGATGTGGGCGAAGCAGACGAGAGCCAGGCCAGCCGCTGCGCTCGCTCCAGCTGGTCGGCGGGCGACGAGGTTCGGTGCCAGTCCGATGACGAGGACGACGATTGCGGCATACGCGACGATCGCCGAGGTGTCGCCCGCGATTGGAGCAAGCCAGGGCAGGGCAAGGACCCCCAAGGCCGCTGCCATCGCGAGAGCCATAGGCGAGACAGGAACCCCCTTTGTGCGCCCGATCGTGGCGATCTCGCGGGACGCAAGCGTCGCCAGCACGAGGGCGACTCCGGTCAGGATTGTCCCGGGGATCGCGGCAAGCCATTGATCGACCGCAAAGACAGCAACGGTCGCAAAGATCAGCAGCGGTCCCAGGGTCAGTCGTGTGCGCACAGGGCGGGACTGTACGGCAGAGAGCGGCTCGATGAGGGCTCGATCAGTTCATGGGCAGGCCCTTGTCGCGCCACAGCGACACGAGGCGTTCGAGCGTGATGGGCTCCCAGACTCGTCCGCCGGGCAGGTCTGTGCGGATCACGGTGCCGTCGGTCCGCAGGAGGGTGACCTGAGGGGGCTGGTCCTCGTGAAAGAGGGTTTGCAGGGTCAGGACACCCGGACGGCCTCCGACCTCGGCGAGGGTGTCTTCGCGCAGGCGGACCTTCTGGTCGACCGTGCGATAGGCGTAGAAGGCATACTCGCCGGGAATGGCGAGTGTCGCGAGGATCTGGGGGAGCAGGAGGGCCTGGACCTGGGGGAGGTAGCCCTCGGTCGTGAAGAGTGGCCGAATGGCCCTGGGTGGCTGGCCCGTGCTCTCGGTCAGGATCTTGAGGCTGGTTTCATGGCGTGCCCCGGTCTCACGGAAGGTCACGGCACCGGCAGTCGGGTCGCGTCGGGTCATGACGATGGTCCAGGCTTCACTTCGACCATCGAGTGAGAGGAAGTAGACGGCGCGGGTGTCTACGGGAATATCCTGTTGCAGGATGCGGACATCCATCGCGACGAGATAGCCGGGCTCCTGCTCGGTGGCGTCGTATGCGGACGGCGGCTTGCTGGGGTCGAGGTTGCCGCGAACGCCCTTGAAGGCACGGATTCGACGGTAGCCGATCTCTGTGTCGTCGCTGGATGCACCGGTACCCGCGGGGATATAGAGGCGTTCCCATCGCTCGGCGTTGTCGGCAAGGATGCGTTCGAAGGTCTCGCGGTCGAGCAGTGCCATGAGTTCGATGCCACGGGCGATGCGTTTGGCACGCTCCGTGACCTTCGCCTGGGTGTCATCGAATGTCACCGAGGCGACGACGGTCTCATAGGCGGCACGGGCCCGGGTGATTTCGTCGAGAGGAGACTGGAGTTCGAAGATGAGATACTCGGTCGGTGTGGTTTCGACGACGGTATAGCCGAGGAGCCACCTGCGGGCGTTGGGGGCATCGGCGACGGAGACATAGAGGCGTTCGGCGTTCCGGCCAGCAATCACGAGGTTCGGGGTTCGCTCGATGGGTCGTGCCCGTGTTTCAACGACCTCTTCATAGGGTTTTTCTGTATCAGGATCAATGGCGTTGCGTGTTACTCCGAATCGCTTGCGGAGTTCCTGGTAGATCTCGTCGATGATCTGCGACGCGCGGGCTTCTGCGGGTGTCGGCGGGGGAGCCTGAATGTTGATGACCCATTCCTGATCGGGTACCCGGATCGTGACACGCGTGGCCTGCTCTGTGAGAGCGGGCTCCGCGACGGCGCCCTCGGGGATGAAGACCTGGAGGCCCAGGTCCGGAAGGTGGAGGGGCTCCTTCTCCAGGACGACCGCCCGCTGGGCGAGGGCGGGCATGGCTGGGGCTGCGAGGAGGAGGAGTGCGAGGATGAGGCGTTGCATGATGTGACCTCGATTCGGGGAGGTGGCTCGGCGTGTCATGATCGAGCCTTCTGCAGCGGGATGATTCGTCCGAGGAAGCGTCGGGGATCGCAAGAGAGTGGATTATTGTGGGTCAGGGATGGGGGAGTCGGTTTGACTCCGGGGGCATGGTGGATACGCTTTGCGGCTCGGCAGGGTCCGCAGTGGAGGCAGACCCGATCCTGTGATGTGTGCCGACGGCCGGATTGCCGCCTGCGAGGCTTTGTGCGGCGGTGCGGGTCGTCGTCGCCCGGGTCGGGAGTGCGGAAGCGGGACTCCGTGGAGCAGGTGTTTGGACGGTGGCGTTCGCCGTCCGACTCGAACGAGGTGACACGGGCTGGGCTCGGAGTCGTTGGACGGGGTTTCATGACAGGCGGAAAGATTCGCATCCGGATGGAAGCCTACGACCATGTCGCGCTCGATGCGTCGGCGAAGGAGATCGTCGATCACGCGAAGCGGACGAACGCGAAGGTCGCGGGTCCGATCCCGCTCCCGACTCGGATCGAGCGGTACACGGTGCTTCGTGGCCCGTTCATCGACAAGAAGAGCCGCGAGCAGTTCGAGATCCGCACGCACAAGCGGATCATCGACATTCTCGAGCCCAACGCGCGGACGGTCGAGGCGCTGAATCGTCTCATCGTTCCCGCCGGCGTCTTCATTCGGATCAAGACCTGAGGGACTGGTGTTGCGGGGCTCTGAGGGTCCTGCTTTTTTTGGGGTTGGCAGCCATGGGCGTTGCACTGCTGGGCACGAAACTCGGGATGACTCGCGTGTATGGCGAGGACCATGCGATCGTGCCCGTGACGGTGATTCAGGTCGGTCCCTGCGTGGTGACGCAGATTCGCACGCCCGAGCGTGACGGCTACGCGGCGGTGCAGATCGGCTACGGGGAGATGAAGCCCCGCAACAGCACGATACCGATGATCGCGCACGATGCGAAGGCCGGGAGCGAGCCGCTCCGCTGGCATCGCGAGTTCCGTGTCGATGCGAGCGAGCTGGAGTCCTTCGAGATCGGGCAGCGTCTGGGTGTCGAGGACCTCGGCGAGATTCGTTTCGTGGATGTGATTGGCACGAGCAAGGGCAAGGGCTATCAGGGCACCATGAAGCGCCACAACTTCAAGGGGCAACTGGCCAGCCATGGTGTCGAGCGCAAGCACCGGAGTCCGGGTTCGATCGGCGGGCATGCGAACAATGCCGGCAAGAGTGGTCGGATCAAGAAGGGCAAGAAGATGGCCGGGCAGATGGGCAACGCCCGTGTGACGGTCCGGAGCCTGGATGTCGTGAAGGTCGATCCCGAGCGAGGGCTGCTGCTGGTGAAGGGACCCGTGCCCGGGGCGAACAAGTCGATGGTGATGGTGCGGCCGGCGGTTCGGCTGTACAAGAGCAAGGCAAGGGCGTCGTAGGGGGCGTCTGGAAGGGACATGCTCGCGGGTGCGGAAGGAGGCACGCCGCGGGGTCCGGCAGGTCGCGTGAAACCGCCGGGCGACGACAGAAAGGGCCGGGGCGATCGATCATGATCGTGTCGGCGGGGCCGAGTCGGGGCTCGGCCGGACCGCGCACCACGCGGAGGTGCGAGACCAGCGACGGCTGGCGAGAGGATCCGGCGGGCGAGGCGGGCGTTCGAAGGGACGCGGAGGCACTGGGCGAGGATACGAAATGGATGTACCCGTCTACAACATGAAGGGCGACGAGGTCGGCAGCATGTCGATCGACGAGCAGGCCCTCGGGGGCACGGTCAACCCCGTGCTCATCAAGCAGGCATATGTGCGGTATCACGCGAACCGTCGGCAGGGTTCGGCGCGCACGAAGTCGCGCAGCCAGGTCGAGGGGTCCGGTCGCAAGATCTATCGCCAGAAGGGCACGGGGCGTGCCCGGCACGGCGACCGCAAGGCGAACATCTTCAAGGGCGGCGGCAGGGCGCACGCGAAGACGAAGACGCGTGAGGATTATCGTCTGGCGATGCCGGTGAAGATGCGGCGCAAGGCGAACCGCAATGCGCTGCTCAGCAAGTTGCTGGACGGCGAGGTTCGCGTGATGGATTCGCTTGCGTTCAGCGAGCCGAAGACCCGCGCGTTCGAGGCGATGCTGGGTGCTCTTGGGCTGGATCGGCGGGCGCTGGTGGCCCTGAGTGCGGATCCGGAGAAGAGCCGCAACGCGAGGCTCAGCGGCCGGAACAGCGAGCGTGCGACACTGATCCGTGTCAGCGACATGACCTGCTTCGAGATGCTGAACCACCGCTATCTGGTGATCGAGCGTGATGAGCTGGAGGCGTGGCTGAACGGTCCGAGTTCGCAGACGGACAAGCAGGCGAAGGTCTCGCCCATGGGCGCGCAGAGCGGGGGTGAGTCGTGATGCACGAGACGACGATCATTCGCAAGCCGCTGCTGACGGAGAAGAGCACGCAGGCGATGAGTGAGGCGAACACCTACACCTTCATCGTCGATCCGCGTGCGAGCAAGGACGAGATCAAGGACGCGGTCGAGCGTCTGTACAAGGTGAAGGTCGAGCGTGTGCGGACGGTGACGCGCAAGGGCAAGCGTCGGCGTCTGCGTTACGGCTGGGTCGACATGGGCCATCACAAGAAGGCGATGGTGCGTCTGCGTGACGGGGACACGATCGAGCTGTTCTGAGTGAAGGAATCGGGGTCGACTGATGGCGATCAGGAAATACAAGCCGACGAGCCCTGGCAGGCGGAACGCCTCGGTGAATCTGCACGAGGAGGTGACGCGGAGCGAGCCGTACAAGCCGCTGCTGCGTCCGCTGGCGAAGAAGGGCGGGCGGAACAACACGGGCAAGGTGATGGTGCGTGGTCGCGGCGGGGGCGCCAAGCGACGGTATCGCCTGATCGACTTCCGGCGGAACGACCGCGACGGAATCGTGGGCGAGGTGCAGTCGATCGAGTACGACCCGAACCGTACCTGCCACATTGCGCTGGTGAAGTACGCGGACGGGGTGCATCGGTACATCGTGGCGCCCAGGGGGCTGCGGGTCGGGCAGGAAGTGCTGAGCAGCCGGGACGAGGCGATCGAGCCGAGCGTGGGCAACTGCATGCCGCTGCGATTCATACCGACGGGGATGAGCGTGCACTGCGTGGAGTTGCATCCGGGCAAGGGCGGGCAGTTGTGCCGGAGTGCGGGCAACAGCGCTCGCCTGACGAACCGCGACGAGCATCACGCGACGCTGGTGTTGCCGTCGGGTGAGATCCGCAAGGTGAATGTGATGTGCCGGGCGGTGGTGGGAGAGGTCGGCAACCAGGACCACCAGAACCGTCGCCTGGGCAAGGCGGGGATCAGCCGTCTGAAGGGGCGTCGTCCGAAGACGCGTGGCGTGGCGATGAGCCATGACGCGCACCCGCTGGGTGGCGGCGAGGGACGGAGCAAGGGCAATCGTCCGCCCGTGAGCAAGTCCGGCGTGCTTGCCAAGGGTGGTCCGACGCGGAATCGGAAGAAGCCGAGCCAGCAGTTGATTCTGCGTCGCCGCAAGTCGAAGCGTTACGGGCAGTTGAGGTAAGGAGTCGACGATGAGCCGGAGTCTGAAGAAGGGCCCGTATGTCGATGAGAAGTTGTACCGGAAGGTGATGAAGGCCCAGGAGTCGGGCGATCGCACGCCGATCAAGACTTGGGCGCGAGCGTGCACGATCGTTCCGGAGTTCGTGGGGGTGACCTTTCAGGTGCACAACGGGCGTGTGTTCAACGATGTGTTCGTGACAGAGGACATGGTCGGGCACAAACTCGGAGAGTTCAGCATCACGCGGACCTTCCGCGGGCATACGAACAAGAAGGAAGGCATCAAGTCCGGGCGCTGATGCGCGGGCTTTGGCGAGGTGAGCAGCCGTGAGACTACGAGGCAATCAGCTGAAGGCGATCGCCGATGAGCGCGGGGTGAGCGTCGAGGATCTCGCCCAGGCTGTCGAGCGGACGGGGCTCGGCGGGGCTCGGGCGCAGAAGGCGGTGCGCAACTGGATGAGCGGGCGGGATCACCCGCGCTGCAAGGCGTCGGATATCCGCCGGCTGGCGTCGGCGCTGGGCGTGGCGCCGAAGGACATCGCGCGTTTTACCAGCGAGGTGCGGATGCACCGCGGGAGCACCCGCAAGGCACGCCTCGTGGCGGATCTGATCCGCGGGCGGAGCCTCAAGGAGGCGAACGAGCTGCTCATGTTCAGCCCGAAGCGTGCGGCGACGAACATCCGCAAGTGCCTGCTAGCGGCGATGGACGAGGCGTTGCAGGCGGACGCCGACGACGATCGTCTCTTCGTGGCCGAGAGCCGGGTCGATGAGGGGCCCCAGATCAAGCGTTTTCGCCCGAAGGATCGGGGGCGGGCGCATCCGATCATCAAGCAGACGAGTCATATCACGATCGCCCTGGAGGAGCGTGCGTAATGGGACAGAAGACGCATCCATTCGGATTCCGCCTGGGCGTGACGCAGACGCACCGCAGCCGGTGGTATGCCCCCAAGGCGTTGTATGGCGAGTTGCTGATCGAGGACCAGAAGATCCGGCGTCTGCTGGAGCAGCGTCTGAACAAGACGCCGCCGAACGCCGCCGTGAGCGACATTCACATCGAGCGGACGCGTGAGGAGTTGAAGGTCATCGTCAAGACGGCGCGTCCGGGGCTGGTGATCGGGCCCAAGGGGGCCGAGGTGGAGCGTCTGACCGAGATGCTCCAGTACATGACCGGGCGCAAGGTGAACATCTCGATCGTGGAGATCAAGAACCCCGACCTGGACGCGCAACTCGTGGCCGAGGGAATCGCCGAGCAGCTGACGCGTCGTGCGAGTTTCCGGCGGATCGTGAAGATGCGTGGCGAGAGTTGCATGCAGGCGGGTGCCAAGGGCGTTCGGATCCAGATTGCCGGGCGTCTGGGCGGGGCCGAGATGAGCCGCAGGTTTGATCATCGCCTGGGCTCGCTGCCGCTGAGCACGCTGCAGGCCAATGTGGATTACGGGTTTGCGGAGGCCGTGGCGAGTTACGGCGTCCTGGGTGTGAAGGTGTGGTTGTACAAGGGCATGTTCGAGGAAGGTCAGCAGGACGAGACGGCGCCGGATCGGCAGATGCGTGCGCGGGGTCGTCGCTGAGTTTGGCACACGGAGACTGACGGATGCCTCCCTACAAGATTCCGAAGCGCACGAAGTTCCGCAAGGAGTTCCGGCGGGTCCGCGATCGCAAGGCGACGAAGGGCAACTTCGTTGCGTTCGGGGACTACGGGCTGCAGGCGCTGGAGGGCTGCTGGCTCAAGAGCAACTGCATCGAGGCGGGGCGTATGGCCGCCGGGCAGCTGCTCAAGCGTGAGGGCAAGCTGTTCATCCGCGTGTTTCCGGACAAGCCGGTGAGCAAGAAGCCGCTGGAGCAGCGGATGGGCAAGGGCAAGGCGGACATCGATTACTGGGCGGCGCGTGTCAAGCCCGGGACGATGCTCTACGAGATCGCGGGTGTGCCGGAGGACACGGCGCGTGCGGCGCTGGCACGCGTGGCGATGAAGATGCCGGTGCGTTGCCGGTTCGTGAAGCGCAGGATCACGGTCTGAGGCGCCGGCGCAAGGGGTTCGGACGATGACGGGCAAAGAGGTTCGCAAGCTGAAGGACGAAGAGATCACGATCGAGGTCGCGCGGCTTCGGCGTGAGCTGTTCGACCTGCGGAGCAAGGGCGTGAGCGAGAAGATCGTCGATACCTCTGCGATCGGGAAGATCCGGCGGGATATCGCACGCTTGCTGACGGAGCGTAACGCGCGTCGGCACGCGAGGCAGCAGGCATAGGAATCGGGACCGATGAGCGAAGCGAATCAGACGACAGAGCGGGTCGCCGGAGCCAGGATCGGCACGGTCGAGACCGACGCGCGGGACAAGACGCGCAAGGTCGTGATCGGGTATCTGGCGAAGCACCCGAAGTATGGGAAGTACATCAAGCGCCGGACGGTGCTCCATGTGCATGACGAGCACAACGAGAGCCATGTGGGCGACATCGTGGAGGTCGCGCCGTGTCGTCCCATCAGCAAGACGAAGAGCTGGCGTCTGGTGCGGATTGTGGAGCAGCGTTCTGCGCTGCGTGCGGAGTAGATGCGGGACCAGCCCCGGTGCGGGTGAGGATATGAGCCATGCTTCAGGCTGAATCACGGTGTGAGGTCGCGGACAACTCGGGGGCGAAGGTCGCCTACATCATCCGCGTCTACGGCGGATCGACGCGTCGGGGCGGGTTTACCCGCAAGACCGCCGGCGTGGGCGACAAGGTGCTCGTGAGTGTCAAGAAGGCGCTGCCGGGCTCGGACATCAAGAGCGGGGACATGTCCAAGGCGGTCGTGGTGCGGACGGCCAAGAACACGCGTCGTCCCGACGGCTCGTATGTCCGCTTCGATCGCAGCGCGGTCGTGCTGATCAATGACGAGGGGAATCCCAAGGGCACCCGCATCTTCGGGCCCGTGGCGCGTGAGTTGCGCGAGCGGAACTACATGAAGATCGTCTCGCTGGCGTCGGAGGTGGTGTGATGGCGGCACATGTGCGCAAGGGCGATGAGGTGATCATCACGGCCGGTGATCACAAGGGCAAGGTGGGCGAGGTTGCCCGCGTCATGCCCAGGCAGCAGAAGGTGATCGTCAAGGGCATCAACCTGCGGACGAAGCATGTTAAGCCGACCAGGGCGAACCCGCAGGGATCGATCATCACGAAGGAGGCGCCGATCCACATCTCGAATGTGAGCCCCGTGGTCGACGGCAAGCCCACGCGGGTTCGCTTCGAGACGCGCGACGACGGGAGCAAGGTTCGCGTGGCGGTGCGTGGGGGCAAGGTTCTGGGCGTGCTCCGGAGCAAGCGGGACTGATTGCGCCGACGGGCGTGAGCGAGGACAGGCACGATGGCAAAGGACAAGGGCAAGAAGGGCGACGCGGCGCAGGCTCAGGCAGCGCCCCCGCCGGCGCCACGCCTGAAGGAGGCGTTCGAGCGCGAGGTGGCGCCGAAACTCGACGAGAAGTTCGGGATCAGGAACCCGATGGCGCGTCCGAAGCTCGAGAAGATCACGATCAATGTGAATGTCGGGCGTCACCTGGACGGCACCAAGATCCCGGCGAATGTCAGCGAGAGCGTGCAGCACACGCTGCGGACGATCAGCGGCCAGAAGCCCGTGCTGATCCACGCGAAGCGTTCGGTCTCGAACTTCAAGGTTCGGGCGGGGTATCCGACGGCCTACAAGGTGACGCTCCGTCGAGACCGGATGTGGCACTTCCTGGACCGTCTGATTCATCTGGCCACGCCGCGCATCAAGGACTTCCGCGGGCTCAGCCGCAAGGGTTTCGATCAGGCGGGCAACTACTCGATGGGCCTGACGGAGCAGGGCGTGTTTCCCGAGATCAACATGGCGGAGGTCTCGTTTACGCACGGGATGAACATCAATCTTTCGTTCAGCAACTCGGACAGGGAGCGGAGCGAGTTTGCGCTCGAGGCGCTCGGGATGCCGTTTGCCAAGACCGAGGAGAAGAAGTAATGGCGAGCAAGTGTCAGATCGCCAAGAGCCGGCGGGAGCCGAAGTTCAGCACGCGTCGGGTGAATCGATGTGAACTGACCGGGCGGGCGCGCGGGTATTACCGCAAGTTCCGTCTGAGCAGGATCATGCTCCGGGAGCTGGCCCTGGAGGGCAAGATTCCGGGGATGCGGAAGGCGAGCTGGTGAGGTTGGATCGGGCGGGTGTCGTCCCGGCCCGTGTACGAGAAGGACAGAACCCATGGCGTTGAGCGATCCGGTCGCCGACATGCTGACGAGAATCCGCAACGCGGTCCGCAACCGCGCCAAGGAGGTCGTCTGCAAGAACAGCAAGGTCAACCGGGGCATCGCGGAGGTCCTCCGGAGTGAGGGATACATCCGCGGCTTCGATGTGATCGAGGACGGGCACCAGGGACTGATCCGGGTGCATCTGAAGTACGGCCCGCGTGGGGAGATGGTGCTCAATCGGATCGACCGCGTGAGCCGCCCCGGCTGCCGGGTCTATCGGAAGGTGGACGATCTTCCCCGCCCGCTCCAGGGGCTGGGGATCGCGGTGGTCTCGACGAGCTCGGGCGTGCTGAGCGATCGGGCCTGCCGGGAGAAGCGGGTCGGCGGCGAGGTGCTCTGCACCGTGGAGTAACGCCCCTGGGGCGACGGAGGATTCGGCAATGTCTCGCATCGGCAAGCGCCCGGTCGAAGTGCCAGCGAATGTGAAGGTCGCGATCAGTGGGCAGGAGGTCTCGCTGGAGGGACCCAAGGGCAGGCTCTCGTTCACCTATCGACCCGAGGTCAAGGTCGTCTGGGACGAGGAGCAGCGGGCGATCGTCTGCACCGTCGATCCGTCGGACGAGCAGAACCGCGTTGCCAAGGCTCTCTGGGGCACCACGAGGTCCATCCTCGACAACATGGTGCGCGGCGTGACCGAGGGATACGAGAAGAAACTCGAGATCGTCGGCGTCGGCTGGAACGCGAATGTCAGCGGGCAGACGCTGGAACTGAATCTCGGGTTTGCCGCCCCGGTCCGTCTTCCGATTCCGCAGGGCGTGACCGTCACGACCAACAAGCAGGAGATCACGATCCAAGGGGCCGACAAGCAGGCTGTGGGGCAGTTCGCGGCGGTGGTCCGCTCGCAGCGTCCCCCGGAGCCGTACAACGGCAAGGGCATCAAGTACGCGGACGAGGTCATCCGACGCAAGCAGGGCAAGCAGTTCGGCTCGTGATCTGCGGGCCCACGGTCGCAGGATCTCGGAGGGTATTCAGGCATGGACAGGCAGAAGAAGAAGGCGATCAGGCGTCGACGCCGGCGGACGCACATCCGCAAGCGCGTGGTCGGGACGAGCGAGCGTCCCCGCCTGTGTGTGTATCGCTCGCTGCGTCACACATACGCCCAGATCATCGACGACATGGCGGGGCGGACGCTGTGTGCCGCCTCGACGCGCGACCCGGACCTGAAGTTGGAGGCGACGGGCAACGCGGACGCCGCCCAGGCCGTCGGCGCGAAGCTGGCGGAAAAGGCAAAGGCTGCCGGAATCGCCAAGGTGGCGTTCGATCGCGGCGGTTTCGCGTATCACGGACGGGTCCGGGCACTCGCCGAGGCAGCCCGCAAGGGTGGCCTCGAGTTCTAGAGCACATGCGGGAAGATTCCGCGAGGAAATGATGGCACGACACAACGACAGAGACGAGCGGCGCGACGACAGCGGGCTGGACTCGCACACGCTGGGTGTGTATCGCACGGCGGCAACGGTCAAGGGCGGGCGGCGCTTCAGCTTCGGCGCGATGGTCGTCGTGGGTGATCGTCGCGGTCGGATCGGCTACGGATACGCCAAGGCGCTCGATGTGCCCATGGCGATCGAGAAGGCCAACAAGAAGGCCAAGCAGGCGATCGTCAAGATCCCGCTGGAGGGCTCGACGATCCCCCATGAGGTGATCGGGCGATTCCTGACCGCCAAGGTCAAGATGATTCCCGCATCGCCCGGGACGGGCGTTGTCGCAGGCACGACCGTTCGCGCCGTCCTCGAGATGGCCGGCGTGACCGACTGCCTGACCAAGTGTTACGGATCGACGAACAACATCAATGTCGTCAAGGCCGTCTTCGAGGGGCTCACACGCCTTCGCACCGCCGATGAGATCCGCGAACTTCGCGGGGTCGATATCGGCAAGACGGTCACGGCCGAGAAGATCGAGCGTGGCAGCCGCTTCATGGCGGGAGCGGTCGCGGCACCCGCCGGGGACGACACAACGGATGGTCAGAGCGCGTAGAGCGACCAA
The DNA here is from genome assembly GCA_015492715.1 of Phycisphaerales bacterium. GTDB lineage: Bacteria > Planctomycetota > Phycisphaerae > Phycisphaerales > UBA1924 > S146-42. The sequence continues at coordinate 2,169 of WGEO01000154.1, read as the reverse complement.
CTGGCCCAGCGGGCCGGGGATGATGAACGATGATGATCCATGAGATCACGGAGCAGGCCGGAAGGTACAAGAGGCGCAAGCGCGTCGGGCGCGGCCCGGGCAGCGGCGTGGGCAAGACCGCCGGGCGGGGCTTCAAGGGCGCCGGCAGCCGGAGCGGGAACTTCACCCGCTATCAGTTCGAGGGCGGACAGATGCCGTACTTCCGGCGTCTGCCTCGCTGGGGCTTCACCAACGCGAAGTTCAAGACGCACTTCTGGATCGTGAACCTTGCGGACATCGTTGCGCACGAGCGATTCAAGAACGGGGGTGAGGTGACGCCCGAGTCCCTGATCGAGGCGGGCCTGATCCGTGACACCAGCCGCGATGTCAAGGTCCTGGGCACCATGCCCGAGGGCGTCGATTCGCTCCCTGTCAAGCTCGATGTCAAGGTGTCTCGGGTGTCCAAGTCCGCCCGCAAGCGCATCGAAGAGTCCGGCGGATCTGTGCATGAGACAGGGACCCGCCGCGACCGCGTGCGGGGCATCGATCGGAACTCGGATGATCCCACGCCGAAGAACCTCACGAAGAAACTCAAGCGTCTTCGCGCCAAGCAGGGTTCGTAGGACCAGCCGTCTGCGATATGCGTCGTTGCAGGCGGCACGGTAGACGAGGACGACCCGGCTCCAGCGTGGACGGAGGACACCAGGCGGCATGCTCCAGGCCCTGATCAAGTTTCTGAATCTCCAGCCGGTGATCAATGTCTTCAAGGTGCCCGAGCTGCGCCAGAAGATCCTGTTCACCCTGGGCATGCTCGTCGTCTATCGCATCGGATACTGGATCCCCCTGCCCGGCGTGGACCAGTCGGCGCTCGTGCAGTACTTCGAGCGAGCGGCCGCCACGGGCAGCGCCGCCGGACGAGCCGCCAGTTATGTTGCCATCTTCTCCGGCGGCTCATTCAGCCAGAGCACGATCTTCGGGCTCGGCATCATGCCGTATATCTCGGCGGCGATCGTGATGCAGCTCGTCGGCTCCGTCTCACCGACGATCAAGAAACTCCGGGAAGAGGGCCCGACGGGGCAGCAGAAGATCCAGACCTGGACGCGCATGCTGACCGTGCTCTTCTGCATCGTCCAAGGCGGCATGTGGATGAGTTTCATCTCCAGCAGCGGGCTCGTCTACAGCCAGTGGGCGGGCAATCCGCTCTGGTGGGTCATGGGCATCACCTGCCTGACGGCCGGCGGCGTCTTCCTGATGTGGCTGGGAGAGCAGATCGATCGCTTCGGGATCGGCAACGGGGCCTCGATGATCATCATGGCGGGCATCCTTGCCGGGATGCCCCAGGCCATCCAGTGGGTCATCACGAACTTCGATCCCGGCAACAGCAACAAGATGGACTGGATGGACCTCATCCTGCTCATGGGCGGTTTCGTGCTGGTGATTGCCGGGTCGGTCCTGCTGACGGTGGCCCAGCGCCGCATTCCCATCCAGCAGGCCAAGCACTCGCGAGGCAGACGGGTCTACGGCGGGCAACGCAGTTATCTGCCGCTCCGTGTGAATCACGGCGGTGTTATGCCGATCATCTTCGCGTCGAGCCTGATGATCTTTCCGTCGGTCATCTTCGGCGGGCTTGCGGATGCCGCCCAGTCGGCTCCCGCGGATTCATTTCTGCGTGAGATGATCGTGCCCGCCCGCTGGCTGGCGGACAACTTCAATATGGGCGAGTTCCCGTACATCCTGCTCTATGTGGGCATGGTCTATTTCTTCAGTTATTTCTGGATCACGGTCCAGTTCAATCCGGAGGAGATGAGCAAGCAACTGCGCGATCACGGCTCGTTCATTCCGGGCCTGCGTCCCGGGCCGCGAACCGCGGAGTACCTCGAGACGGTCATGGAGCGGATTACCTATGTGGGCGCCGCGTTCCTGGCCGTCATCGCTGTGCTCCCGATGGTGGTCAATCGCAGCCTGGGGATCGACTTCTCGGTGACCCAGTTCCTCGGGGGAACGGGCCTGCTGATCGTCGTCTCCGTCAGTCTGGACTTCCTCCAGCGGGTGGAAGCGAATCTGATGATGCGGAACTATGCAGGATTCCTTGGTGGAGAGGACGAGGGGGGGCGTCCGATCGCCGGATAAGCACCGCCCGTGTGCGCTCATCTGGTGCGATCGGGCATTGTTTGGGCCTGTCTCTTATAC
>WGEO01000153.1 GCA_015492715.1 Phycisphaerales bacterium | reverse complement strand
GGCTCAGGGCGGGATACCTCAGCACGGCGACGATCTTGTTGGCCATCTCGCGCACATCCCAGAAGTCGACCTTCAGCGCATGCGTGAGCACCTCGGCAACACCGGACTGCTTGGAGATGATCACGCCCTCGGCTTCTGACCGGGCGATCTCCTCAGGGTCGATCTAGACGATTGCCTCGATTCGGGAACGGAAGGAAGATCTTTGTCGGAGGCTCCCATGCACTGGCCTGCTCCCACTCGTTGCGAAACCAAATCCAGACCGACGACCGCCTGCGCGATGCCCGAGTTGGCCAGGGTTTAGGGCCCAACCGACACGAGAACGAGAGGGACCCGTCGGTTTCTCTCATGTGCGAGGGACCCAAGGCTCATGCCCATTAGCATCCCCCCATGTGTCCACACGGGTCTCTGATCCATCCCGCCGCCGGTGATAGTTGCGTACCCTGTTCGGTCATGAGCGATCAGCACAAACCCGAGGGCGGGATCAAGGAGGTGCTCACCAGCCTCATGATCGCCTTTGCCATGGCGCTGGCGTTTCGCGGCTTCGTGGTCGAGGGGTTCGTCATCCCCACGGGGTCCATGGCCCCCACGCTGCTGGGCATGCACATGCGCTTCCAGGCGCCCGAGAATGGGGCGAACTGGCCCGTCGGGCCGTGGTACTACCTCGACAGCGGCGGGCAGGTCCCCAAGCCCGTGCAGGGCAGGGCACCGGATCGCCCCGTGACGGTCGACATCCCGCACACGGGCGCCCCCGTGCCCGGCGGCATCCGCCCGCTGGAACTGACCCGCTCGGACATTCCCCGGCGGAGCGGCGACCGTATCTTCGTCCTCAAGTACCTCTACCAGGTCTTCGAGCCCGATCGCTTCGATGTCGTCGTCTTCAAGAACCCCACCAATCCGTGGGAGAACTACATCAAGCGGCTCGTGGGCCTGCCGGGCGAACAGATCGCCCTGGTCGACGGCGATGTCTTCCATCGTCCCGCGTCGGTGCGCGATCCCGAGACGCTGACGAGCCCCTGGGAGGGCGAGGGCTGGCAGATCGGGCGCAAGGACCCGCGCGTGCAGCGCGACCTGTGGTACCCCGTCTTCGACAGCCGATTCAGCGTGCTCGAGTCCCGGGCCGACTTCCGCCCGCCGTGGATCGGTGAGGGGGCATGGACCTTCGAAGACGGCATCTACACGCACGCCGGCCCCGAGCCCGCGCTCCTGCGATGGGACGCCGAGCAGTGGCCCGTGACCGACTTCGTGCACTACAACGACAACTTCTCTCGCCCGCCCCAGTGGGCGCGACCCGACGGGTTCCTCCAGACGCGTGGCAGGTGGACGCCGGTCTTCCCCGTCTCCGACATCCGCTCGGTGATCTCCGTGGAGCCCGAGCGTGAGGATCTGGCGGTCGAGTTCCGCCTTCGTACACGGGGGCACGAGTTCCGCGCCCGCATCGCGGACGGCGCCTGCGAGGTGGCGATGCGGGCGATCTCGGATGACGAGCCGTGGCGCGTGCTCGACAGCGGGCGGGCGCACCTGCCCACAGGACGGATCAGCACGATCGAGTTCTGGCATGTGGATCAGGCCGTCTCGCTCTACATCGACGGCACGCTCGTGTGCGGGGGCAACACGAAGGGCGCCTACGACTGGTCGCCCCAGGAGCGGATCACCTATGCCACGGGGCTGAGCGCGTCCGAGATCATGCGGGACGACACGATCCTGTTCGATGCACGCCAATACCCCAATCCCGAGCTCGCGTGGTCGTTCGATCGCTCCCCCGTCCGCATCACACGGGCAGGCGTGTATCGCGATCTGTTCTATCAGCCGACGCTCAGCCCGCCCCGCCAGCGCGGCGAGCCCTTCCGACCCGCCCGTGCGACACATCCGACGCATCCCGTCAATCTGGCGCAGGGCCAGTACTTCGTCTGCGGCGACAACAGCGCCCAGAGCCTGGACTCGCGTCTGATGAGCACGATCGATCCGTGGGTCGATGAGCAGTTCGAGACCGCCGAGCCGGGCATCATCCCGCGCGAACTGCTGATCGGCAAGGCATTCTTCGTCTACTTCCCGTCGCTGCAATGGCGCGGGCGGATCCCCGTGCCCGACTTCGGACGCATGCGATTCATCCGATGAGTAGCGAGCCCGCCGAGGTCGTCGCATACCTCCGCGGACGCGATGCCGCCTGCCCGATCTGCGACTACAACCTCCGGGATATCGATGAGCCCGTCTGCCCGGAGTGCGGCCATCGGCTCGAACTCGTGATCTCCAGCCCGTCGCTGCGCACCGGGCCGTGGACCTTGGCGATCATCGCACCCTCGCTCGCCCTGGGCTTCGACGGCGTCACGCTGCTGATCACCGTCATCGTCGCGATCGTCTCCGGCGGGGCGTCGCTCACCCCCGGTGCCCTCTTCTTCATCCTGGGCCTCGTCACGCTCACCCTCATCAGCACCATCGCCCTCGCGTGGCTGATCCTCGATCGTCGGCGCTTCCGGCGGATGCAGGTGCGCGACCAGTGGCGCCTGGCGGCCAGCCTCTTCGTGGGTGTCTTCGTGCTGCACGCCCTGGGCGGACTGCTCATCGCCGCCGCCGGTGGGCTCTAAAGACCCCTCGCCGCAAGACGCATCCCCAGCCAGAGATCACGGAACAGATCGACGAGCACCCGCAGCGGCGTGCGACGCGGGGCGGCGAGCAGGCGGAGGTGAGCGATCGGATGCTCGGGAGTCGTCGCCAGCGACACACCCCGCAGCGTGCCCACACCCACGATCCGATTGACCGGCCCCGGATGCCAGTCGAAGAGCACGAGGTGGGCCAGGTCCACGAACGGCTCGTCACGGTCGACGGAATACTCCACATACATCCAGCAGAACGGCCCCTCGAACTCGTGACCGATCCATGTCATCGGGGCGCGTTCGCCGCCGGCCAGACGCACGCCGAGACGCTCGCGCAGCCACAGTTCCAGGGACCGCTCGGCGCGCGGGTCGTGCTCGATGTCGATCCGCTCGCCCAGCCATCGCTCGATCATCTGATCCAGATCGAGCGCGTCGATGCGGATGGCGACCTCGAGCGTGTTGTCATCGATGTTCTGCTCGATCTGCGTCAGCGTCTCGTGGAACGGGTGGACAAGACCCACCCCCTCGGATGCCCCGTCGCCCCGGGCGGCATTAGACGCTGCCGAAACGGACTGGCCCGCCAGCATCAGGACCAGCAGCACCCGGGCGACGCCGCAGATGGCACAGACCCCAATCCTCACTTGCGTTCGTTGACCTTCTGCATCGGGTTCTTCTCCCGCTCTCTCTTGAAGAGCTTGAATCGGCTCTCGCCGGGCTCGGGCGGGAATGTGTTGTTCGACAGATCCGCGTCGGCCGTCTCCAGATGCGGATCGAGCACGATCCTGACGATCTTCTTCGGCGTGATCAGGAGTTTCGAGACCTGGCGGTTGTTCCGGCGCCAGATCTCGGCCGGGATGCGCATCTCCTGCGTCGAGCCGTCCTCGAAGTGCAGCTCCAGAATCACGGGCATCACCAGCCCGCCGACATTCTCGAGATCCACCACGGCAAAGTGCAGGTCGGTCGAGAGCAGCTCACGCTCCCATGGCTCGAGCGATGCGAACATCTCCTCGAACCGCTCGAGATCCGTCGGCTGAACCTCCAGCTCGTCGTACTCGTTGTAGAAGTCCAGCAGCTCCGGGTAGCGCTCGGTGCGTCTGACCAGATCACGGTTGCGGATCTCGCTCAGCGATTCGGGCTCACGCGCACGCTGCTCGCGCAGACGCTCCTTCTCGATCTTCGGGTCGCCCGTGTCCATCACGAGGTGGGTCAGCCCCGTCACGCCGATATCGACATGATCCGTCGTGTAGAACCACCCCCGCCAGAACCAGTCCAGATCGACGGCGCTGGCGTCCTCCATACTGCGGAAGAAATCCGCCGGGCGCGGGTGCTTGAACATCCATCGGCGGGCATAGGTGCGGAACGCCATGTCGAAGAGCGGACGCCCCATGACCGTCTCGCGCAGGATGTTCAGGGCCGTCGCGGGCTTCGCGTAGGCGTTGGCCCCGAACTGCAGGATCGACTCGGAGTTCGTCATGATCGGCACCTGGTTCGTGCTGGTCATGTAGCCCGTGATGTCGCGCGGCTCGCCCCGACGGGACGGATAGCCCTCCTCCCACTCCTGCTCGGCCAGATACTGGCAGAATGTGTTGAGCCCCTCGTCCATCCATGTCCACTGACGCTCGTCGGAGTTGACGATCATCGGGAACCAGTTGTGCCCGACCTCATGGATGATGACGCTGATGAGCCCGTACTTGGTGCGGGCGCTGTAGGTCCCGTCGGCTTCCGGACGCGGGCCGTTGAAGCAGATCATCGGATACTCCATCCCGCCCACCGGCCCATTGACGCTGATCGCGACCGGGTAGGGATAGTCGAAGGTGAACTTCGAATACACCTCCAGCGTGTGCGCGATCGCGTGCGTGCTGTAGCGGCTCCACAGCGGCTCGCCCTCGATGGGCCAGAAACTCATCGCCAGCACCTCGTTGTCGCCGACCGTGACGCCCATCGCGTCCCAGATGAACTTGCGGCTGCTGGCCCACGCGAAGTCGCGCACATTCTCCGCGCGAAAGACCCAGGTCTTCGTACCATCGTCGCGCCCGGACTGATTCTCGACGGCCTCCTCCGGCGTCACGACATACACCGGACGATCGGCGCTCCGCGCCTCTGCCAGTCGCTCGCGCTGCCGGCGTGTCAGCACCTCGCCGGGGTTCTGGAGCACACCCGTCGCCGCCACGATGTGGTCCGCCGGGACCGTGATCCGGACCTCATAGTCCCCAAACTCGAGTGTGAACTCGCCCCGCCCGAGGAACTGCTTGTTGTGCCAGCCGTCGACATCGGAGTACTTGGCCAGACGCGGGAACCAGTGGGCCATCTCGAAGATCCAGTTCCCGTCCTCTTCGAAGTATTCCGCCGCCGTGCGCGCTCGCACCTCGCGCGAGTCGTTCACCACATACGACCAGTCGACCTCGAAGGTGAACGACGCCCCGCTGGCCAGGGGCTCGGGCAGATCCACCCGCATCATCGTCTTGTTGATCGTGTGAGTCAGCGGGCGTCCCTGCGCGTCGGCGACGCGCGAGATCGTTACACTGCCGTCGAACTCCCGCCGCGCCAGCATGGAACGCATCCGATCGAAGCTCAACTCGCCCGGCGCACCGCCCGCCTCGATCAGGGCGCTGTCGGCATCGGGCGCAAACCAGTTGTTGTCGATCTGCACCCACAGATACTCCAGCGTGTCCGGCGAGTTGTTGTGATAGGTGATCCGCTCGCTGCCCGTGATCCGACGCGTCTGCTCGTCCAGAGACACATCGATCAGATAGTCCACCTGCTGCTGCCAGTAGCGCGACCCCGGCGCACCGCTGGCCGTCCGATAATCGTTTGGCGTCGGAAGCAACTCCTCCAACTGGCGGAACGCGTCCTCCTGCCCATACTTGCGATTCTCGATCGGCTGAGCATGCACGAGCGACGCGATCAGAACCCACACGAACAGCATCCGAATCATGAAACGCCCCTCTTTTCCGCCGCGCACAGGCCGCCGGCACACGCTGGAACCCGAACCACTGCCCCCGGTTGCAGCATATCCACGGACACCATCGAAGCCCGCGGGGCGCTCGATCCCAAGGTGAACCTTCATCGCCGAAGGATCGGGCCCGCAGGCACACAGGCCGCGCTCACCGTACGATACCCCACCGCCGAACGGTGCCAGGAGGTCCTCATGCGTCGCATTCTCGCCCTCATCGTGATTCTCCCCCTGCTGCAGGCCTGTGCCACGAGCAGAACGAGCCCATGGGTCGCCTCCTTCGAGTCCCTGGGAGCCAGCAGCGCGACCACACAGGCCGTCCGAATCGAGGCGGCACCCTATGACATGCTGGACTCGAATCCCGAGATCGATGGATTCCGCATCCTCGGCGTCAGCCGGTTCCGCGGCGAACAGGTCGAGGACGACCCGTTCGATCCCGACGGCCCGCTCGCCCGCCACGCCCGTCGGATCGGAGCCGACCTCGTCCGCATCGCATTCCGCCCCGCCGGCACGGAGACGCGAACCGAGTATGTCCGGACCCACAGGCCCGCGACGGGCGCCCCGGGCGGCAACATCGCCAGCGGCAGAGGCCCCGAAATGGAGACCGAGCCGGTCCCCGTCGAGATCGAGGTCCCCGTCTTCGATCACATCGCCATCTTCTACAGGGCCGTCGGCTGACATGCCCGGCGTGCTCGGCGCAAGCCTGCTCGTCGGGCTCGGCGGCGCAGTCGGAGCGCTCACACGCTTCGCGGGCATCGCGCTCGTCAATCACCTCGTCGAACGATTCGCCGGCGTCCCGGGCGATCGATTCCCCCTGGGCACGCTCGCCGTCAATGTCACGGGATGCCTGATCGTCGGCATCATCATGGGCTGGCACCAGCATGCCGATCGAGCCCCCTCGGAGACGCTCCGGCTGTTCGTGCTCCTGGGCTTCCTGGGCTCACTGACGACATTCAGCACCTTCGGAGCCGAGACGATCCGCCTGTTCCAGGAACATCGACCGATGCTCGCGCTGGCGAATATGGCGCTGAGCCTGACGCTCGCGCTCCTTGCGGTGGTTCTGGGCGTCGTTGTAGGAGGCTGGCTCGCCCGCTCACCCGCCTGAGGGATCGACACGGGTGATCTCACGCCCGGGCCCGTGCGCGCCGCTGGACACGCCGGCGCTCGCCCTCGTCGAGGATCCGCTTGCGCAGACGCACGCTCGTGGGCGTCAACTCGACGACCTCGTCCTCCTCGATGTATTCCAGCGCCTGTTCGAGGCCCATCTCGCGCGACGCCTTGAGCGTCACCGTCGCCTCCTTCGTCGAACTGCGGATATTCGTCAGCTGCTTCTGGCGCGTGATGTTGACGGGCAGGTCGTTCTCGCGATTGTGCTCCCCCACGATCTGCCCGGCATACACGCGATCACCGGGCCGAACGAACAGCACGCCCCGATCGGCGAGCGTCTCCACGGCGTACGCCGTCACCTGCCCCGTCTCCGTCGCGATCAGCACGCCGTTGAGGCGTCCGACCCGCTCGCCGTCGCCCACATCGAACCGCTCGAAGCGATGGTGCATGACGGCCTCGCCCTGCGTCGCCGTCAGCACCCGCGAGCGCAGCCCGATCAGCGCCCTGCTGGTGATCTCGAAGACCAGGTGCGTCACGCCCGAGCCGCGCGGCTCCATCTTCTTCAGCTCACCCTTGCGACCGCCGACCAGCTCCATCACCCTGCCCACGCTCTCATCCGGACAGTCGATCACGAGCGTCTCCACCGGCTCCATGAGCACACCGTCGATCTCACGCTGGATCACATGCGGACGACCGACGCTGAGCTCGAAGCCCTCGCGACGCATCTGCTCGAGCAGGATCCCCAGGTGCAGGACGCCGCGCCCGGCGACGACGAACTCCTCGCCGCTGGACCCCTGCTCCACCCGCAGCGCCACATTGCGCTCCAGCTCCTTCATCAGGCGATCGCGGATCT
>WGEO01000152.1 GCA_015492715.1 Phycisphaerales bacterium | reverse complement strand
GCTGACGCGATGTGCGGCGACCTTCGACGCGGCACGCCTCGGCTACTTCACGCCCGACTACACGGCCTACGAGGACCTGCTCTCGACCTTCTCGCGGATCACGCCCGTACATATCCCGCTGGGCCCGCAGACGCGATTCCATATCGACCCGGATGAACTGGAGACGCGGGTCCGCAGCGACGGCCTCGATGCCCTGCTCATCTCCAACCCGTGCAATCCCACCGGTGCCGTCATCAAGGGCGAGGAACTGGACCGATGGGCACGCCTGGCCCGACAGCGCGGCACCGTTCTGCTCATGGACGAGTTCTACTCGCATTATGTCTACGAGGATGGCAGGCCCGCCGAACCCGTCAGCATCGCGCGCCATGTCGAGGATGTGAACCGCGATCCCGTCGTGATCTTCGACGGGCTGACCAAGTGCTTCCGCTATCCCGGCTGGCGGGTGGGGTGGATCGTCGCGCCGCGCGAGATCGTCCGCAATGTCACGGCCGCCGGGAGTTTCCTCGATGGCGGTCCCAGCCGCCCGATCCAGCGCGGTGCGATCCGCGCTCTGGAGCCCGCACGAGCCGACGCCGAGACACAGAGCATGTGCGCCCACTTCGCAAAGAAGCGTGCCCTCACGCTCCAGCGTCTGGGCGAGATGGGTGTGAAGTTTCCCTGCCCATCCGAGGGCACCTTCTACGCGTGGGGCTCCGTCGCGGACCTGCCGCCCCCGCTCAACACGGGTGAGGGCTTCATGCGTGCGGCGTTCGAGCATCGCGTGCTGACCGTCCCCGGCGAGTTCTTCGATGTCAACCCGCAGCAATCCCGCAAGGGACCATCGCCGCTGGCCTCCTTCGTGCGGTTCAGTTTCGGGCCGCCCATGGACAACCTCGTTGCGGGGCTCGATCGCCTGGGCGAGATGGTCGCGCAGGCGAGCTGAGGGGCTACCCTGTGCGCGTGCCCGAAGGCTCGTGGATCGCATCACTCCGGACCGCCGCACGCGATATCAAGCTCGCGCACTCCGTCTTTGCGATGCCCTTTGCCGTGCTCGCCGGGGCGATGGCCATCGAGCCGCCCATCAGACCCCTCCGCGTGGTCGTTCAGTTGCTGCTCATCGTGATATGCATGGTGCTGGCGCGCACCTGGGCGATGCTCTTCAACCGCATCGTCGATCGCCGGTTCGATGCGCAGAACCCACGCACCGCCACCAGGGCCATCGCCAGCGGGCGTCTCGCCCTTCGTCGGGCATGGGCCATCGCGCTCGCCAGCGCACTGCTCTTCTGGATCGCCGCCGGGGCATTCTGGGCCTTGTTCGGCAATCCCTGGCCCGCGATCCTCGCGCCCCTCGTGCTGCTCTGGATCGCCTTCTACTCGCTGACCAAGCGATTCACCTGGCTGTGCCACCTCTTCCTCGGCGGGGCGCTGGCGGCAAGCCCGCTGGCAGCGGCCATCGCCATCGATCCCTCGGCGATCGTGCGCATGCCCGCCATCGCGTGGCTCAGCGCCATGGTGCTCTGCTGGGTCGCCGGATTCGACATCATCTATGCCCTTCAGGATCTCGACTTCGACCGATCCGCCGGCCTGCACAGCATCCCCGCGCGCATGGGACGACGCGGCGCCGTCTGGGCCTCCCGCGTGCTCCACGGCCTTGCCCTCGCATGTCTCGTGCTGGCTTGGCGTGCGGATCCGCGCCTCCACGCCGTGTTCGGAGCCGCACTCGTGCTCGTCGCCCTCCTGCTGATCGCCGAGCACGCCGTTCTCGTCCGGCGCGGCGACGCGGGCCTGAACCTCGCCTTCTTCACACTCAACGGCGTCGTCAGCGTCGTGCTCGGGGTGCTGGGCGTTGCAGACCTCATCGTCGCCCCCTGACTGGAACCGCTTGCACGGACGCGCGATACTTCCCCTGATGCCCGACAAGGACACGACGGACCTGATCAGCGCCCAGGACGAGTTCATCCGTGTCTGGGGCCAGATGGCCAGCGCCTGGGGCATCAGCCGGACCATGGCCGAGGTCCACGCCCTGCTCTACATCACCGGCGCCGAACTCTGCGCCGACGATGTCATGGAGCGACTGGCGATCTCACGCGGGAACGCCTCGATCTCCCTGCGGGCGCTCCTGGACTGGGGCGTCATCCGACGCGCCCACAAGAAGGGCGACCGCAAGGACTACTTCGTCGCCGAGCAGGATGTCTGGACCATGTTTCGCGCGATCGTGCGCGGCAGGCTCAAACGCGAGGTCGAGCCTCTCGTCGCATCGCTCTACGAACTGCGCGACCTCACCCTGCGCGACAAGCCCAGCGACGACGACGCACGCCTCCACGCCCAGCGCCTCGATGCACTCCTCGAGTTCTTCCAGATGCTCGGCGCGCTGGCCGCCCGCTTCGCCGGACCATCGGGCGAGGGGCTGCGTGCGGCGGCCTCCCTGCTCTACGAAAACACCGAAAAAGACGACGCCTGACCCAACGAGGATCAGGCGCCGCTGCAAGGACTGTGTGTCCGAGTCTATTTACTTCCGTCCGCCGAGGAAGAACCCGCCGAGGAAGAACACGACGACCGCTCCGAGGATCGCCCCGCCGATCACCATCGGATTCTGCGGGAGCGAACTCAGCAGCCCGCCCGTGGCGGCGTCCGCGCTCGCGCCATGGGCCTGCCCGATCATGATCAGCCCGACCAGCGCGATCACCGCCAGCAGGGCAATGGACAGGATGAACGACGCGGCCCCGACCGCCGCCGACCACTTCGGGTCGATCGCCTCGACCGCCGCCATCATCGGCACCGCGGGCGCGGTCGCCTCCTGCTCGGTCTGGGCACCGGTCGTCTCGAACAGTTCTCCCGCGTCCGCCGCGGGTGCGCCCGTGTCGCCGGCATCGCCGTAGACATCCTGGAGCAGGTCGGCACCGAGCGAGGTGTCGTCGCTCTCACGCGTCAGATCGAGCAGCCCCGAGCCGGACGCCGCCGGGTCCATCGCCGGAAACTCCGGCGCCGTCGCCCCCGCCGTCTCGCTCATCACCGTCTGCGCGCTCGGGTCGGCCTCCTCGGTCTCCTCGGCGTCGAAGATGCTGATCCCCGTTCCCTCGTTGGAGTCCCCCAGCCCGATACCCGTCCCGGAACCGCTCGACGCCAGGCTGATCGGCTCCAGATCGTCCGCAAGGTCGATCTCCCCGCCGTCGCCACCCTCGGCCAGCAGATCCACCTGCTCGACCTTGAACATCAGGCGGTCCCGATCGCGGAACTCCTGGAGTTGCCCGCTGCGCGCAAGCTCCTCGACCTCCTCGGTCGTCTTGCCCAGCCGCTCGGCGGCCTCCTCCAGCGTGTAGAACATCTTCGCCATGGTCGTCTCCGCTATACCCTGCGTGCGAACCCTATTCTAGGCCCCGTGCCGACCTCACCAACGCCCCATCCGTCTGCGCCTCGCGCCCGGTTCCGACAACCCCTGCCCCCACGCCCCATCGAGCCATACACCATCGCCCACCCCCGGATTCCTCCCCATCTCGATGGCCTTCGGAT
>WGEO01000151.1 GCA_015492715.1 Phycisphaerales bacterium | reverse complement strand
CCACAAACCCCATCGCCGCGTTCTTGCGCACCGCCATGACAAACCTCCGTCTCCCGTCACGATCCGAGCCCGGAACAACGACATCAGCATATCATGGGCGAAGGCGGAGGTTGTTCAGAGGCTCCAAGCTATTAGCATTCCATGGTGGACAATAACAATATCCCACCGCTTGTCGGGGCGGAAGAACCCCGGAAGATCAATACGAGAGGATCGGAAGATACTCTCAGGAGGGACCCCTTGTTTCGTCAGCAGCCCATATACAAGATCGATGAAGGCGTCTACATGCTTCCCACCAGTCACGGCGGAACGCTGACCGCGGTCCTTCTCACCCGAGGTGCGGCCTTGACGGCGAGCCTGATGGTCTCGCGTCAACCAGAACCGCCGGACCGCTTCACGGAGATGCCGATCCAAGTTGTGCAAACAGATGCGCGAAGGACATTGCTCTTGGTCCGAACCGTCGAGACTCACAGATTCCCTCGCCTGGCCTGCTCGAGTTCCAGTGCCTCGAAGAGCGCCTTGAAGTTGCCCTTGCCGAAGCTCTGGCTGCCCCGCCGGCAGATGATCTCGAAGAAGAGCGTCGGGCGATCCTGGAGCGGCTTGGTGAACAGCTGCAGCAGGTAGCCCTCGTCGTCAGCGTCCACGAGAATGCCCAGCTCCTTGATCCGCTCGTGGTCCTCGCGCACCGGCTCGTGCCCGTGGCGGGTGAGCATGTCGTTGACGCGATCCCAGACCAGCTCGTAGTAGGTATCGGGGAGTTTGAGGAAGTCCACACCACGCCTGCGGAGCTCGGCGACGCTGGCCAGCTCGTCGTCGGTGCGCAGGGCCAGGTGCTGCACGCCCGGCGTCATGTCGTGCCACTCCAGGAACTCCTGGATCTGGCTCTTCTTCTTGCCCTTGGCCGGCTCGTTGATGGGCATCTTGATGAGGTGGTTGCCGCTGGCCATGACCTTGGACATCAGCGCCGAGTATTCCGTCGAGATGTCCTTGTCGTCGAAGTGCTTGAACATGCTGAAGCCGAGCACATTCTCGTACCACTCGACCCACTCGTTCATCTTGCCCTCTTCGACATTCCCGACGCAGTGGTCGACATACTTCAGCCCGCACGGATGCTGCTTGTTGTACTCGTTGACGGGTGATTCGATCGGGCGGAAGACGGGCATGAACTCGGCGCCGTTCTTGACATTGGGCAGCGCGTAGCGCCCCTCGCGGCTGACGAAGGTGTGCACGACGCGCCCGTAGGTCTTGATGCTGGCGACGGTCACGCTCCCGTGCTTGTCGCTGAGCGTGCGGGGCTCGGAGGCCGCCTCGGCGCCGTTGACCAGTGCCTGCTCGAACGCCTTTTCGGCGTCGAAGACCGTCAGCGCGATGTCCTTCACCCCGTCGCCGTACCGCTTGATCTCCTCCGCCGCGGGGTGGTCCTTGGTCAGCGGTGTCGTCAGCAGCAGGCGGATGTTGCCCTGGGTGAGCAGGTAGTCGGCCTCCTCGCGCTGGCCGGTCGTCAGGTCCGCGACCTGCGAGATGTTGAACCCGAAGGTGTGGGCGTAGAAGTACGCCGCCTGCTTGGCGTTGCCCACATAGAAGCGGACATGGTCCACATCGATCAGCTGGAGCGGATCCCCCGTCGGGCCGGCAAGGTCGTGCGGCTTCGTCGTTGCCTGGCTCATGATGTCGTTCTCCGAACTCTTGGGCGGTGCAGTCTGCGGGTCCTCATCCCGCGGGAGCCCAGGTCCCGTGCAGGATTCTACGCCCACAGCCCCGAAAAAGCCGCTATCGCCCCTCGTCGAGCACCGGGATCGGGAAGATCGGATTCGGAACGCGGGCGGCACGAAGCACCCGCTCGATCTGGGCCACGAGATCGGGATTCTCCGGTGCGATATCGCGTGTCTCGCCCGGGTCGCTCCGCAGGTCGTAGACCTCGAGCGCCGTGTTCCCCCGGCGCAGATTAGTCCGGATGGCCTTGATCCCGTCGCGAAAGATGATCGCCTGCTGCTGGTTGCCCTCGGGAAACTCGAAGTAGAGATACTCGTGCTCCTGCTGATCCTGTCTGCTTCCCGTCAGTTCGGGCACCAGACTGATCCCGTCGATGTGGTCCGGCGCGGCAACACCCGCGAACTCGCAGGCCGTCGGCAGGATGTCCTGGATCCCCACGAGAAGGTCGCTCACACGCCCGCCGCCCTCTGTTCCCCCCTCGATGCCCGGACCGGCAGCGATGAAGGGCGCACGGATGCCCCCCTCGTAGAGGTTCGTCTTGAATCCCCGGAGGTCGCCCAGGGAGTTGAAGAACGCCCGGTCCACGCCGCCGTTGAATGTCGTCCCGTTGTCGGATGTGAAGATGACCACGGTGTTATCGAGCATGGCGTGGGCCTCGAGGCGCTCCATGAGCGTCCCGACCTCGTGATCAAGGAACGAGATCATGGCGGCATAGGTCGCTCGCGGACGGGGGCAGGGAAGATACCCCCGATCGCCCAGATACGGCTTGTCGTCCCAGTCGCGCGGATACGACTCGATCAGGTCGCGCGGCGCCTGGAGCGCGACATGCGGGATGATCGACGCGTAATAGATGAACAGCGGCTGCCCGGATCGACGCTCCGCGTGCTCGTCGATCACGCGCACCGCCTCGTCGAGCATCTCCTGCGGGGCGTAATCGCGACCCGCATATCGCTCGTAGTACGCATCCTCGCTGTCGAGGGGTGCCTCGATCCGCTGATGGGCCGGGAAGTAGTCGTTGCCATGAAGCACATCGACATCGTGGTTGCGCCACAGATGGGTGGGATAGTAGTTGTGCGCCACACGCTGACAGAGGTACCCGTAGAAG
>WGEO01000150.1 GCA_015492715.1 Phycisphaerales bacterium | reverse complement strand
GTTCAAGATGGTGCATCTGGCGCGCACCGATCCGTTGTTCTGTCTGTTCGTGGCGCTTGCGGCCAGCGGCGCATTCCTGGCCTGGCAGGCACGCAGGCAAGGGCGTTCGGGCGCGGGGGGTGCGCTGGCGTTCTGGGGCTTCGGCACGCTGGCAGGGTTGACCAAGAGCCCGCTGGGGCTCGTCATCGCCTCGCTGGGGCTGCCGGCGGCGTGGTGGGGGCGGCGTGCGGATGGTGAGAGCACCGAACAGCAGGCGGATCGTGCGGGGCGTCGGGTCTGGCTCGCGGCGCATCTCACGGGGCTGGTGCTGTTCGTCGGGGTGCTGGGCGGATGGCTGCTGTGGGCGCGTGCGATCGAGGGGGATCGCGTGCTGGACAAGCTGCTGGGTCAGGAACTGATCGGGCATGCGGTCCGCAGCGACGCGGGCGACCCGCCGCTCATCGGGTTCTGGAAGACCTGGGTCTACTTTCTGACGCGCTTCCTGCCCTGGAGCATCGTTGCGATCGTCGGCACGGTCGCGATCGTGCGCGCGCCCGCGGGCGATGCACGCGCCCGGGGTCTGGAGCGGTTCTGTATCTGCTGGCTATTTGGCGGGCTGGTCATGTTCAGCATCTTCCCGCACCAGCGACCGGACCTGCTGCTGCCGCTGATCCCGGCGGCGGCGTTGATCGTCGGGCGGACCCTTGCGCGCTGGACACGGTCGCTGAGCGGTCGTGTGCGGGTGGTGCTCGCCGGGCTGGTCGTGGCGGTCGGGCTTTCGGCAGAGGCGGGGATCTATCTGGTCGCAGAGCCTCGCGGTGCGACGAGCCAGCCGCCCGATGGTCCGACGCGCGTGGACAAGATCGTGCGCACGAAGGAGATACGCGACCTTGCGCGCACGATCGAGGCGCTGGGCATCGATCGCGGGCGGCTGGTCTTCGCGGGCGGTCCCCCGGCGCTGCAGATCTTCCTCGGGGTCAAGGAGCCGATCGTGCGCCTCGAAGAGGCGCGAACGCGGCTCGCGGGCGATGCGCAGGTCTGGGTGATCAGCGAGGAGCCGATCGAGGGTGCGAGCGTGCTGCTGGAGCACGAGGGGGCGCGCGGCGAGCGGATCTATCTGCAGACCAATCGCTGACGGGCACCCGCTACGGACAGCCCGCGGCGAACTCGTCGAGGAAGGTGAAGAAATCGTCGGCGTCGAGGGATCCGCTGGCGTCGATGTCGGCCCGGCAGGGTGTCGGGACGAAGAGGATGTCGATCGGTGCGTCGGTGTCCGTGTCCTGTGTTGTGGCAAAGACATCGACGAGGCTGCCGTCGGTATCGAATCGGGCCATCTCCGGGGCGTCGAGCCCCCCCTCGCGGAAGGGGACGAATGCGTCGATGAAGGCGCCCGTCTGTCCGTCGTAACGGTTGACGCGATCGCTGTTGAAACTGGTGACATAGGCGTTGCCGTCGGGGCCGAAGACGAGGCTCGTCGGAGCGGCCAGCCCGTTGCCCGGCTCGATGAAGACGCGGATGAAGGATCCGTCGCGAAGGTCGTACTCCAGCACGGAGTTGGTTGCAACGGATGTAACAAGGAGCGTGTTGCGTGGGGAGAGGGTGAGCGAGTGGGGCGAGGCCAGCCCGCCCAGCCCCGCGGGGATGAACGACGAGCCGACGCCCTGGGCGTCGTAGCGGGCGATGTCGCTGGACAGCCAGCCGCAGACGAGCAGGTCGTCTGCGCGGGCATGCTGGGCGGGAACAGTGAGGGCGGCGAGAAGGATTACAGCACCGCGGGTGCGCATCGACATGGGTGGCTCCTCTTGTTTCCCCCACGCCGGCGCCACCACCCTACCAGCAGGTGCCCAGCGGATCCGGACGATGGGCTTTCGAATGCGTGCGGACTTGGCAGATGCGCGGCGTCCGGGGGCCTCAGCGCTTGCGAAAGCCGACGACGAGCCCGGCAAGCGAGGCTCCTGCCGAGGGCAGGCGTCCCGTGATGAAGGTCCGAAAACTCTCGAGGCTCTCGCGGGTCGAGGCCAGCAGCGAGCGGTAGTGATC
>WGEO01000149.1 GCA_015492715.1 Phycisphaerales bacterium | reverse complement strand
GTCGCTGACGGATGTCGACGGGTCCGAGAGCCTGGAGGTGACGATCGCCGGCGTGCCGGAGGGTGCGCGTCTGAGCGCGGGGGTGGAGAACGGGGACGGGACCTGGACGCTGAGGGCCGAGGATCTGGATGGCCTGACGATCACGCCGCCTGCGGATGCGGATCAGGACTTCGAGCTGCAGGTGACGGCGACGAGCACGGAGGCCTCCGGCGACAGCGCGAGCGTGACGGACACGATCCGGGTGTCGGTCACGGGCGCAGCCGACACGCCGGACCTGGAGGTGGCCGACGCCTCGGGGTATGACGATCAACCCATTCCATTGAAGATCGAAGCGGCCATCATGGATGTGGATGGCAGTGAAAACATGGAGATACGGATCTCCGGCCTGCCGGCCAACGCGTCACTCAGTGCCGGAACTCGTAATCCGGATGGATCATGGACAGTGTCGCCATCGGATCTCGATGATCTGGCGGTCCATGTCGAGCCCGGGGCATCGACCGATTTCGATCTCGTGATTTCGGCCATCGCGAAGGAAGAGAGCGGCGACACAGCGGTCAGCACGGCGACCCTGCATGTCGATGTCCTGTCGCGTGAGGCCGACGAAGCCCCATCTGATGACCGCACGACGACCCGGGCGAATCCCGACGAGATCGACTGGTCGGATGTCGACGACGAGTTGCAGGTACTGGATTCACAGGCCGAGGCCATGGCCGAGGCATTCGCCGAGATCGATGCAGACCTCGACCAGTCGCTGACCCAGGGGGCACTGCCGGCGGATATCGACATCGATGCGGATACCGATCTGCAGCCGCTGGACGAACTCGATCCGGGCCCGTCGCGCGAACCCGCAAGGCTCGAACCGCTCGAGGACTCGAAGGTGCTGTTCGAGTTTGACGAGCAGGAGGGATTCGCTCCGGCGGAGGACCCGGTCGCGATCAGGGATCCGCAGGACAGCCCGCATGGTGAGCAGGATGTCCCGGACCGCTCGGATCCCGGCGAAACCGAAAGCCGGCCCGATGGATTCCTGGCCAGGCTCTGGGGGCTGGCACGATCCCTCGCGGGCGTGCAGAAGCGAGAGGACGAGGATTGATCGGCGATCGCACAGAGGACATGACCGATGGATGAACGAAACCTGCCGGGACTGGACGCGGATTCCATGGAGATCCTGCGCGAACTTGAGCAGAGCACGCCCGAGGCGGTCAAGCGCCTCCGTGCGCACGCACGCCTGACAATCCGTGCCCGCGTGATCGTCGAGCCGGCCAACATGTCCGAGCGCGGCAGCTGGCGTATCCAGGGGGTCACGGGGGACCTGTCCGCAGGAGGCACGCAGATCCTCGTTCCCAGGCCCCTTCATGTGGGCGACATCTATCTCCTCAGTTTCGACCGGAAGGCGATCGACATCGCACCGGCATTTGCGCGATGCCTCAGGTCCCGTCTCGTCCGGGAGGACGCCTTCGAGGCAGGGCTCAAGTTCTTCGAGCCCGTGTCACTGCCCGAGCAGGTGAGTGTCGGAGAGCATGGAGCAGCCGTCTAGGCAGGCCGCCGGTGAGCAGCATGACGAACGCATCGACCAAGGATGGCAGCGCGACGCACTCCCGCCCGGGACGAGTGCAGGGAGATCCCTTCGCCGTCATCAGCGCGATCGCGGGCGCAGAGGCCGACGCACGCAAACGCTGTGAGGCGTTCGCATGCGCCGTCGCCGATCACTTCGCGGCGGGCGTGGTCTCTATCTCCGTGACCGTCGGTGGCGAACAGATCACCCATACCGAGGATGACGGCTCCGAGCACGCGGAGTCATGGCGCAGGATCGTCGAGGCGGAACTCTTGCCGACGCAGTCGCTCGCCCGCGGACGCGCCAGAATCTACGGCGGGTCCGATGGGCAGCCGAGCCTCGCCCTCGTCGCCGCTCCGCTGACGATGACCAGCGGCGATGCCATCGGAGCCGTCGCCATGGTCATCGACTGTCGCGACAGGGAGGTCGCCCGCGAGGCCCTCGTCGAACTCCGCTCACTCGGGGCACATCTGGCCCGAGTCAGCGTCCTGCCACGGGTTCAGACTCGGGATGGTGCACGCCCCGAAGACCTGGCTCGCGTGTTCTCCCGCGCCGGAGAGTTTCGATCACTCCACCACTTCGCCTTCGCCGTCACCAACACGCTCGCGTCGCGTCTGGCCTGCGAGCAGGTCGCCCTGGGCTGGGTCCGCGGGCCACGCGTCCGCGTGCTGTCCGTCTCGGGCCAGGACTCGGTCAAGCAACGCAACCCGGGCCTGCATCGCATCCGCCAGGCGATGGAGGAATGCCTCGACGCCGGACGGGAGATCGTCGCCCAGCGACTCGACCTCTGGAGCGAGGACGAGGAGCCCGATCGCTACCGCCTGCACGAGGCATGGCGCAGCGCCGCCGCCGGCGCTTCTGTTGCAAGCATTCCCATCGTCGCCGGCGAACGAATCGTCGCCATCCTCTCCCTGCGCAGACGCCCCGAGCAGTCCTTCACGCGCGAGGATATCGCCCTTGCCAAGCGCCTCAGCGATCCGCTCGCGGGCGCCATGCCCCTGGTCGAGAGAGCCACCAGGTCCAGCATTCAGCACATCCTCGCCGCGATCCGCAGTTCGGTCGCGTTCGCGTTCAGTCGGGGGCGGCCCGTCCGAAAACTCGCCATCCTCGCCGCTCTAGCACTCGTCGCCTGGTTCTGTTTCGGCACAAAGCAATATCGCATCACCGTACCTGCGGTCATCCGGTCCACCCACACCTCCTTCGCCAGCGCGCCGTTCGACGGAGCCCTGGCGGAGGTCATGGTCCGCCCCGGCGATCGCGTCGCAGCGGGTGATCCCATCCTCCGCATGGACACGCGAGATCTGGAACTCCAGCGAGCCGAACTCCTCGCACAGCAGCGTGCCTACGAACTCGAAGTCCGGC
>WGEO01000148.1 GCA_015492715.1 Phycisphaerales bacterium | reverse complement strand
GCATCCACGAGCGCGTCGATGCCCGTCAGCACATCGCCGGCGGCCACAGACTCGCGCGCCGTCACCGTCCTGTTCTGCACATCCAGACGCAGCGCCATGCCGTCGATCATCACCAGGGCCGAGCGTGCGCCGGCGATGTGCCGACGGGCATCGACGCGCTCGTGGATGCGTCCGACCCGGCGGGCGATCCGGTCGCGTCGCTCCTGTCAGGGGCGGTTCATCCTTCCATCGTGCGCGCCCTGGCCGGGGCGGCCTGAGATGAAACTTTGTCTTTGTGTTTGAACGAGGAACTCGATGGCATCCACCCAGGCTCTGTTCACGGCGTTCAGCGGGCTCGAGGCCAACTCGCGCTTCATCGATGTGACGGGCAACAACATTGCGAATGTCAATACGACGGCGTTCAAGGGATCGCGGGTCGCCTTCAGCGACCTGCTCTACCGGAACACCTCGATCGGCGAGGCGCCGGGCACCTTCACCGGCGGGACGAATCCGTCGCAGGTCGGCACGGGCGTGCGTGTCGCGGGCACGCTCAAGGACTTCGCTCCCGGCACGATCTCGGCGACGGGCGTGCCCAGCGACATGGCGATCGACGGTGCCGGGTTCTTCATCATCCAGCGGGGCGATGAGCAACTCTACACGCGCGACGGCGCCTTCCGTCTGGACGCCGAGAACCAGCTCGTGACCGTCGATGGCGATCGCGTGCTGGGGTATCCGGCGGACGAGGACTTCGTCGTGCAGGAGGGCACACTCGGGGCACTGACGATACCCATCGGCCAACTGACCCTCGCCGAGGCGACGACGGAGGTTCGTCTGTCGGGCAATCTGAACGCGGCGGGCGATGCGGCGACGCGCGGCTCGCGGATTCGCCTGGGTGCCGACAGCGACAGCGGATTCGGGCTCATCAACGACCCGACCGTTCCGCCGACGGATCCGAATGTGATCGAGGAAACCAGCCTGCTGATCGAGATCGCGGATCCCGACGATGACAGTGGGGATACGGCGCTCTTCAGCGAGGGGCAGACGATCGAGGTGCTCGGGGCGCGCAAGGGCGGCGTGAGTCTCCCGGGTTCGCAGTTCCTGATCGAGGCGACGAGCACGATCGGCGATCTCCTGTCGTTCTTCGGCGATGCGCTGGCGTTGCAGGACACGGGCGAGAACCCGGACGGCAACACCCCCGGCGCGAGCATCGATCCGGAGACGGGAGAGATCTTCATCACGGGCAACATCGGGCAGGCCAACGACCTGGAGATCGAGGGGACGGATCTGCGTCTGCTGGACACGGACGGCTCGGTCCTGCGGTTTCCCTTCAGCAGCGAGCGCCTCGCCCAGGCCGACGGGGAGAGTGTTCGTTCCACGATGGTGGCCTACGACTCGCTGGGCACGGCGGTCGAGGTCGATGTGACGATGGCGATGGTGTCCAAGGACGACACGGGCACGGCCTGGCGGTACTTCCTGGAGTCTGTGGACGACACGGACCTGAACAACGCCCTGGGCACGGGTGTGATCGAGTTCGACAACTTCGGCCTGCTGCGCACGACCGATCCGATCACGGTGAGTGTCGATCGGGCGGACACGGGTGCCGCGACACCCCTGACCTTCACGGTCTCGCTCGTCGGCGAGGACGGCGATGTGACGGCGCTGGCGGATGTGCAGAGCACGCTGGCCAGCACCTTCCGGGATGGGGCGCCGATCGGGACGCTCGAGGACTTCACGGTCGATCGCGACGGGACGATCATGGGGGCGTTCAGCAACACGCTGCTGCGTCCGCTCGGGCGGGTCGTGCTGGCGACCTTCCGCAATCCGGAGGGGCTGCAGACGCTCGGGAGCAACCTGCTGCGAGAGGCGCCCAACAGCGGGCAGGCGACGGTCGTCTCCCCGGGCGAGCTGGGGGGCGGTCAGATCGTCGCCGGGAGCCTGGAACTGAGCAATGTGGACCTCGGGCGCGAGTTCATCAATCTCATCCTGGCCTCGACGGGGTACAACGCATCGAGCCGCGTGATCCAGACGACCGATCGGCTCTTCGATCGGCTGCTTGCGCTGACCTGAGCGCTTCTCAAGGCGGCGGTCGAGCGGACCGATAGTCGGCGGGTGATCAGCGTCACGAGGCTCAACGGCAAGCGGTTCGTGCTCAACGCCGAGCTCATCCGGACGGTCGAGGAGAATCCGGACACGGTGATCACGCTGGTCAGCGGCGAGCACATCGTGGTCCGAGAAGATCTCGACGAGGTCGTGCGCCTGGTCCTGGAGTATCGGCGACATTTGCGGACGCTTGCTCCTGCTTCCTGATCCCCCCATCCGCGCACGGACCCGGAGGCGGCATCCTGTTGCGTCAAGTCGTGTGAGGAACCCTCCGATGCCAGAGGCGAGGCCGTCGGGTGCGGCCTGCGCACACGGAGGGCGCGCGTGGATATCGGAACCGTCATCGGGCTCGTCGTCGGGATCGTCGCGATCCTCGGCTCCATGATCATGGGCGGCGGCAACCCCGCCTCGCTGATCAATATCCCGTCGCTGATCGTGGTTGTCGGGGGCACAGTGGGGGCGATCGTGATCGGCTTTCCCCTTGCCTGTGTGACGGGTATCCACAAGATCATCCTGAAGGCGGTCTTCGCCGAGCCGGTGGATCCCAAGCAGATCGTGCGCGACATCGTGGGCTATGCCGAGACGGCCCGTCGGGAGGGGATCCTGGCGCTCGAGAACGCGGTCGAGGACATGAGGGACCCGTTCATCGTGCGGGGCATCAAGATGGCGGTGGACGGGACGGACCCCGAACTGATCAAGGACATCATGGAGACCGAGCTCGAGGCGCTGATGGATCGTCACGCGACGGGGAAGAAGGTGCTCGACACGATCGCACGCTATGCGCCGGCGTTCGGGATGATCGGCACGCTCATGGGCCTGATCGCGATGCTCCAGAACATGGATGATCCCAGCGCGATCGGTCCGGGCATGGCGGTCGCGCTGATCACGACGCTGTACGGCGCCCTGATCGCGAATGTGGCGTGCTATCCCATCGCCGACAAACTGGTCGCACGCGACGCCGAGGAGGTCATGGTCAAGACGATCATCATCGCGGGGGTCATGAGCATCCAGAGCGGGGACAACCCGCGCGTGGTGGAGAGCAAACTGCTGACCTTCCTGCCGCCGGCCGAACGCATCGCGTACGAGGCGGAGAACGAGAAGGCCGCCTGACCCGGAGCGACCGATGGCCAAGAAGAAGCCACCCGAAGAGCCCGGCATCCCCGAATGGGTCGTGACCTACGGGGACATGATGTCGCTGCTCCTGTGCTTCTTCATTCTGCTCAGCGCCTTCAGCGAACTCAAGAAGCCGCGCGAGTACCAGAAGGTCATCGAGTCGATCAAGGAGGCGCTGGGCATCGACGGCGGGCTGGGCATGATCCACACGCTGCAGAACCCGCAGAACTCGATGATCAATCACCTGACGGAGCACGCGAAGATGGCGGGCGATGTCGCCGCCCGCTCCGATGTCAACGAGCAGAGCATCTCCGGGCGCGACCAGACCGTGCGGACGATCCGCGAGGGCAACCGCTGGGCGGTGGGGGGGCCGATCCCCTTTGCTCCCGCCTCGGCGGAGTTGTCGCGCAGTGCCAGGGAGCAGCTCGCCAGGATCGCCGAGCAGATCCGCGGGCAGACGCGCAAGGTCGAGATCAAGGGGCATGCGTGGGGCCTGGAGGACAAGGCCTCGGGTCTGGACTATCGCGATCTCGCCTACCAGCGGGCCCGGGCCGTGGCTCAGTATCTCGAGAAGGAGTGCCAGGTCCGTCCCGAGTTGCTAAGCATCGTGTCGGCGGGCAACAGCGAGCCCAAGTCCGTCGATCTGACAGACCCCGGTGCCGGCGCGGTCAACCGGCGTGTCGAGGTCGTCATCTCGGAGGTCGATCTGGCCGAGGTCCACCCGGATCCCGAGTGGCAGGGGAACTGAATCAGGGAGCAAGGCGATGCCCGAGGAAGAAGCACAGGCGCAGGAAGCCACGAGTGAGAAGAAGAAGTCCCCGATCAAGTTGATCGCCGTGATCGCGGCATTGATGCTGATCGAGGGTGTGGCGGTCTTCGCGGTCGTCAGCATGACGGCGCCCAAGGCCGCCGACGCCGCCGACCTGAACGACCTCGACGACCAGCCCGGGGAGGCGCTGACCGAGGTCGAGCTGGTCAAGACGCGTTTTCAGAACCTCTCGACCGGGCGTGTGTGGGACTGGCAGACCGAGATCTACCTGAAGGTGCGTGAGAAGAACCTCGAGCATGTCAACGAGGTGCTCGAGCGGCGCAAGGCGGAGATCATGGAGGGGATCAGCCGGATCTATCGGCGCGCCCAGCACGCCCAGCTCCGCGAGCCGGGGCTTCAATCAATCAGCCGGCAGGTCGAGGCGTTCGTGCAGGAGATCTTCGGCAACGACCCGGCGGACGACACGCCGTATGTCGAGCGGGTGATCATCCCCAAGTGCGACGGATATCCCTCTGACTTCTGACCCTGCCTGAAGGCGATATGCCCTGACAGGACCCGTCCGTTGCGCGGTCCGTGCGCGGCACAGCGCATCGCCGGCGCGTCCCCGGCCAAATGTGCAACGCCTGGCGGGTCCGAGCCGATCCATCGGCGAGCCCGGTGAAGGCGCGGCAGGACGCCGCGCGCCGGGACATGCGCAGAAACTGCCGGGAGCGGGCATGGCAAGCGACGAACCAATCGAGCAGACGGGCGAGGGCGAATCGCCCGAGGGGCAGACGCCCCAGAGCGAGGCATCGTCGGAGGGAACACCCGCGGACGAGTCTCAGCAGGCCGGCGAGCCCGGGCAGGACGCGGCAGGCGAGGCAGAAGCGTCGGGCCAGTCCGAGGGCGAAGCAGACGAGGGAACAGACGGGACCGATGATGCGCCAGCCGGGACCGAAGAGGGCGCGACGCCGAGCGAGCCCGAGGGCGGCAGCGAGGAAGACGACGAGGACGAGTTCGATGTCGAGGCGTTCTTTGCTGCAGGGGCGAACTCCCCGGGTGCGGTGACGGCGTCGGATACGGGCGAATCGAGCGAGCCGTCTGCCCAGGACATGCCCGCGGAGCCTCCCCCGCCGCCGGCCGGTGCCGAGCCCCCGGATCTTCCCAACTTCGCGTCCGGCGGGTCGTCTTCCAAGGTTCCGGCGGACAAACTCGACCTGCTCAGCGATGTGGACCTCCAGGTCACCATCGAACTCGGCAGGACGCGGATGCTCGTCGAGGATGTCCTTCGCCTTACCAAGGGCAGCGTCGTGGAACTGGAGAAGCTCGCGGGCGATCCGGTGGATGTCTTCGTCAACGGGCGTCTGGTCGCCAAGGGTGAGGTGCTCGTGCTCAACGACACCTTCTGCGTGCGCGTCAACGAGTTGGTCAGCGAGGAGGTCGAATCGGAGATGCGCCGGAGCGCATAGCAGGCGTGCGGGACGCATGCCGGGGCAGGGCCAGGAGGGCCGACACGCGTGTTTCGTTGGATCGCCATCGCCATCCTTGCATGCACGATTCCGTCCGGGATCGTTCGGGGGCAGACCGGCCCATCGCCGCAGGCTCCGGCGGATGCGCACCCGTCGATGATCGATGGCACGGTCGCGAGATCGGCAGGGGCGCCGGGGCGATCCGCCCGACCGCTCGGGACGCCGCGTCCGTCGCGCACAGGAAGCACGGAATCTGCGCCACAGATCTCGTGGGTCTCCCGCACCGTCCTGCCCACGATGCTCGTCCTGGCGCTCATCGTCGTCAGCGCGGGCGTGGTGCGTGCCATGGCGCGTCGCAGCGGGGGGGTCGCCTCGATGGTCGGCGCGGGCGGGAGGGCACCCCCCGGGATTCTCAGTGTTCTGGGGCGCTATCCCGTCGGCGGCGGGCTGACACTCGTCCTGCTCCAACTGGACCGGCGCATCCTGCTCGTCTCGCACAGCCCGGGCTCCGTCCTGCGCTCGCGACCGGGGAGCATGACCATCCTCTGTGAAGTGCGCGACGAGGAGGAGGTCGCGTCCATCCTCCAGCGCGCCCAGGACG
>WGEO01000147.1 GCA_015492715.1 Phycisphaerales bacterium | reverse complement strand
GGACACGCTGGTCGGTGGCGGTGGGCGCGACGAGATGGTCGGTGGTGCGGGTGGCGACGACCTGCGTGGCGGTGCCGGGGCGGACACGATTCGCGGTGGCGGCGGCGACGACAGCGTGAGCGCGGGGGCGGGCAACGATGTCGTCGACGGGGGCAAGGGCAACGACTGGCTCTTTGCCGGCGACGGACAGGACCAGGTCATGGGCGGCGATGGGAGCGATCTGATTCTTGCTCCGCCCGATGAGGTGCTGGATCGCTCGGAGGAGGATGCGAAGTGGACGGATCCGGAGGGCAACGAGGTCGATCTGGGCGAGTTGTCGGAGGATTTCTGGACGGCGCTGGAGACCGCCGAGCGCGCCCTGCGCACGGGTCGGGTCGAGCGACTGGACAGTGTGGCGGATGAGTTGGGTGGCGCGCTGGGCGAGCAGGCTGGCGCGTTCTTCGACATTCTGGGTGATGTCGTGGACGACAAGCCGATCCGCTCGGACACCTTCGAGGACTTCCAGGACACGGTGCGCGAGGTGGCGCCGGATGCCGAGGAGTTCTTCACGGTGCTGGAGGAGGACCTTGCGGATGTGATCCGTGAGGTTCCGATCAACATCTTCGAGGAGTACGCGTTCCTGAACTCGCCGGACCTTCCGGCGAGTTTCGGTCGTGCGATGGAGATCCTGCACGATGCGATGGGGGACGCGCTGACGGAGGACTTCTGGGCGACGGTGGAGCGCCTGGTGGACAACCAGGAGCGTTTCAGTCGTCGTCTGGAGACGATGATGGAGGTCGTGCGTCCGGAGCAGGTGGTCGGTCTGGACGGGCGGGTCGGCGAGTTCATGGATCAGTTGCTGAGCGACGGGTTCGACCCGCGTGTGGATCGCGACGCATTCGAGCAGGCGATCGGCGACCGTCTGCCGGAGGCATTCAGCGACTTCGACGCGGAGCAGCTGGACGCGCTGGCGGGTGTGATCCGTGCGGGCTCGCGTCGTGAGAGTGCGGTGCAGGACCTGATGGACGCGGTGAACGCCCTGGACGACGGGCGTGTGCCGGACGCGTTCTGGGATCAGATGGAGCGTGCGGGGCAGGAGGCCAACGGTCTGCCCGAGGGCACGCCGCTGGCCGGCTATGACGAGGCGATCGCGATCGCGACGGAGATCGCCGAGCTGGACGAGACCTTCTGGCAGTTGTTCGACGCGATGCGTCAGGCCGGCATGAGCGAGTTCGACGCACGGGACGCGGTGTTCGCGGCGTTGGGGAGCGATGAGCCGGACGATTTCAACGCGCTGATGGGTCTTGCCGACGCGCTCGTGGAGAGCGGGTATCAGGACGGCGCGGATCTCGACGCCCTGCTCGGGCAGGTCGATCCGCTGCTGGCGGCATGGTTCAGTGGCGTGCGCGACAGCATCGAGGGCGAGTTCGTCGCGTATCTGAACGCGATCGTGGCGTTCGATGGCGCCGAGGACGCGGTGCTGAGTCACCTGAGCGATCTTGCCGGTGGGGAGCTGCCGCAGCAGTTCGTGGATGCGTGGGAGCAGGTGGACGACCAGGCGGGCGCGGACGATGTGGGCGGAGAGGGCGACGATGGCGACTCGCAGGTGCGCGAGTTCCTGCGCGAGCCGCATGTGCCCCCTTCGTTCGCCGAGGCCATGGACATCCTCGAGGATGTGCTGGGCGACGCGCTGACGAGCGAGTTCTGGACGACGGTGCGCAGGTTCACGGACAACCAGGCGCGGTTCATGGACCGCATGGACCGGTTGATGCAGGTGGTCGAGCCGGACCAGCTCGTGGGGCTGAGTGATCGCGTCGGGACCTTCGTCGATGGTCTGCTGGCCGACGGCTTCGATCCGCGTGCCGATGGCGACGCGTTCGATGCCGAGATGTCGGCGCGCCTGCCCGATGCGTTCAGCGACTTCACGCCCGAGCAGCAGGCGGCTCTGGACGCGATGATCCGCGCGGGCGCCCGGCGGGAGAGCGTGCTGGGAGATGTCGAGGACATGGTCCGCGCCATGGACGACGGGAGCGTTCCGGACACCTTCTGGGATGCGTTCGAGCGTGCCCGCTTCGAGGCCAACGGGCTTCCCGAGGGCTCGCCGCTGGGCGGCTTCGACGAGGCCATCGCGATCGTCGAGCAGCTCGTCGGCGGGGAGCTCGATGAGAGTTTCTGGCAGCAGTTCGACCTGATGATGCAGGCCGGCGGTCAGATCGGGCAGGCCTTCGATGCGCTGCAGAGCACGATCGCGGACTTCAACCCGATCGTCGAGGACATCGTGCACAATCTGGTGGACGCGTTCGAGGACGCGGGATACGAGGCCGGCGGCGACCTGAACGCGCTGCTGGGCCTGATTCCGCAGGAGCTCGCGGTGTGGTTCGAGGTGCAGGATGTGGCGGTGCAGGACGCGTTCCAGGACCTGCTGGATGCGCAGGTGGCATTCGATCAGGCCGAGGACGCCACGCTCGACCTGATCGAGGCAATGGTGGGCGGCGACCTGCCCGACGCGTTCTGGGATGCGTGGAATCAGGACGGCGGCGACGGGGCCGGTGATGATGGCGGCGACGGGACGGGTGGCGACGACGGGGTGGGTGAGGACCCGTTCACGGAGGCCATCGCCATCATCGAGGACGCGTTAGGCTCGCCCCTGGGCGACGACTTCTGGCAGTTGTTCGAGAGCCTGATGCAGGCGATGGACAGCGGGTATCAGGCGTTCGACGAGCTGATGCAGGCACTGGGCGACGACTCGGCGATGTCGTTGGTCGGCGAGGTGATGACGGTCCTGATCGACGCGGGGTATGTACCCGGTGATGACATCACATCGTTCGAGGCGCTGCTGAGCGATGAGACGCGGGCGTGGCTGGCGACGCTGGACGAGGCTCAGAACGGGGCGCTCGTCGGTGCGCTGGACAGCGCGTATCAGCAGGATCAGAGCGAGCAGGCGGTGATCGACTTCCTGGAAAGCGCGATGGGCGGCGACCTGCCGCAGGCGTTCTGGGATGCGTGGGACATCGCCATGCACGGCAGCGATGACGGCGGCGACGGCACGGGCGGCGATGGTACGGGTGGGGACGACGGTGTCGGCGAGGATCCGTTCACGGTCGCCATCGGGATCGTCGAGGATGCCATCGGCAGCCCGCTGGGCGACGACTTCTGGCAGGTCTTCGAGACCTTCATGCAGTCGCGTGAGTCGCTGCGCGTCGCCTTCGATGCGATGCTCAACGCGATGGGCGACGACACCGACATGCCGATTGTCGATGGCATCATCCAGTCGCTGATGGACGCGGGCTATCAGCCCGGCGAGGATCCTGCGAGTTATCTCGACGCGATGAGCGACGAGGGGCGCGCGTGGTTCGAGGCCCAGGACGAGGCGATGATCGCGACGCTCGTGGGCGTGCTGGACGCGGAGTTCACGGCGCGCGACACGGAGGGCCAGGTGATCGCGGCCCTCGAGAGCGCGATGGGCGGGGAACTGCCGCAGGAGTTCTGGGACGCCTGGAACGATGCCATGGATGACGGCATCGACGACGGCGATGAGGTTCACGGGCTCGACGGCGTGATGCCGACGGAGTTCTTCGATGCCGTCGACCTTGCCGAGAGCCTGCTGGGCATTCCGTTCCCGCAGGAGTTCTATGACAATGTCGAGCTTCTCGTGCAGTCGGTGAGCGACTACGCGGCTCGCTTCAACGATGTGCTCGCCACGATGGACACGGGTGCCGAGGACTTCGAGATGCGTCCGATCCTCGATCTGGCCGACCGCATGATCGACCTGGGCTATGCGCCCGGCGATGCGCTGGATCTGTATCTGGATCAGCTCGATCCGGCGCAGCGAGACCTGATCGAGCAGGCAAGCGACGCGACCCGCAGCGCGCTGATCGCCCTCTTCGACGAGGGGGTCAACCGCGAGAGCCTGCTGGACGCCGTCGAGGACACGCTGTTCGATCTGGCGGGCGATGTCCTGACCGAGCAGTTCTTCGACCTGTGGAATGCGTTCGACGATCAGATCCTCTGAGTCGAATCCGCGACCATGACCGTCATGCCCCGGGCTTGCGCCCTGGGGCTTTCTCATGCGCATCGGGTGCGTCGTCGTCCGGGGTCCCGGGTGTGGGTCTCGGCACCCTGCCCGGGCTGTATCGGGCGGGGCCCTGGAGTTCCGTGTGGGCGTGGTACTCGCCGTCGGGTCCGAGGACGACGCTCTGACTGAAGACCGGCGGGGCCTCGTGGAGCATGGTCTCGGGCACGGGCGGGATCTCGGCCATGCGTCCCCAGCGGATGCACGAGACCGGGTTTCCCGACGGGTCGCGCAGCAGCACCCAGTCGCCCGAGTTGCTGAAGCCTGTGAGTTCCGAGGGACTCCGCATCGTGAAGACCCACGCATCGTGGAAGAGGTCATGCCTGCCGGGCGGGGCGCGTCGGTCGTCTCCGACGGGACCTCGCCATGTGCAGGCGAAGCCGTTGAAGACGACGACGACCTCGCCCGGGGCGAGTTCGAGGCTGGGGAAGCGGAACCGGACCTGTCCGCGGTCCGGGGGGTTGCGGTCCGTGAGTGTGTAGCCCGCGAGCTGGATCGGGCGGTCGTGCGGGTTCATGAGTTCCACGAACTCATCGCCGACGGCCTGGCGTCTGCCATCGCGGTTGGCGTCGCCCTCGTAGGTGGGTACGGCGTAGAGCACTTCGGTAATGATCGGGTGCAGGGGCAACCGCGGAGCGTCCGGGGGCGAATCGGGCTGGGGCGCCGCCGGTGTTCCGAGTGCTGCTAGCATTGCACAGATGACGGGCACGGGGTGAGTTTACCCGATCCGCCGGGAGGACCTCCCAGTGCGGTGGCGGCCCCTGCCACAGACGCCGGCCCGCCGCCATCCCGGAGACGGGGCGAGCGGCCCGCGTTCCTGCATACAAGGAGCGACCATGCCTGACGCACGCGCCGGACACAGTGGTTCCACGGGAGATGGGCCTTGTTGCGAGGCACTCGAGGCACGCATGCTCCTCTCGGCGGAGTTGCTCGGCAACGGCATTCTGGATGTCAAGGGAAGCAATGACGACGATATCGTGATCATCCAGCAGGGCGCAATGCCGGGGAGCGTCGTGCTCTTCGGCGTCGAGGGCGTGACCGACGGCACCGTGTTCCAGGATGTCAAGCGCCTGCGCGTCAAACTGCGTCTGGGCGACGATGTGGCCCGTCTGGACGGCACACCCCTGACGCCCAGCGGCGAATTCATGCCCATCCGCATGCTCGGGCAGGGCGGCGCCGATCAACTCGAGATCGTCACCGCCGACGGGATCCTCATCGGCGGAGCGGGCAACGACATCCTCTTCGGCGGTCCCGGCGAGAATCGCATCAAGGGGCTCGCGGGCCAGGATGTCATCGCCGGCGGCGGGGGCGACGACACGCTGCTCGGCGGACGGGGCAACGACCGCATCTTCGGCGAGGGGGGCAACGACACCATCCGCGGTGCGGGCGGGCAGGACTTCCTGCGCGGCGGCACCGGGCGGGACCGCATCTTCGGCGGCTCGGGCATCGACGACATCTTCGGCGGGCGAGGCCCCGACACCATGACCGGCGGGACCGGGGCCGACCTCTTCCGGGGCGAGTTCGGCGAGTGGACCGACTTCGGCCCGGGCGACGAGTTCTTCCAGGACGAGTTCCTGACCGACCCGGAGGCCGTCACCCTGCCGGACTCGTTCTGGATCGACATGAACACGGTCGACATGGACGAGGGCTTCAACCTGTCCGACGATGTGTGGACGGTGGTGACGGGCGTGCAGCAGATCGCCAGCGAGGCCAGCGCCGAGATCGCCCTGTTCCACGCCGCCGCCGACGCGCTCGATCAGGCTGATCAGGTGCAGCTGGGCGACGACATCATCAACACGATCCTCGCCTTCTCGTTCTCCTTCGCGGACCCGAGCGACATCACGGACGCCGAGGTCGGGGATCTGCTGGATCAACTGCGGGGCGTGATGCCGACGGATGTATCGAGCGAGTTCGACGCCATCGCCGACGCGATCCTCGCGGACACGCAGACGCGTGTGCGGACCAAACTCGCCCTCCGTGCGCTGAACACGATCGGCAACGGCAACGCGCCGGCGGACTTCTTGCAGGCCCTGCGAGATCTGCTGCCGGGGTAGACAAGCGGGGAGATGATTGCGTCGGGCCAGATGCCCGTACACGGATGTACCGCCTCGAAGTCAGGGGGTTCCGGTTCGCTCGACGCCGAAGTCCCGTCCGTGGAATCCGTCGCGTGTGGCCATGACGGGGCCGGCGAAGAAGAGTTGGATATCCGGCGGCTGGATGACCAGATCCGGATTGGTCGTGAACCAGTTGATCTCACGGGCAGAGCCATCGGCGACGCCGATGCTCAGACCGGTCTGCCCGCGTTCGCGTTGCGCTCTGATCAACGCTCCCGTCCCAACATCGAGCAGGAGCCCTTTCTGCGACGGGAACATGACCTCACCGAGTCGCATGCCACGCATGAGGCGCCGGCGTTCTGCGAATGATCGGCGCTGCTCGCTCCAGAGTTCCGGGGCGGCGTACGCCGTGTAGGTCATCCAGAACCGTGTTCGCACGACATGGCTTGGCCAGCCGAGGACATCGCCGAGATATTCCTGTTGACCGGGCAGTTCGATCGCCTCGCGAGGTGAGAAGTAGGTGGGCACGATGAGACTCGCCCAATGCCAGGCCTGCATCGTGAAGTAGTTATTCCCGAGTGGAAAGCCGTGAACATCCACAAGGCCGTTCTGGCCCAGCACACGGTCGTGCCCGAGGAACGGAAGGGCATCATTGTTGTCCTTGGTGTACAACGCGATCGAGGCGAGTAGCTGACGGTGTGTGCTCAGGCTCCTGATCATGGCGGAGCGATCGCGTGCCTGTCCAAGACTCGGAGCGAGGAGCCCGATGAGCAGTGCGAGAACCGAGATCGAGATGAGAACTTCGATCATCGTCAACCCGGGGCGTACGCAGCGCATGGCAAGACCAACGGGTCGACGGGCCGCGGGCACTCGGGATGGAATATGTCTCAGAGCCCACACGGCGCCGGCAATGAACAGTAGGTTGCGAACGATGCCGAGAGCCGCGCTTGCGCGAGCATGCTGGTCGATTCCTGCCCCGAAGCAGCCGCACGCGGGCGCATCGGGCGAAACGAGAAGGATGCCAAGGGCGATGCTGAACAGGGAAAGGGTTGCGATCGAAGTCGCAAGCGCGCCCCTGATACCGCATCGCAACAGGAGCATCGAGCCCAGCCCAAACTCGAAGGCAATGATGGCGCAAGCCAGGGCAAGACTCGTGGAGTCTGTATGTGGTCGCCGCCCAAGAAGAAACGCCACCGTTTCGGCAAACGCGGGGGGATCCCAAGCCTTCCCGAGCGCTGCAAGCACGAATATCGCGCCCAGGGTGAACACGATGATGCGGCTCGTCCTCCTGACTTGTGTGGATGCGTGTCCGCGCTCGTTACCTGATTCTGATTGATCCATGGGGCTACCTCGCACGCCCTGGCTGCCTTATATCTCTATCAAAGCTCCAGCGCCGAAACTGCCGATCCGCGGAAGTTATATTGCTGCATCCCGTGAATATACCACCGGCCGGAATCGTGGTCGAAGTAGCATATCACATGCAGGGCACGGTAATCCCCGCTCTCGAAGCCGGCAACGACGCCCACGGTGGCGACGGGTACGCCGGCTTGGAGATTCGCCAATGCAAGGTCGCGGTATGTGCGTGATCCAACCCACCAGTTCCTCAGCGTCGCGTTCGCGGGGCCGTACCACGGGACGAGCTCGCTGGCAGGGAGTGCTGGTGCACTCGGGTTGGCCGAGGGTTCTGTCGATCGCCCCAAGGCGACAGCGACGCCCGGTCCGGCTGTGCCGGAAGGGACCCAGGCGAGACGCTGAGAATTGGAAAAACTCTTTGGAGACTCGCTCCACATCTCGCTGAATATCTGCTCGATCGAGACATCCGCCGGCATGGGACACCCGAACATCCACTCGTAGTCTTCGCCTATAAACCAGCGACTGACAAGTTCCTCTCGCGGACGCAGGGTGTACCCGTTGCGTCGTCTCCAGGCGATGTATTCCTCGGCACTGTCCTGCCCGAAGCGGTAATAGAGGAGTTCCGAGACATGCGAAAGAAGATCACGCATCGCAGTGTCGGGAAGATCAGGGAGGCCAGCGCCGCTCGTTTGCCAGCTTCCCTCACGGCCATCGCCTGAACCGCCATGCATAACCGTGGCAGTGTTCAGAAGAGCCTTCCAGTCCTCCAGGGTCTGAAGTTCCGACACAGGACGATCGGCAATCGAGCGATACTGTGCCTGCGCGTGATCGATCAGCGACGCTCGCTCTCTCTTCCATCGTTCGGTTGCGCGATGTTCGGCGGTTCGGATGCCCAGCGTTCGCCAGACCGCAAAGCCAAGCATCGCAAGTGTCATGATGGCGACGATCGTGATGCGTGACCGTGCGTTCACGAACGAGGCCTCCTGTCATTCCTCGTTGATGCCGTCATTACACTGCAGGCCACGGGGTGGGTTCGTGCACTCGTCAGCCGTGCGACAGCTACACGACCACCCTGCACCGGTCGTGCGGCAGCAACAGGGATCTGTACCAGACGGGCAAGGCGCTCCGCCATTGGCATTGGCCGCACCACACGGAGAGTTGACATTGCACTTGCTGTTGCCCGCCCCCGGCGTCGGCTGCGCAAAGAGCGTCGCGACCGCCAGCCCCATCGCGGCCAGCGCAACACACGCGCCCAAGTCGATCCGCCCCAACCCAGAGAGATTCCTTCGCATGATCTCTTCCTTTCCGGGTTCCCATAACCCCACAGGCGATGACACCACAGCAATATACCCCCCCTCACACAGCAGATGCAAGGGGGTACATGAGAATCACTACAAAAAAACACGCAATCAACAGAGCGTGTGGATACGCCGTGGATAAGCAATAATCTGGAGGTTGAGGAAGATTATCGGTCCAGCTCGGCGGCGACGATGTTCAGCGACCCCAGCACAGCCACGATATCCGCGAGCATGTGCCCCTCGATCAGGAGCGGCATGATCTGGTAGTTGATGAAACTGGGCGGGCGGGTCTTGACACGCCAGGGGCGCGGGCCGCCGTCGGAGACGATGTAGTAGCCCAGTTCCCCGTTGGCCGTCTCCTGACAGTCGTAGACCTCGGCGACGGGTGGCTCCCAACCGCGATTGGTCATGATCAGTTCGAAGTGCTGGATGAGACCCTCGATCGAGCCGTAGACATCTTCCTTGTCCGGGCGAGAGACCTTGGAATCGCTGAAGACATCGACGGGGCCCTGGGGGATGTTGTCGATGAGCTGCTCGATGATCCGGATGGACTGCTTGACCTCCTCGATGCGCACGAGGAAGCGGGCGTAGACATCGCCGTCGTCGCAGACCGGCACCTTGAACTGGACCGCTTCGGCTCCCTGTCCGTCCCAGTTGTCCTCGTAGCAGAGATAGGGGCGGTCCTTGCGGACATCGCGTGCGACGCCCGAGGCGCGGGCCAGCGGCCCGGTGATGCTCCAGGCGATGGCCTGTTCCTTCGTCAGCACGCCG
>WGEO01000146.1 GCA_015492715.1 Phycisphaerales bacterium | reverse complement strand
TCGTGCAGACCCTCCACACAGGAGGCCGACAGGCCATGGATGACCAGATCGATCAGGCACAGACACCCGCGGGAGATGCGCCCGAGGGGCAGGACACCCCACGCCGCAAGCGCAGACGCAGGCGCCGGCGCAGGGGGGGGGCGCATGATGCTCAGCAGCAGACCACCCAGGAGGATCGGTCGGGCGGTGCGGATTCCCCAGAACGACCCGACGGCGCCGGGCATGAGGGTGGTGCGTCCGGCGAGCGAGCCCCTGCAGGCAAGAAACGCCGGCGACGCAGGCGCAAGCGATCCGCCGACACGACGGCGGAGGCCGGCGGCGAGCCCATGCCCCGACGCAGGCGGCTGATACCGACCCCGGAGATCGAGTCCGACCCGGAACTCTTCGCCGTCGATATGGCGTTCGCCGATCTCGGGCTTCGCGAGGAGATCGTGCGAGCGCTCGACGAGATGGGCTTCAAGCACCCGACGCACATCCAGGCGAGGCTGATCCCGCCGATGCTCGCAGGACACGATGTGCTCGGGCAGGCCAAGACGGGCACGGGCAAGACGGCGGCGTTCGGCATCCCCCTGCTCCAGCGCGCGGAGAAGGGCACGCCCTTCCAGGGGCTCGTCCTGTGTCCCACGCGTGAACTGGCCATCCAGATCCGCGACGAGATGCGCGAGATCGGACGGCACACGGGGATCCGGGTCACGGCGGTCTACGGCGGGCAGCGGATGCAGCAGCAGATCCGCGAGCTCGATCAGGGACCCGAACTGATCGTGGGCACGCCCGGGAGGGTGATGGACATGGCCCAGCGCGGGCACCTGCGCCTGGATCAGCTCCGCATGGCGGTCCTCGACGAGGTCGATCGCATGCTCGACATCGGGTTCCGCGAGGACATCCGACGGATCCTGCGACAGATCCCCAGGGAGCGCCAGACGGCGATGGTCAGCGCTACGCTGAGCCCCGAGATCGAGGACCTCGCCCGACGGTACATGCAGAACCCGGACAAGATCGTCACGACCAGCGGCTCGCTGACGGTCAAGATGATCAAGCAGCGCTACTTCACGGTCGAGGCCTGGGACAAGATGCGCCTGCTGCATCATCTGCTGACCCACGAGGAGCCCGCGCTGACGCTCGTATTCTGCCGCCTCAAGCGCACCGTCGATGAGCTCGACGCCTATCTGCGCAGACACGGGATCGAGAGCCACGCGATCCACGGCGACATGCGCCAGAGCCGGCGCGAGAGCGTGATCCGCAAACTCCGATCGGGCAAGCTCGAGGTGCTGATCGCCAGCGATGTCGCCGCACGCGGGCTCGATGTCGAGGGCATCACCCATGTCATCAACTACGACCTGCCGGAGGATCCGGACCTGTATGTGCACCGGATCGGGCGGACGGCCCGCGCTGGGCGAGACGGCATCGCCTGGAGTTTCGTGACGCCTGCGCAGGGGAAACTGCTGACGCATATCGAGCAGCTCATCGACGCCGAGATCCCGAAGATGGAGTACCCGGACTTCGAGCCGACGGAGCGTCCGGCGGGCTTCCGGGACGACACACCGACCTCCCCCGTGATCCACATTGATGCCCCACCCCCCGTCAATCGCCTCGCGGGTCCCAGCATTCCGGTGATCGATGTGCGCGATGAGCGGGAGAAGAAGAAACTCGAGCAGAAGTTCCCCGGCGGGATCGTGCCGACCAAACTCCCACCCAAGCGCATGTATGGCCGCCTCACGCGCGGGCGCTGAGCGGGCGATATCCTCGTCCCATGACGATCCCCCAGAACAGACGCGACGAGCACCTCGCGTGTCTGCTTGCGCTGACGAGCGTGCCGACCGGCGCCGGGCACGAATCACGCGTGATCCGATGGATCGAGGACTGGCTCGCCCGGCGCCCCGCCCTGCGATTGAGCCGCGATCGCGTCGGCAATCTCGTCGTCTCGATCGCCGGGGCAGACGCGAGCGATGCCCCCCTCTTCATCACGGCTCACCTGGACCACCCGGCGTTTCATGTCGAGTCCGCGGATGGGCGCGACCTGATCCTCTCGTTCCGTGGGGGCGTGATGGACGATTACTTCCCCGCCTCGCGGATCCTCGTCCATGCACAGGACGGCTCCTGTGCGCGAGCGGGAATCGATCGTCAGATCGAGAAGGGTGAGGTCTTCAAGCGATTCTCCGCCCGCCTGGACAGCGACGCCCCCGTGCAGGCGGGGGATCTGGCCACATGGGACCTCGAGGCGAGCGAGATCGGCGACGACGGGATCGTGCGGGCGCCGGCATGCGATGATCTCGCAGCGGTGGCGGCGGCCCTGTGCACCATGGACGAGGTGCTCACCCTGCGTGACGAGGGCAGGCCCATCGGGGATGTGCGCCTCCTGTTCACACTGGGTGAGGAGGTCGGGTTTCTCGGGGCGATCGGGGCATGCCGATTCCGCACGATGCCGGAGCGTTCGCGCGTGATCGCACTGGAGAACAGCCGGGCGTTGCCCGAGGCACCCATCGGCGGGGGGCCCATCGTGCGTGTCGGGGATCGCCTGAGCGTGTTCTCGCCCCGCCTGCTGCGTTCGATCGACCTCGTCTGCGAGCGGATCGCCGGCGGCCCGCAGCCCACCGCAAGCCAGAAACTCAGCGAGGCACCCGCATGGAAGTGGCAGCGCAGGCTCATGAGCGGCGGGGCCTGCGAGGCGACGGCCTATTGCGCCTTCGGCTACGAGAGTGCCTGCATCTGCCTGCCCCTGGGCAACTACCACAACATGGGCAACCTCGACGAGGTGCAGGCGGGAAGCGGTACGGCGAGGATCGAGCGCGAGTTCATCGCACGCAGCGACTTCGACGGTCTGATCGATCTTCTGGTCGCCTGCTGCGAGGACCTGCCCGAGGACCCGGGGATGCTCGATCGACTGGATCGGCTGTGGCAGGAGCGCAGGTTCGTGCTGGGACTGTGACGGTCAGCCCCCGCCGCCGCCCTTGAGCAGGCCTTCCAGGCCCTGGCGGAGCAGGTTCTCCGGTCCCAGGGTCTTGCGCAGATTGTCGATGAGACGATCGCTTGCGACCTCGATGGACGGGCCGTCCATCGAGCCCTTCACACGCAGGGGCACCATGAGCGAGGAGAGATCCGGGGCGACGCCCAGCGGCCCCAGAGCCCGCTGGACCTGCTTCTGGATATCGGCGCCGAACTCCTCGCTCAGGCGTGCCAGGGGAATGCTGACCACGGCGTCGATGGAGCGGGTGGCCAGATCGGCCTCGCCGTCGAGTGCAATGGTGAACTCGCCCAGCGGCAGTTCGACACCGGAATATCGCATCACACCGTCGCGCACGACGAGCTCGACCGGTGAGAGCCGGCGCCCGACGGCCCCGCCCGCGTTCCACGAGAGCTGGCTGAGCACGGGCGCGAACAGTTCGCTGGCGTGGAAGGTCGCGCTGCCGATGTCGATCGTCAGGCGAGCGTTGAGGCGGCGCAGATCGCCGTCGAGGGGCAGTTCCAGGCGGCTGATCCGCACCTGCGCCGGTTCGTCCTGCTCCGTTTTCTCGATCCTGCCGATGAGCGGAACGACACGCGAGATGTCACCCACAAGCTCGGGCGGAAAACTGCTGATCTGGATCTGCGGGGGATCCTCCTTTCGAGCGGGTCGGGCACGGAAGACACCGTCGCGCACGCGCCCACGCAGCACGACGGTCGTGCGCGGGGAGGTCAGCTCCAGGCGGACGCCCCCGCGCTCACCACTCAGGGCATCGAGCACGAGGCGCACCCCCGCGGTCGACCCCAGCAGGTCCGTGAGCAGCCCGCCCTGATTCGCCAGTGCGTCGACCAGCTCGACGCTCAGTTCCGGAGCCTCGAGCGTCAGGTCCACGACGCTCGCGGGCGGGTCGATCGTGCCGTCCTCGCGCTGGGCGAGGTGGATCTGACCCGAGGCCCGGATGGCGTTCTCCTGTCCGTTGCGCGCGCCGGTCGATTCGATGTGCACGATGGACGGATCGTCGGGATCGGACCAGACGCGTGTGCGCAGATTCGAGATCGTCTCCTGCTCGCCGCCGGATGTCTCGAAGGCGAGGACCCCGATCAGTGTGAGGATGCCCGTGCTGGGAAGCCTGCCGTCGTCGGCTTCGGCACGCGGGATCGTCGTGGGATCGACCTCGAGCCAGATCTTCGTATCTCGGATCAGGCGGACGCGTTCGCCATCGAGCAGCCGCGTGTTCACCCAGGACGACTTCAGGTCCCAGTTCGCCGCGATCTTGTTCGTGCGGATCGCACGCTCGCCGATGGTGGCGACGATCGGGCGTGGCGTGCGCGCAAGGGGCGTTTCCAACAAGAGCTCGGCCCGCGCGTCGCCATCACCACGAGCCGCGTAGGTCGCGCGCATATCGAGCGTCTGCCCGAACGCCCCGGCGAGGAAGTCTTCCTTCGCCAGCAGACGATCGGCAAGCGACAGGCGCAGCGCGGAGACCTGGACCTCGCTCTCCAGCGATGCTCCCTGCTGCTCCAGCGAGAGGCTGACATTACCCAGCGGCGATTCATCCTTGTCCAGCAGGGCGGCATCGCCCCGCACCGTCGTCGCCTCGTCGTCCACCAGCGCAAGATGAATCCGGGCACGCCCGCCGTCGATCAGCACCGGGCCGAGAAACCGTCGCCGCTCCGTTCCTGCTTCCTCGTCGTGGACCACGATGCCCAGGCGTCGGACATCGGTGCGATCGAGCGTCGCGACCATCGACAGGGCTTGCGGCAGTTCGGGCTCTCGAACGCCAATCTCCAGCGGCGCGACCTCCAGGTGATAGGCGGTCCTGCTCGCCAGTGTGGGCGACGGTTCCAGGTCCGGCGCAAAGGCCTCGACCAGGGCATCGACCGTGCGCGGGCGCAGCGTGCCATCGAGCCGCACCGCCTCGACGGCGAGGCGGTCATCGTCCAGCGAGCCGCGCAGCGATCCGGTGATCGCGTGAGAGGAGAGTTCGCCCGTGATCCGCACGCGGTCGTCCTGCGGCACCAGCCCGAGCGCAAGCGACACGCTCGGCCCGACGGCCTCACCTACAAGGCCGGCAGGCAGCGCCGGACCCTCGGTATCCGCCATCAGATCGTCGGCGAGTGCCGTGGGGAGGTCGCTGAGCCGGAGTTCTGCCTCGAGCCCGGCGCTGGCAAAGCGCCGATCCAACAGGGCCGCTCGGTCCTGCGCACGCACATCCAGCGATGCGCCGAACGCCTGCTCGCCCCGCATGAGGTCGAGCCGGACACGGGCGCTGCCGCCCGTATCGGCGTGGATGGCCCCCTCCCGCAGCAGGATGCTCGAGGCGGCGTCCCGTCGAAGCCTGCCCGCAAAGCCCCGGAGCGTCATGTCGATCGCAGCACGGGCCTCGTCCATGAGGGACTTCTCGGGCTTCAGCGGCACGAAGACCTCGCTGATCGTGCCCTCGATCTGCCCGCCACGCGTCAGCACGAAATCGGGCGTCTCGCCCATCAGGGCGTTGACCAGGCCGGGCTCGGCGTTCATGCGAAAGGACAGGGGCGCCTCGCCCGAACGCACGGCACCATCGGCAATCCGCAGCGATCCTTCCGCACTCGCCCGCTCGGCGGAAAGGCGGATGGTGGCACGCCGGGCGCCGCCCTCGGGCACCACGCCCAGATGCGCATCGAGCGTCGGTCCGATCGCCTCGACGAGATCCACGCCCGTCGACGCGACGAACGGCTGGGCAATGGCAACCTCGACACCTGTCAGCGCAACCTCACCCTCGATGGTCTGCGCATCGACGGCGGGCCTGCCCTGTTCATCGAAGAGCGAAGCCAGACGCACGCCGGC
Organism: Phycisphaerales bacterium; assembly: GCA_015492715.1. Classification (GTDB taxonomy): domain Bacteria; phylum Planctomycetota; class Phycisphaerae; order Phycisphaerales; family UBA1924; genus S146-42. The sequence continues at coordinate 9,092 of WGEO01000146.1, read as the reverse complement.
GGCCAGCGTGCCCGCGTCGCGCCCGTCGAGTGTGGCGCCGCCCGTCGCCTGCACCCGCAGGCCCTGCGCCGGCGACAGGGAGATGCCGGCCGAGGTCTCTGTGATGGTCAGCGCATGCTCCTGGCCCTCGATGAAGAGGGTGCCCCTCGCGCCGGGGATCTGTACCTGCGCTTGCAACTCGCTCGACGCCAGATCCAGCCCGTCGGCGTGCCGCGGGATCATCAGGGACTCGACCCGCAGTTCCACGGGCACGCCGTCGTCCAGACGCAGCGTTCGGCGGGACTCGGCGATCGCGACGGCAAGTTGGGGAAGAGCAGCGGCCAGACGCATCGCGTCGCTGCGCACGCGCAGCGGCTCGCGGAGCGTGATGGCCCTGTCGTCCAGGCGGACCTTCGTCTCCATGGATGCGTGCTCGGCTTCGAGCGTCAGGCCCGCCAGCAACTCGCTGCTCGGAGCACCCTCGACCTCGCCGATCAGCGTGAACCGAGGCCCGAGCGCCGATTCCAGGTCGGCCCGCACACCCGCCAGCATGCGGGCAAGGTCGCTGGGCAGGTCCGTGATCCGAACGGACGCGACGACACTCGCGCGATCCGTCGTCAGATCGCCCTCGGATGTGGACCAGTCCTTCACACGCCCCTCGATGACGAGCGAGCCGCCGGACTGCCCGCCATGCTCGATCCGCTGCGACGAGAGTTCCACGGTCAGGGGCTCGCCCGCCCGAATGGTCGCCTGCCCCTCGAGATCCGCAATGGTGCTGGTCGTCTCGCCGTCGGTGACCTCCAGATCGAAGTCCTCGATCCGGATCGTCGCGCGCAACCCCTTGGGCAGACGCCCCCCCGCATCGTCGGCCTTGGGCGCCGGGGGCTCCACCGCCTGCGCAGCCTTGACGATGGAGAGTTCCCCATCATCGTCGCGCTGCAAACGGGCGCTGCCCGAGACGCGGATCTCCCCGAGGTCGCGCGACCCCATCGCCAGGGCGAGCAGCCCGGCGTCCACCGACGCATCGAGCGTCGCCACGGGCACACCCGCCGGGTCGAGCAAGCGCAGGCCGGTCACCCGCTGCGAGCCCGTCCAGGACAGATGAACACTGCCGACCTCGATCGAGCCGGCGATCGCCGAGGAGCCCTGACGGGCGATCACCCCCCGCGCGATCGAGCCCGCAATCACGGGAAGCAGCAGCACCGCCACCAGCAGGAGGGCAAGCACGATCGCACCGGCGATCGCAAGCCTGCGCGCCCGGCGTCTCGTCCTCGCCATCTCGACGCTCCTCTCAGCCGGCCCCCACCTTCGAGATCTGCCACTCCTTGACATCGATCGGCGCCTGGCGCCCGAAGATGGTCACGAGCACACGCACCTCGCCCTTCTCGGGCATGACCTCGTCGACGGTGCCCTCGTAGCCCTCGAACGGGCCGTCGTTGATCGTCACCTGCTCGCCCTTCTCGAAGGTCAGCTTGACCGTCGGCTCGTCGTCGGGCTTGCGGCTGTCCAGGAGCATCTTCTCGATCTCGTGCTCCTTCAGGGGCGTCGGACGCCCCGCCGTGCCCACGAAATCGCCCACGCCGGAGGTCTCCTTGATGAGGAAGAAGACATCCTGCTGGATCCGCCCGTCATCCTCCAGGCGCATCTCGACGAAGACATAGCCGGGATACAGCTTGTTCTCGGTGATCCGCTGCTTGCCGCCCTTGAAGGTCTTGACCTTCTCCGTGGGCACGAGGATCCGCCCGATCCAGTCCTGCTTGCCCTCGATCTGGACCTTGCGCAGCAGCGTGTTGCGGACCGAGTGCTCCTTGTTCGAGGCCACGCGGAGCACGAACCAGTCCATCCCCTCCTGACGAACCGGCTCGTCCTGCTCGATCACATCCTCCTTCTCGGCAGGACGCCCGTCGAGTGCCTGTGTCGCCTGGTCCTGGGTCTCATCGCTCATGGCAAGTCTCCCGGCGTGCGCCCGCACGCCCTGATCGGCCCGCTTCGAAGGCCGACACGGTCTGAATCATACGAGGACGACCCGCGCCCGGGTCGGCACGAATCCCTAGCCGCGGGTGGTCTCGAGCACATCCAGCGCCATGAAGATCTGGGCGAAGATGTAGTCGACACCGAACAGAAACGCCGCGATCAGGAAGCACGCAAACAACACCACCCAGGTCGAGCCGATGATCTGCTTGCGCGTCGTCCAGTGGACCTTCTTCATCTCCCCGTCCGTGGCAATGAGGAATTCCACGGATCCGCGATGCATCCCCACGAAGTAGTAGATCAGGCCGGCCCCGATGACCATCACGACGCCCATGGCCGCGAGTTGGACCAGAATCGGCTCATAGGCGGGAATCCCCGCGCTGCCGACCACCCGGGCATGGAATCCCGAGTCGCTGCGCACATGGTCGGCCTGGGACGGATTCAGGCCCTTCTCGAAGGCGAGCCGCCCCACCACGATGCGGTTCGGCTCGACCTCCTCGATCACCGCTCGCCCCAGTTCGCTGGCGCGCTGGCCGGTCAGGGGATTGGTCCCGATGAGGACGACTTCCTGCCCCGGGGCGGGATCGCCCTGCACACTGCGGAGCGTCAGGCGCCACTGCGGAATGGGCGGGCGGATCAGCGCCGCCTGCTTCCACGCCCAGGCACCGCCGGCGAGCACGAGCACGCCCGCCATGACTGCGGTCATCACGCGGACCCAGTAACCCTGACCCGGCTTGTAGATCCCCAGGGGCATCGATCACCTCGTCTCCACGCACGCCAGGAGGGACTCGAACCCCCAACCTGCGGATTTGGAATCCGCTGCTCTGCCAAATTGAGCTACTGGCGTCCCTGGCCTCGAACGGGCACGGGCCACGGAGCACCGCGCCCCGATCTGTGGCGTGCCGGCTCCGTGGCTGTGCTCGCTGGCCCGATGTGTCACTTGCGCTTGATCTTGTGGAGCGTGTGCCGACGAAGACGGGGAGAGTACTTGCGCAGGCCCTCCTTGAGTTTCTCCGGCATCCCGCCCTTGACATTGATCGGGGTACGGTAGTTCAGGTCGCCCGTCTCGGTGCACTGCAACCACACATACTCCCGCGCTTCCTTCTTCTTGGCCATCGGACGGGCCTCCTTCTGCGCGTGATTACTCGATGATCTCGGTCACCACGCCCGAGCCGATCGTGCGGCCACCCTCGCGGACGGCGAAGCGCAGGCCCTTCTCCATCGCGACGGGCTTGCCCATGAGGTCCACCTCCATCTCGATGTTGTCCCCGGGCATGCACATCTCGGCACCGATCAGTTTCACCGAGCCGGTCACATCCGTCGTCCGCATGTAGAACTGCGGGCGATAGTTGCTGAAGAACGGCGTGTGGCGGCCGCCCTCCTCCTTGGTCAGGACATAGACCTCACCCTTGAACTTCGTGTGGGGCTGGATCGAGCCGGGCTTGCAGATGACCTGCCCGCGCTGGATCTCGTTCTTCTCGATGCCTCGCAGCAGCAGGCCCACATTGTCGCCCGCGCGTCCCTCGTCGAGGGTCTTGTTGAACATCTCGACGCCGGTGATGGTCGTCTTGAGGTTCTCCCTGTTGAGGCCGACGATCTCCGCCGCATCGCCGACCTTGATCACGCCGCGCTCGATACGCCCGGTCGCGACCGTGCCGCGACCCTTGATGCTGAAGACATCCTCGACCGCCATGAGGAACGGCTTGTCGGTCTCACGCGGGGGCTCGGGGATGTAGTTGTCGATCGCATCGAACAGTTCATCGATCGGCTTGCAGATCTCGTCGTCGTGCGGGTTCTCGACGGCGGCCTTCGCGTTGCCGCGGATGATCGGCGTGTCGTCGCCCGGGAACTCGTACTTGTCGAGCAGCTCGCGGATCTCCATCTCGACGAGCTCGAGCAGCTCCTCGTCGTCGACGAGATCGACCTTGTTCAGGAAGACGACGATGTAGGGCACGCCCACCTGACGGGCCAGGAGCACATGCTCGCGCGTCTGGGGCATCGGGCCCGAGTCCGCCGCCACCACCAGGATCGCGCCGTCCATCTGGGCGGCACCGGTGATCATGTTCTTGACGAAGTCGGCGTGCCCGGGGCAGTCGACATGCGCATAGTGGCGCTTGTCCGTCTCATACTCGGTGTGCGAGGAGTGGATGGTGACGGTCTTGGACGCGTCGCGGACCGTCCCGCCCTTGGTGATGTCGGCGTAGGTCTTGACCTCGCCGCCGAATCGTGCCGCCGATCGTGCGCTCATCGCCGCCGTCAGCGTGCTCTTGCCGTGGTCGATGTGACCGATGGTCCCGACATTGACATGCGGCTTGGTTCTCTCGAAAACGCCCTTGGCCATAGTGATCTACCTCGTCATCGCCGCCCCACCTGCGGGGCATTGTGTTCCAGATGAAGACTCGTGCCCACATCGACACGCCTCGCGGCGCGGTCGCTCATTCTTGCGCGCCGATCGCCCGTGTCGAGCCCACCCGAGCCCACTTTCGCCCCACCACGGGACGATTCCCACCTTGTCCGCGGGACACGCCCGCCGCGACCCGCTCGCGGGACGCACAGCCGCTGATGGGACTTGAACCCATGACCTCACCCTTACCAAGGGTGCGCTCTACCACTGAGCTACAGCGGCATGCCCGGCTCTGCCGCGCATACCCACCAAGTCCCGATCAGATCGGCACCGATGGACAGCGATCGTAGGCCCGATCATCCCCCAGTCAATCGGCTGAATGAACCCGAAGCCCGGGACAAACCCGCAAAAACGCCCGAATCCGACCATCACCCTTCTTCATATACGACGACGCTGGTATGGTGTATTCGGCGGGGGGACGAGCCGGCGCGGGGTCTGCCCACGGCAGCCACCAACCATGGCTCGATGAACAAAAAGCAGGAGTATCCCTTATGCTCAAGCGCTTGTCTCGTGCCGTCGCCACCGCCATCCTTGCAGGCTCCGCCGTCCCGGCCAGCGCCACCTGGTCGATCCTGCTCGTCGACACCCGCACGGGCGAGGTGGCCCTCGGGTCCGCGACCTGCCTGACGGGCTTCGATCTGCGGGCCAATACCCCCGTCATGATCGTCGGGCTCGGGGGCGTGACCGCCCAGTCGTCCGTCGATCAGCGCGGGTACAACCGCGTCTTCGCACGCGATCGCCTGCTCGAAGGCGTCCCCCCGCCGGAGATCATCACACTGCTCGAGGGCTTCGACAGCGGGCACCAGTCGCGCCAGTACGGCATCATCGATACCAGCGGCGGGGTCGCCACCTTCACGGGCGCCAACGCCGGGCAGTGGGCCGGGGGCGTCGTAGGGAGTTTCCAGTCCTTCCACGCCGGGCACGAGACCACCATCGTCTACGCGATCCAGGGCAATGTCCTCGCTGGCTCCCCCGTCGTCGACGAGGCCGTCGATGCCGTCATCAACACGCCCGGCGACCTCGCCGAGAAACTCATGGCGGGCATGGAAGCCGCCCACATGTTCGGCGGCGACGGACGCTGCTCGTGCTCACAGCAGGACCCGGACGGATGCGGCTCGCCGCCGGCCGGCTGGGACCCCGACACCGAGAAGTCCGCGCACATCGCGTACATGCTGATCGGGCGCGCGGGCGACCTCGACTCGTGCCTCTCGGTCTATCGCGTGGACCCGGCGTCCTACGGCGTCGAGGTCCTGGACCTCGACGAGGACGGCAGGCCCGATGTGCTCACGGCGGGCAACGGCGGGCTGTACCGCATGATGAACAGCGCCCCGGACTCGCGCTTCGTCAAACTCGACGAGGCCGAGCTCATCACGACCCTGCCCGCACGCGCCGACGACCTGCGTGTGGGCGATGTCACCGGCGACGGGATCGTGGATGTCGTCGCACGCACGACCGCCAACCGCACGGTCACGATCGTGCCCGGACTGGGCGGGGGAAGTTTCGGCACGCCCGTCGAACTGGCCGCCCTCATCGCCAGCCCCGCCGGGCTCGACCTCGCCGACCTGAATGCCGACGGGGTGCTGGACATCATCACCAGCAGCGGCTCGGCGTCGCAGGTCGCCATCTACCTCGGCGACGGGCTGGGCGGGTTCGAGAGTGTGCGTCTGGTGCCCGTCACCGGCGCCGTCACGAGCGTGCGCGCGGTGGATGCAGACCTCGACGGCGACCTGGACATCGCCGCCGTGCTCTCGGGCAATGACAGCGTGCAGTTCGTGACCAACGACGGCGCCGGCTCGTTCAGCACGGGCACGATCCTGGGGACGCTGGACGATCCGCAGGATGTGGTCGCGGGCGACCTGGACGGCGACGGCGACCTGGACATCACGGCCATGCGCCTGGGCGGGTCCCGGTTCGCCTCCTTCCTCAACGACGGCACCGGCTCGTTCACCCTCGACTCCGAGGACAACCAGCTCGCCGGCGGCGGACGCAGCTTCCGCATGGCCGACATCACGGGCAACGGCCTGCCCGATGCGATCAGCGGCGGGGCCAACCCGGGCCTCAGCGCCCTGCCCAACCTCGGCCCGGACAGCCCCATCGGGCTCTTTGCCAAGGACCTGGGCTGTGCCAGCGGCGACTACTACATGACCTTCAATGTCGCCAACCAGCAAGCCAACGACGAGGATCCCACGCGTCAGCTGCGCGCCCTGTTCGACGCCTGGCGTGCCGACCTGACAGGCCGTCCCGACGCGGTCACCAGCGAAGTCGCGTTCGCCGACGAGCCGCTGTTCGCCGACGGACGGGCGACCACCATGACCGTGACGCTCATGGACTGGAACGAGGGCTCGATCTCCGTGCCCGTCAGCCTGAGCGTCGCCCACGCACCCGGATCCGCGGGATTGACCAGCATCGACGCCGTGACGGACCTGGGCGGCGGGGTCTTCGAGATCACACTCAGCGGGGCCCACGCCGCGGGAACGGACATCTTCGAGATCGTCGCCGACGACGGGCAACGCCCCGTCACCCTGATGCCCGCGCCGACGCTCGAGATCGTGCTGCACCCGGCGGACCTGCAGGGCGACGGCGATGTCGACGCCGACGACTTCTTCACCTATCTGGACTTCTTCGCCTCCGGCGACGACCGCGCCGACATCCAGGGCGACGGCGACATCGACGCGGACGACTTCTTCGCGTTTCTGGATCTCTTTGTCCTGTAGAAGCCGGTCCGCGTCGCGTTTTCACAGGCTCGCCATGGACCCGTGCCGGGGTCGGCTCGCACCCGGTGTCCCAATGGGGCCGCGAGAAGGCGGCCTAGACTCCCGCTCGACTTCAACGACGCGTGGAGAACGAGATGAGCGAGATCAAGGCAACGAACATCCACTGGCACGAGGGCAACCTGACGCGCCAGGAACGCTGGGAGGCCCTCAAGTGCCGGGGCGCAACCGTCTGGTTTACCGGACTTTCCGCCTGTGGCAAGAGCACGATCGCCAGCGCCCTGGAGCAGGTCTTGGTCCAGTCGGGCGTTCCCTGCTACCGCCTCGACGGCGACAACATCCGCTTCGGGCTGAACAAGAACCTGGGGTTCAGCGCCGAGGACCGCGCCGAGAACATCCGGCGCATCGGGGAGGTCGCCAAGCTCTTTGCCGACGCCGGGCACATCACGCTGACGAGCTTCATCAGCCCCTATCGCGCCGACCGCGACGCGGCCCGCAAGGTCCACGAGGAGGCCGACCTGCCGTTCATCGAGGTCTTCGTGGACACGCCGCTGGAGGTCTGCGAGCAGCGCGACCCCAAGGGCCTGTACAAGAAGGCCCGCGCGGGCGAGATCAAGGGCTTCACGGGCATCGACGACCCCTACGAGGCTCCGGAGAACCCCGAGCTGGTGCTCAAGACCGAGGGCAAGAGCGTCGACGCCTGCGTGCAGGAGGTCATCGACCTGCTCCAGCAGCGCGGATTGGTGGTACGATGATTCTGGATGCGCTAGAGCATCGAAAGTAGAGTAGACCTATGAGCCGTCTCCGAAGGATCATGAAAGGGGCGGGGTCGATCTGGTTCGTTTATCCAACCCGCCCCCATCTCGAGAAAATGAAGTCCTTCTGGTACACTAGGCTCGATGTGTCGCCACACGAAGCTCTTGCGTCTGATTGGCAACGGGTAGGGAAAGACCTGTGGCAAGCGATGATGTCGGCATACCGCGAACTGCCTGACCATGAGCGACCCCGAATCCCCCAAGACTGGCTCAAGCCCAAAGCTTCCTCCGGCACCGCAGGAGACGACCGACAGCTCTCACTCTTCATCGACGATTAGTGGACCATTCCTGTCGCAGCCGATCGGATTGCAAATGTCCGACGACCAGCAGATCGTCCACGCATCTGCGACCTATTTCGGACCTCTCCCGCCGCCATCAATGCTTGCCGAGTTCGCCAAGATCGACGCCAGTTTTCCAGAACGGATCATGAGCCAGTTCGAATCTGAAGCCAAGCACAGGCGCCAGATTGAGCAGCAGATCGTAGAGCAGAACAAGCACACGCACGAGAAACTCTTCAAGGAGCGACGGCTCGGCCAGTTCCTTGCAACCCTTGTTGTCTTTGGAGTACTCGGCTTGGCGGCATGGATGACCAGCATAGGCTTTGCCGAGCCTGCTGCGTGGATCGTGGGAACAACCTTGGTCGGTCTTGCCGGGGTCTTTCTGGCAGGGCGCGTCATGGATCTCAAGGAAGACCAAGAGTCTGAGACAAGGAAACCGGACTAATCCACCCTGCTAAGCGATCCGCGATTGATAACCGATATCTCACAATCAGCAGCGGCGCAGTCGCTGCGGGCGGGCGCCCGCCACTTGCTCGATGATTCCTCGCGCCTCCAGATCCTGCTTGACCACGACGACATACCACTGCGTGCTCGCCGTCTCGGGCATGCGCGTCCGATCGAGGATGGGCTCGACCAGTCGGCTCAGATCCCCGAACACGATGCCCTCGTCATCCTTGGGGATGACACGCAGCAGCGCCCGGCGCATCTCCTCGTAGTACGCCCGCCGGATGCGCACGCCCTGCTTGCCATCCGGGTGCTGCGTCTGGATGCGTTCGTCGGCGTCCATCGCGATCCTCCGACAAGCAGCATACCCCGGGGCGCTATGGTTGCCCCATGCACGATCCGAACGCCGCCCTGGAAGCCGCGATCGCGGGCGTCTCGCAGGCCGCCGCCGTCTGCCGACATGTCCAGCGATCCCTCGACGAGGTCCGTT
>WGEO01000145.1 GCA_015492715.1 Phycisphaerales bacterium | reverse complement strand
GCGGATCCGAAAGGACGAGGGGATTACGCGCGTCGAGTTCACCAAGAAGGACATTCTCGACGAGTCGAACATCCAGCAGATCGGGGAGGAAATCTCCCAGATCATCGAGCAGCAGGACGACCCACGGGTGCTGATCTCCTTCTCGAATGTCCGCCACCTGTCGTCGGCGGCGCTGGGCACGCTCATCACGATCAACAACAAGATCAAGAACAAGGGCGGGAAGTTGCGCCTCAGCGATATCGATCCGCAGATCTACGAGGTCTTCGTCATCACCCGCCTGAATCAGTTGTTTCAGATCCATGAGACCGCCGACGAGGCGATGGCGAGCTTCGGTTGAGACCAGGTGGCGGCCTGCGAGGACAGGCGCCGGCGCACAGAGCCATGTCGCAGGCCTACTGCCAGCAGTTTCGCGTCCCGAACGATCCGAGCGAGATCGCCCGCCTGCGGAAGGAACTGGGCGAGGCCTTGGCTCGCCACCGATATCCCGAGGCGGCGGCGTTCGCCGTGCGTCTGGCATTCGAGGAGGGGATCTCCAACGCCTTCCGGCACGGGCATCGGGACCTGTCGCCCTCCACGCCCGTGCGAGTGCGACTGGAGGTCGACGATCGTGAGGCGGTGATCGAGATCGAGGACGCCGGGCCCGGGTTCGACCCCGGTGCGGTGCCCGACCCCACGCTGCCGGAGAATCTGGAGAAGCCCGGCGGGCGGGGCCTGATGCTCATGCAGGCGTACATGAGCGAGGTCTCGTACAACGAGCGGGGCAACCGCGTGCGGATGGTGTTCCGGCGGGATGTCGGGCAGAAGCCGGGCCCGTAAAGCGTCCGCAGGCTTGGCTCTGGCTTAGAATGAGTCTAAGATGCAGTAAAAGTGGACCCCGCCGGTGGGGTTCGTCAAGGGAGTCTGTGATGGGTGTGAACCTGCCGATCTACTTCGACAATGCGGCGACGACGAAGTGCGACCCTCGTGTGGTCGAGGCGATGCTGCCGTACTTCACGGAGGTGTATGGGAATCCGGGCAGCCGGAATCACAGTTTCGGGTGGGCCGCGGAGGAGGCGGTCGATCGTGCCCGCCAGCAGGTGGCGCGTCTGATCGGAGCCGATCGCAAGGAGATCATCTTCACGAGCGGGGCGACGGAGAGCAACAACCTTGCGCTCAAGGGGGCGGCGAGGATGTACGCGAAGAAGCCCGCGGGGCAGGAGCATCGCGGGCACATCGTCACCTGCGCGATCGAGCACAAGGCGGTGCTGGACCCGGCCAAGCGTCTGCAGAAGGAGGGGTTCGATGTGACCTTTCTCGAGCCGCCGGCGGACGGGGTGATCACGCGGGCGATGGTCGAGGAGGCGCTGCGGGACGACACGATCCTCGTGAGCATCATGTGGGCGAACAACGAGATCGGGACGATCAACGAGGTTCCCGAGATCGGGGCGCTGTGCCATGAGAGGGGCGTGATCTTCCACACGGACGCGACGCAGTGGGTCGGCAAGATGCCGACGGATGTCGTGCGTGACAACATCGACCTGCTGAGCATGAGCGGGCACAAGATCTACGGGCCCAAGGGCGTGGGCGCGTTGTATGTGCGTCGCCGGCGTCCGCGTGTGCGTCTGCAGGCGATCGCCGAGGGCGGCGGTCAGGAGCGGGGGTTCCGCTCGGGCACGCTGAATGTGCCCGGGATCGTGGGGCTCGGTGCCGCGTGCGAGATCTGCATGCAGGAGATGGACAGCGAGCGTGAGCGTCTGCTGGCGATGCGGAACCGGCTGGAGGAGCAGATCACCGGCAGGCTGGACACGGTGCAGGTCAACGGGCATCGGGAGCGGCGGCTGCCGCACCTGACGAATATCTCATTCGGGTTCGTCGAGGGCGAGAGCCTGATGATGGCGACGAAGGAGATCGCGATGAGCAGCGGCTCGGCGTGTACGAGCGCGAGCCTGGAGCCCAGTTATGTGCTCAAGGGGCTCGGGGTCGGCGACGATCTGGCACACAGTTCGCTGCGGATCAGCCTCGGGCGATTCAATACGGGCGAGGAGGTCGATTACGCGATCGACGCAATTGTCCGGGCGGTCGAGAAACTGCGCGAACTGAGCCCCCTGTACGACCTGCACAAGGAGGGCATCGATATCACCAAGATCCAGTGGCAGGCTCACTGAGTCGAGCGGGAGGAACCCATGGCATATCACCAGAAGGTCATCGATCACTACGAGCATCCGCGCAATGTCGGAAACTTCGGCACGAGCGAGGAGGTCAAGCAGCGCAAGGACATCGGCGTCGGGCTCGTCGGAGCGCCCGAGTGCGGCGATGTCATGCAGTTGCAGATCAAGGTCAACGACGAGACCGGGGTCATCGAGGACGCCCGCTTCAAGTGCTTCGGGTGCGGGTCGGCGATCGCGAGTTCCAGCCTCGCCACCGAGTGGCTCAAGGGCAAGACGCTCGAGGAGGGCCTGCAGATCAAGAACACGATGATCGTCGAGGAGCTGCAGTTGCCGCCTGTCAAGATCCACTGCTCGGTGCTGGCAGAGGACGCGATCCGCTCGGCGATCCGCGATTACAAGAAGAAGAACGGGATCGCAGAAGAGGAGGCCCAGTCGGCCTGAGGGGGCGGCATAGAATCGGGCGACACATTCTCCACACGGGAGCACCAGCAGATGAGTACGCAGACGGACACTCCTGAGAGCGGGCAGGATCAGGGCGTGTTCCTCACGGAGCAGGCCGCCAGGGAGATCCACAAGATCATCGACGAGCAGGGGCTGGATCGCGAGAAGGTCCGCCTGCGGGTCGGGGTCAAGGGCGGCGGCTGCAGCGGCTTCAGTTATGTGCTCGACCTGACCGAGACCCAGCGCGACAGCGACGAGGTCTTCGAGCAGCACGGCATTCTGGTCATCTGCGACCCCAAGAGCCTGCTGTATCTCAACGGGACCACGATCAGTTTCAAGGACGAGATCATGGGTCGGGGGTTCGTGTTCGAGAATCCCAATGCAACGACGACCTGCGGGTGCGGGTCGAGTTTCTCGGCGTGATCGTCGCGACGCGTGTCAGACGCCGGATGCCCGCCTCTCCGGGAGGCGGGTTTTTCCTTGCCAACAGACCCGGATATCCGCTACGCTGTAGGATTGAACGGTTGGGCACCAGACGGCGGATGCTGTCGATGGCTTGAGCAGATGGCCGCGTCAGGAGGGCGAGGCGGTGAGCGAATCGAGGACGCCCTTTGAGACCATGCAGGGGTATTCCCCCCCCACCGTAACGCAGTTCAGCGTCTTTCTCGACAACAGGGTGGGCAAGCTGCATGACCTCGTCGAGGCCTTCGAGGACTCCGTCTCGCAGATCTGCGCCCTGAGCGTGCACGAGGCCAGCGATTGCGCCATCGTGCGGATCATCACGAGTGATGCGCGGATCTCCCAGCGGCTGCTGCGCGACCACGGGCTGTGCTTTACCGAGAACGAGGTCCTGATCGTCGAGTTCTCCAGCGGCAACAGCCTGGAGAGCCTGTGCCTGCACCTGCTGCGGGCGGAGATCAACATCCGCTTCGCGTATCCGCTGATGATCCGTCCCAATGGGACGCCCACGATCGCGCTGGCTGTGGACGACCCCACGCTCGCGGGGCAGATCCTGCGGCGCAAGGGATTCCGGCTCTTCGGCGAGGCGGACCTGCCAAGGCCCTGACATCCCGATCGATCATTCACCCTCTTCCGGGCGACCGGACGATTGGCGGTCACCGTTCCGGCCCGACGACGCTCCCGGAGAGGCGATCCATGCCACCGGGATCTCCGCCACCAGTCGGCGATCGTTCCCGGATACGAGCCGGAGCATGCCCACTGCCTCCGTCGCTTGGCAATCTCTGACATCCAGCGTCAGTTCGATGTCGATGACTTTTCCGTCGGCGGAGGGGATCAGGTGTGCGCTCAGGCAGCAGTCGGCAAAGCCCGGTGGGTCGATGGAGAATCCGGCCTGAAGCGGTGGGATTGCAGAGCCATCCCGCATCCGCAGGCGGAGCCGACGGGTCGTCCGTGTCCTGGGCTCGCTGATCATTGCGAATCCGGCGGGCGAAGCGATCCACGCCGGCTGGACGCGGACATGAACGGGAACCCCACTCGTCTGGTACGCGGGGTCATCGGTTTCGAAGCGAAGAAAGCCGCGGTACACGCCGGGCTCATTGGGCGTCCCGGCTATCTCCATCGCGAGCGCCTCCTCGTCGGGACGCTCCTCGGCTGCGGTCCTGAATCGACGAACGCGCTGGACGCTCAGGCCCGGGATGTCGATGCGGAACGCTGTCGGATGGAGTGCCGCCATCTGGTCGCTTCGCAGGTAAACGGTTTGTCGCAACGGTTGTCCGGCAACCCCATGCATCCAGACGGTTTCGGGCTTGATCGTGAATGAGAGGTCCGCCTCGAAAGTAAGCCGAATCGTGAATCGGGAGGTCTCGCCGATGCTGCCATCGGGGATGCGTTCTTCGGCTTCGATCGTCATCCAGTGGGGTTGTGGTCCCGCGGCGGCCCCCACCGGCATCCGGATCCGGACGACCCCCTCTGCGCCGGGGCCCAGGCTTTTCGGAAACTCGGCCACGATGCAACTGCAGGAGCCGCCGACCTGGCGGAGCCGGATCGGGTATTGGCTCATGTTGACAACCGAAACTTCTCGCTGAGCGATATCCGCGACGGGCAGGCGGCCCAGATCCTCGTCACTGGCGGCGGTTGCGGCGATGATGGCATCCGCCTTGTTCGACGAGTCCTGCGGCGGTTCTAGGCCACCTGCCGTCCACGGCGCCATCACGAAGAGCACGAGACCGAGGAGTACTGAAAGCATCAGTCGTCCTTTCGGTGCGCCAGGTCGCTCGGCTCAGGGTCGAAGCGATCCACGATGCGTTCGAGGAACTCGCTGAGAATCAGCTCAGGCTGATGGTCGAGAGGGAGCGTGAAGTCGTCTTCGGCGTACTCCTGATTGACAGAGATCACATCGCACCATGCGGATTGCCAGATTCCGGCCGCCGGGCGGGAGGGCACACCCGCAGGGCCGAAGACCTCGCGAAGAATATCCAGCCATGCGATCATCCCCTCTCCCCCGATCATGATTCTGTCCGCGGTCAGCTCCGGATGCTCGTCTGCAATGGCGTTGAGCCGCTCGGTCTGCTCCCGTGAGATCACAGGCTCGTAGGCACGCAGCTCCACCCGCGTCGGCACGCGGACGGCGCCGATCGTGCGCCAGGTCGGCATGCGGTACTCGATGAACGGAATGCCCCACAGGGGCGAGATGAGCATGTGCGAGAGGACATCGCCGGTCCCTGCGTCGATGCGCACTCGATGGAAGTACGCGCGCCTCTCGGCGCGATCGAATCCCGTCAGGATGACCTCGCCTTCGTCTTCTTCCACCTCGAGGTCCTCGCAGTCGAGCAGATGCTCGGCCCGCGTGCGGGGATCACTCAGGTCGATCTGGCGACCCATACCGGTCCAGAAGCCGGGGAGCGACCATGGTGTAATATCGACTGGACGGTATGGTCGCACGATTCCCACGCCGTCCTCACTGACCGTGCGCATGACCCCATTGCGCACGCTGTAGATCTGGGGGCGAGAGATCATCGAGTTGAAGTCGCCCGGCTCTGCGCATACACGCTCCTCGGAGACGACGAGGAGACGCCCCATGTCGTCCGCTCGACAACGGGCCGTCACAAAGGGAAAGGTCTTCCCGTCTTCATAATGCACATGGGTATGGTCGATCCACTCTGCCGTTCGCACGCTCTGCTCGTTGATGGCGAGAATCGTCGCCCAGGCACGAGCACGCAGCGACACCGCGTCGTTCACCTGCCCATGGGAACGGACGGGCGCGCACATGGCGATCGCCAGGAGAACACCATGCCATCTCCACGCCATCGTCCTGATCATGGGTCGCACCACACGACGAGACACTGTTCCAACAGACAGTATGTGAAGGCACAATGTCCTGTCTCCAAGACTTACTTTGCAGTATAATCCATCCATCAGATCTCGTCAAACGACCCCGTAATACCGGTCCACGGTATGAACGAGGGCTGGCTCTTGTACCTTATATCCGGTCTACCGCGGCTGGCATTCCGGCCTGATCATGGCGATCGCAATGTCGTTGACATTCGTCCCCGTGGGGCCCGTTCGAAGCAGTGCCTGTGCGGCATCCAGGGCGTGGTAACTGTCGTGCGACTCCAGGGCTTGTCGGGGATCCACGCCGTGCTCCCGCATTCGGGCACAGGTCGTGCCATCAACCACGGCCCCCGCGGCATCGGTCGGCCCGTCGATGCCGTCCGTGGCTACTGCAAGCACCGTGATGCCCAGCTCCCCCTCGATCTCGATGGCAGCGGCCAGAGCGAGTTCCTGCATGCGTCCGCCGAGCCCGGAAGCGCCCCTGGTGTCGACCGTCGTCTCTCCGCCCATGACGATGGCCATCGCCCGCCCGGGTGGAGTGCGAGCCGCGTCGATGGCCCGGCGTGCGAGGCGTCTGCCCAGTTCGCCCGCCTGCCCCGTGCACTGGGTGCGTTCCTCGAGAACCTCATACCCCATCTCCTGCAGGGCAGCGGCGCACGCACGGACGACCTGCGCGTTGGACGCGATGATGCGAGACTCCACGCGTGCGAAGCATGGATCTGCCTCCTTGGGGGTCTCCGGGAACCTGCCTGCAAGGCCGGCCTGCAGGTGGCGTGTGAGCGCGGGCACCAGATCCAGCAGGCCATGCACGCGAAGGGCTTCGAGGGCATCGGCATAGGTTGTAGGATCGGGAGCAAAGGGCCCGCTGGAGATCGTGTCCAGGCGATCACCCATGACATCGCTCACGACGAAGCAGAGCACGCGGGCCGGGTAGGCGAGGCGGGCGAGGTTGCCGCCCTTGAGGCGTTCGGCGTGCTTGCGCACCGCGTTGAGCTCCTGGATCGTCGCACCCGCACGCAGCAGGGCGTCGGTCGCTCGGCGCAGGTCGTCGAGGGTCAGCGGCGGCACGGGTGCGCAGAGGTGCGCAGAGCCCCCGCCGGATATGAGCGCGAGGAGCGTGTCCTGCTCGCCCAGCCGTTTCATGAACGCCTCGACCCGTCGGGCAGCCTGCAGGTTGCGCTGTGTCGGAAGCGGGTGATCGGCGGACAGCACCTCGATGCCCTCGGGAATCTCGACGGTCGAGATCAGGTCCGGCACGGCCGTGATGACCCCCGTGCGGGGTGCCGCCATCTCCAGTGCCGTGCTTGCCATGGTGAGTGATGCCTTGCCCGTTGCAAACAGCGAGGTCGGATGGACCTCGTGCGATGTGAGGGCGTCGCGCACGCCCTGCGAGGGATCCGCCGCATTGCGGATCGTGTGCAGAAGCGCCCGAACATGCGGATGTGCCGCGTGCATGGGTGATGATCAAAGGATGGCAAGGACCAAGGCATACCAGAGGCCGGCGACGACCATGACGACCGTGGTGTAGGCGATGATGTCGCGGGCCCGCACGCGTGTGATGGCAAGCAGGGGCAGGGCCCAGAAGGGCTGGAGCATGTTCGTGAGTTGATCGCCGTAGGCCACGGCCATGACCATCTTGCCCGGGGCGATCCCGGCATCCAGTGCGGCTTGCAGTGCGATGGGCCCCTGGATCCCCCACTGCCCACCGCCCGAGGGCACGAAGAGGTTGACGACAGCAGCGGAGATGTAGGTGAGGATGGGTGCCAGAGACTCGCCGCCGCGTGCCAGCGCCGCCGCGAACCAGTCGATCAGGCCGGAGGCGTCCAGCATCGCCATGATGCCGGCGTAGAGCGGGAACTGGGTGATGATGCCGGCACAGCCGCGGGCGGCCTCCTCGGCGGCCCGCGCGTACGACGCCAGGGACCCGTGGCACAACAGGCCCAGGGCCAGCATGATCGTGTTGACCTCGTTGAGTCCCAGGCGATCGAGGCCCGCGACCTGCCCGTAGCGAACGAACGCGCCGAACAGCCCCATCGCGAGCACCCATGCCAGCAGGGGCGTGTGCTCGAGCCACTCCGGGATGCTGCGGATCGTCTCGCGCGGGGCGGCCTCCTGTGCGTCCGCCTCATCGATCCATTCGCGTGCGCCGATGCGCTCGCTCGGAGAATCGAGGAGCGCGAGGACGAATGGAATGAGCAGGAGCATCCCGACCGCCAGCGTGATGTTCATGGGGCTCAGGAGTGTCTGGCTCAGCGGGATCGTGTCGCTGCCGAGTGATTCCAGTGCGCTCTGCGGGAGGACCTTCCGGGCTCCTTCCGGCGTGGTTACGCTCAGGGGCGCCGAGCCGGAGAAGCCGGCGTGCCAGACGAGCAGCCCCATGTAACCGGCGGCTGCCAGCAGCGGGTAGTGATGGGCGATGCCCCGGCGCTGGAGCGACCGCCCGACCTCGCGGGCGAGCAGGGCGCCGACGATCAGCCCCAGCCCCCAGTTGAGCAGGCCGGTCAGGGCAGCGACGAACCCCACGAGGGCGGCGCCGGATCGCCCGCTCGCCGGGAGATCGCCGACGGCGCGAATCAGACGCGCGACGGGACGACTCGCGGCCAGCGCATGACCCGTCACCAGGATCAGGCACATCTGCATGCTGAATGCGAGGAACCGCCAGAGGCCGCCGTCTCCCCGCCACGCATCCAGCAGGGCGATCGGCGGCTGCGGATCGTCCCGCGTCAGCATGAACACGAGGCTTGCCCCGGCGCTGACGAGGGTCAGCAGGACCGCGAGCGTAAACGGGTCCGGTGCGGTCTTCTGGAAGAACGCGCTGAGGCGTGCGGCGAGGTTGCTGAGCATGGCCACAATGTAGCGTGCTGGAATCCTGCCATGGCCGCGGATGTCACTTCGCGAGCGTTCGGAGACGATCGGCAGCCCGCTCCAGTGTCTCCATCTTCTTGCAGAACGCGAACCGGACGAGCGGACGGCCCAGTTCCTTGTGCTCGTAGAACGCCGAGGGGGGGATTGCCGCCACCTTCACCTGCGTCGTCAGGTATCGACAGAACTCGACATCATCGCCGAGACCCAGCGGCGTGTGGTCGGCCAGCAGGAAATAGGTCCCGGCGGGTGTGAAGACGCGAAGGCCCAGGTCGCGCAGCACGCCACAGAGAAAGTCGCGGGCCCGTTCGTAGTGGCTGCGCAGATCGGCCACGGCATCGCCCCCATCCCGGATGGCCCGTGCGGCGGCGTGCTGCAGGGGCGTTGCGACGGCGTAGGTCAGGAACTGGTGCGCACTGCGGACTGCGGCACTCAGATGCGCCGGGCCGATGGCCCAGCCGATCTTCCAACCCGTCAGGCTGTGGGTCTTGCCGAGGCTCGAGAGCGTCAGCGTCCGCTCGAACATCCCCTCCAGCGTCGCCATGCGGATGTGCTTGGCTCCGTAGGTCAGGTGCTCGTAGACCTCGTCGCAGATCGCGATGACATCGAACTTGCGGCAGAGATCCGCGATACATGCCAGTTCAGCCTGCGTGAAGACCTTGCCCGTGGGGTTGTGCGGCGTGTTGATGAGGATTGCCCGTGTGCGATCGCTGAACGCCGCGCGAAGTTCATCTTCATCGAACACAAACGGGGCATCATCCGGCGCCCCTGGCGGGGGCGGGCGCAGCGCCACGAATCTCGGTATGGCGCCGGCCATGGCGCAGCACGCGCGATAACTGTCGTAGTACGGCTCGAAGAGAATGACCTCCTCGCCGGGATTGCACAAGCCGAGAAATGCCGCCGCAAGGGCCTCCGTGCACCCACTGGTGACCGTGACATGAACCGCCGGCTCGATCTCGATGCCCGTCAGCTCGCGCCAGGAATCCGCCAACGCTCGCGTCAACTGAGGCACGCCGATCATCGGGGCGTACTGATTGTGCCCCTCGTCGATCGCTCGTTTGGCTTCTTCTCGCACGAACTGCGGGCCGTCGAAGTCCGGGAATCCCTGCGAGAGATTGATCGCGCCGGCCTCGTTGGCCAGGCGCGTCATCTCGGCGAAGATCGTGGTGCCGAAGGGTCGGAAGCGTTCGGCAACGGCTCGACGGGGGTCATGCATGCCCCAAGCGTAGATGGCGCGCACACCGAACGATCCTCGCCTCACGACGATGGAATGGATCGATGCCTCGCCCCCGTCTCAGGCCTCTTCGATCTTTGCTGGCGGCTGTGGTGCTTTGACCCTGAGCACGCCCTGTCGGATCTCCTCGAACAGGTCCGGATTCTCGCGCAGGAACGCCTTGGCGTTCTCGCGCCCCTGGCCCAGACGCATCTCGCCATAACTAAACCAGGAGCCGGACTTCTGGCACACGCCCGCGTCGATCGCCAGATCGAGCAGGTCGCCGCTGGCGCTGATCCCTTCATCGAACATGATGTCGAACTCGGCCTGGCGGAAGGGCGGGGCGACCTTGTTCTTGACGACGCGGGCACGCACGCGGTTGCCCACATTCTGGTCGCCGTCCTTGATCGCGCCGGTGCGCCGGATGTCGATGCGGACGGAGGAGTAGAACTTGAGTGCCCGCCCGCCGGGCGTTGTCTCCGGGCTGCCGAACATCACGCCGATCTTCTCGCGGATCTGGTTGATGAAGATGACGGTACAGTTGGAGCGAGCGATCACGCCCGTGAGCTTGCGCATGGCCTGGCTCATGAGGCGAGCCTGCAGCCCGACATGGCTGTCGCCCATCTCGCCCTCGATCTCGGCCTTGGGAATGAGCGCGGCGACGGAATCGACGACGATCACATCCACCGCGTTGGATCGCACCAGCAGCTCGCAGATCTCCAGCGCCTGCTCGCCCGTATCCGGCTGAGAGACGAGCAACTCGTCGATGTTGACGCCGATCTTCTTCGCCCATGTGGGATCCAGCGCGTGCTCGGCGTCGATGAACGCGGCGACGCCCCCACCCTTCTGCGCATTGGCAGCAACCGTCAGAGCCAGTGTCGTCTTTCCGCTGGATTCCGGCCCGAAGACCTCCACGATGCGTCCCCGTGGAATGCCACGCCCGCCCAGAGCCAGGTCGAGGCTCAGGGCTCCGGTGCTGATGCCCTGCACCGCGAGGTAGGCATCTTCGTCCAGACGCATGATCGAGCCCTTGCCGAAGACCTTGTCGATCTGGGAGAGGGCCCGATCCAGTGCCTGCTTCTTCTGCGGGTCCACGCCTGCCGCACCGTTCGCCCCGGCGGGCTTGGGCTCGATGATCTGGGCTGCACCGGTCCCCTTCGGCGCCTTGGCGGAGCCTCTGGCGTTGCTGGTCGTGCCGGCGGACTTCTCGGACGATGTCGTCTTTGCGGGCATAATGCCCTCCCCTGCTTCTGCTCGCCCCCGCCGGCTGGCCCGCACGCGGGGCAGGTGACGCGGACGAAACCAGCGCGGAACTCGCACGGGCCAACGCGACCCGTGGCCGAGGCCGGGGGCGGCGCTGGTCGCGTGCCCGGCGGGCGGAGTATACCAGAACCCGAACGGATGTGTCAATGTTCGGGTATCGTTTGTGGATAACTTGGCATCTGATGGGTCCTCGCCCTCCCCCATGCCGCGTCCTACCCTCGCCCATGGATCTGGCACTCAACGGTCGTCGGGCGTTGGTCGGGGGTTCCACCCAGGGAATCGGACGGGCCTGTGCCATCCTCCTGGCACGCCTGGGAGCATCGATCACCCTGCTTGCACGCGATGAGAATCGCCTGCGGGAGACATGCGAGTTTCTTCCTGCCGACGGCGACGGACAGGACCATGACTGGATATGCGCCGACTTCGACGACCCGGACGAGGTCCGTGACGGCGTGCAGGGATCGCTGGACGGGGGGCGCATCTACCACATCCTGATCAACAACACGGGCGGTCCTCCCGGCGGACCGGCGATCGAGGCCCAACCCGAGGCGTACCTGCGAGCCTTTCGCATGCATCTGATCTGCAATCAGGTCCTTGCCCAGGCCGTCGTCCCGGGCATGCGCTCGGCGGGATTCGGGCGGATCGTCAACATCATCTCGACGAGCGTGCGCCAGCCGATCCCGGGCCTGGGCGTGAGCAACACGGTGCGCGGCGCCGTGGCAAGCTGGGCCAAGACGATCAGCCGGGAACTGGCGCCCGACGGCATCACCGTGAACAATGTGCTGCCCGGCTTCACGGAGACGGCCCGCCTCCAGAATCTCATCCGCACGCGGGCCCAAGTGCGAGGTGTCGACGAGGAAGTCATCGCGAGCGAGATGCGGGCGACCGTGCCCATGGGTCGCTTTGGCGATCCCGAGGAGGTCGCCAACGCCGTCGCATTCCTCGCAAGCCCCGCGGCGAGT
Source organism: Phycisphaerales bacterium (assembly GCA_015492715.1). Taxonomy (GTDB): domain Bacteria; phylum Planctomycetota; class Phycisphaerae; order Phycisphaerales; family UBA1924; genus S146-42. Next base: position 29,009 of record WGEO01000145.1, on the reverse strand, counting down.
TACATCAGCGGGCAGAGCCTCGCCGTCGATGGCGGCCGCCTTGAAGCCATCTGAATCTCTCAGGCGTCGTCGATGTCCGTCAGATCCTCGGGCGGGATCGCCGCTCGCAGCGCGTTGAGCACGGCGAAGACATCGATGACCTCCTGGGTCAGCGCACCGGCAACGGGCGGCAGGAAGCCGAACGCCGCGATGACCATCGCGATCAGGGACAGCGCGATGCCCCCCACCGCGCTCTGCAGCGCAATGCGGCGCATCCGGCGGCCGATGTGCATGAACTCGTCGACCTTTTCGAGGGATGAATCGAGAATGACAGCGCCCGCGGCCTCGGTCGTCACCTCGCTCGTCGTGCCCATGGCGATCCCGACCGTCGCCACGAGCAGCGCGGGCGCATCGTTGACCCCGTCGCCCACGAAGGCCGTCGGTGCCCGCTCGGTCTCGCGACGCGTGATCTCGACCTTTTCTTCAGGACTGACACCCGCATGGATCTCGTCGATGCCGACGAGGTCGGCGAGGTAACGCACCTCGGACTCCCGGTCGCCCGAGACGATCAGGACGCGCTGGATGCCGTGGCGGGTCGAGAGGTGCTTGATGAACAGGCGACCCTCCTTGCGGGGCGTGTCGCGGAATCGAAGCAGCGCAGCGAACCTGCCGTCGACGAGGACCACGGCCTCCATGCCCACGGCCTGCTCCGGAAGCGCGATATCCGCATGCTCCTCGGCTACACGGGTTCGGCTGGTGATCTCGATATGCCTGCCCTCGATCTCGCCACGCAGCCCCCTGCCCGGCGGCTCCTCGATATGACGGGCCTGGTGGAGCACGAGACTGCGCTCGCGAGCGGCACGGAGCACGGCCTTGGCCAGCGGATGCTTCGAGTACTGCTCGAGGCTCGCGGCAAGCGACAGGACCTCCGTCTCGCTGAAACCGGGACCGGTGAGGATCTCCGTCAGACGAGGCTCGCCGTAGGTCAGCGTCCCCGTCTTGTCGAAGATCATGGTTCGGCAGGTATTGATGCGCTCCAGCGCGACCGGATCACGGATGATGATCGCCCGCTTGGCGGCGAGGCTGATCGAGGCGATGATCGCCGTCGGGATCGCGATCAGCAGCGGGCAGGGCGTCGCGACGACGAGGACCGCAAGAAAGCGCACAGGGTCGCCCGACAGCCCCCACGCGACGAGCGCCACGCCGACGGCAAGCGGGGTGTACCACGCACCCAGCTGATCCGCCAGGCGGCGCATTCGCGGGCGGCGCTGCTCGGACTCCTGCATCACCCGCATGATCTTCGCGTAGCGCGAGTCGCTGGCCCGGCGATCGGCACGGATCGTCAGCGCCGTCTCGCCATTGATCGCACCGGAGATCACCTTCGCCCCGGGCGTCTTGCTCATCAGGTATGGCTCGCCCGTCAGGTACGACTCGTCCATGACGGCGTGCCCCTCGATCACCGTGCCGTCGACGGGACAGGTCTCGTGCGGGAGCACGACCAGGATGTCGCCCGGCTCGATCTCGTCGATCGGAACATCGACCATGGTCGAATCCGTCTTCTTGTGCGCCACGGCCGGCATGCGCCTGGCCATCGCCTTGAGCACACCCGAGGCGTTGGCAACGGCGTACGCCTCCAGCGCCTCGCCCCCGGAGAGCATGAGCACGACGAGCGTGCCCGCGAGGTACTCGCCCAGGACGACACTCGTGACGATCGAGATCCCCGCGAGCAGATCGGAGCCGAAGTCCCGCCGGAGCAGGGCGTGCAAGAGCTCGATCACCAGCGGTCCGCCCCCGAGCACGAGCGCGCCATACAGCGGATAACGCGGATCGCCGAGATCCATCCACCGCATGAGCAGATGTGCGACGATCGCCACGATCGCGAGCACTGCGATCACCAGGTGGCGACGGTCCACGATGGTGGGCTCCTGATCGGGCATGGCGCGTCCTCGAAGGGGCAAGCGTAGCGGCAAGACACAAGCCGCGCGAACCGCGGACTTGCAGTGCACGAGAGAAAGAGGGTCCCTCCCGACCGTGGAGAGGGACCCTCGCAGAGGTCTCGTGCAGGGGCCGGACCCCGTGCTCAGTCGGCGCGGATGTACGCGGCGTCGAGCGCCTTGTCGATCCGTTCGCGGGCGTCGGCGAGGTGTGCCCGCGTGTAATCGTCCAGATCCCCGCCCTGGAATCCGTCGAGGATCTCGTGGATCCGACGGAGTTCCTGGCGTGCGAGCGTCTGGATGGTTGGTGCGCTCGCCCCGGGCCAGCGCATGCCCGTGGCAAGATCGATCAGGCGGTTGAGGTGCTCGCGCTGCAGATTCCGTGAGAAACTGGAGATCCGAGGATTGCGGTTCGTGACCGCCCCGTCCGGAGGCGGCACCTCCCAGATGCTCCGGCGCATCGCGTCGAGCACCTCGGGCACGGTCAGGGCATCCTCTCCCGCGGGCGTGCGCTGCTCGTTATCGAGGATTCGACGAAGGCGGGTCGGGTTCAGCAGCATGCTGATGGCCGAGGCCTGCATCCCGAGGATCTGGTCGTGCACGGGCCAGTCCTGCGGATCATTGCCGTTCTCGTCCCACCACTGCTCCGTGCCGAGGCTTGCGAGGAGTTCCGGGCTCAGCCCGAACGCCTTCTCATCGAATGCGCTCTCGCAGATCAGGTGCAGCGCGCGGCGCTGACGATCGACCGCGACCGGGCGAATGGGCGGCGGCGCGCCCTCATCGCCCTTGTGGAACTTGTTGGTGTGTGCTCCCCCGATCCAAGCCGAGGCCGTCCGGATCGCTCCCATCTGCATGCCCAGGGTCTGCGTCCATGCCTTGCGTGCCTTCTGCCAGGAGTCGTTGTCCTTGACCACCTCGGTCAGGATCTTGCCCCGGATGCGATCGGCAAGGCGGAGCTGGTTGTCCGCATAATCGAGGCTGTTCTCACCCAGGTCCCACACCTTCGCGTGCGGGTCCGGCCCCTGCTGGCCCTCGTCAGAACTGAACGCATGCTCACGCCGCGGCGCTTCGCGGGCGATCTCGTCGGCTCCCTTGGGCGCGTACCCCCAGCGGATCGCCCACATGTCATAGGGGCCGATGTCGATCATGTCCCAGTCGCCCTGGACCAGGTCGCCGTCCGTCGCCACGATGTTGATGGGCTGATAGTCCATGACGCTGGTGCTGTGTGGCTTCTTGTGGGCCACATCTTCGGAGTTCATCTCCTCGTAGCTATAGAGCGTGGACCCCTTCCAGTTGTGCGTCAGGCCCATCGTGTGCCCGACCTCGTGCATGATGACCGCACGCAGGAGCGGGCCGACGAAGTCCTCGGGCAGCCCGTCCAGCAGCTGGGTGTCCTCGCCGATGGGCAGATCGAGCACGCCGGCATCCAGGGCCGTCCGTGTGCGCGCAATCTGGGTGTTGAGCTCGAAGAGCGCGTTGCAGAGACCGCCGCGTGCCGCGATCTCCGGATCCACTTCCTGCCAGACACGCGGCGCCATGGTGGGCGGAACCTCGCCCTCCCACTGCCGCCCGCTGCGTCGGGCCTCAAGATACGCGAGCACGCGTGCGCGATCGCCCGGGAGCGCCAAGCGGTACCTCGGGTCCCACTCCGGATGGTCCTCGAACCAGGCCACGGTCTCGGCGTCGAAGGCCCGCATCGCCTCCGTCGCCAGCTGGCTCGTCTCGTGATCCTGCGCCCAGCCGGAGATGAAGACCTCGTCCATCACGATGTCGGCCTCGTAGATCTCGCCCGTCTCCGGGTGCACATGCACGGGCCCGATCGCGAAGCCCATGTGCGAGTTCGTCCATCGCACGAAGCTGTAGCGGATGTCCTCCGGATCGATGTCCATGTACGCGCCGGTCTGGGCGTCCTGCTGGCGGACCTCGATCGCGCCGGTGATCCCGACCTGCTCGAACGCCTTGTTCCATGCGAGAATGCCCTCGCGCACCCACTTGCGATAGCGCACGGGGGTTGTGTGCTCGATGTAGTACACGATGGGCTGCTTGGGCGGGCTGAGTTTCAGATTCTTGTCGCGCTTCTCCAGATTCCAGCGGTTGGCATAGCGGATCTTCTGGCTCTCGCCGTCGTTCTTCGATCGGTCGACAAAGTCCGTATAGAAGAACCCGACGCGCCGGTCCGCGATCCGGGGCTTGAAGCCCCGGCTGGGCGGGGGCGTGCCGATGGAATAGTGCACCTGCACGATCCGACCGTCGGCTCGCGGAACCTCGATCGTCACCTCGATATTGTACGGAAACGCCTTGGCGGACTTGATCTCGGCGAGCTCGGTCTTGGCCCCACGAAGAAACCCGCCGAAGAAGGCCCCGGACTGACGCAGGAAGAGATGATCCAGGTCGATCACATGCCCGCCATTGGGGCCGCGCGCCACGATCGGCACGGTCAGGACGACACGATCGGTGTACACGCGCTTCGTCGCCGCCCTGGACTCGGCGTCGCCCTGGCTGCGCACGCGCAGGTTCGGCTCGATCAGCGCCAGATTGTCCCCGATCTTCTTCCAGTACAGCTGCATCGACGGTCGCCCGACCCGGTTGTGCCAGATCGAGTACACGCCGGCCTGCGGGTCGCCCCCTGCGACCGTGGGTACGACAAAGAAGCGCTTGCCGATCTTCGAGCCGGGGATCTCCGCGAGCAGCTGCTCGCCCTTGCGATAGACATTCCAGAGCGGGCGGGTCCCATCGCTGGTGGACACGACGGGCTCGAATCCCGCCCCGACCTTTTCAAACGGCTGGGGCGCCGCCATCGCAGCACCACAGGCCGAGACAACACACGCGATGGCGACACGCTGCAGGTATCTCATGGTTTTCCCCGGGTTTCCTTGGGCTCCTGAACGACCACTGGTTCTAGCGGTGCGACTGTCATCGGATGCACGGGACCGCCAAACCAGCCGGATCAGGAACCGTCGGGCTGCAGGAACAGGCGGATATTGACGAACTCGAAGTCGTCGAGGTCCGCCTCGCCGCGCACACTCCGGATCTCGAGGGTGTTCTCGCCCTCGATGAGCCACGCACGCTCGATCCGTCCTGTCCACTCCCCGAAGCTCCCGTCTCGCGGGGAGTCCGTCAGACGACGGGCGAGGCGGTGTCCGTTGATCCGCACCGGATTGGGAGCCTGGGCACCCTTGGCGAGCAGGCGAAGATAGACGATCGGGGCAGCCTGTTCGATCTGCTCGCGTGTCAGCGTGAATGTCGCTCGAAACACGAGGCCCTCCGAGCGTCGCTGGAACTGGCTGTTGATCCGCCCCGTGAACTCGTTGTTCCCCAGATGATGTACCCGGGGCTGTCGCTCGAGGGCGACCTCGCCCAGCGACTCACGCGAGAGACGGATATCCCGCTCGACGATGCCCGAAGCGAGCCGCTGGGTCGGGATGCTCACCGACGCGGGCTCGTATCCCCGACGCGTCGCCGTCAGCGCCACATGCTCGGGCACCGCCCCCGGGCGGAGCGTGTATCTTCCGTCGTCACGGGTGACCGCAACGAGTGGCGCCCGCCCGGCAAGATCCAGACGCACGAGCGCCCCGCTCAGCGGCATAGCGGTTTCCGCATCGAGCACCCGCCCACGCACGACGCCCCGATCGACCGCCTCATCGTCCATGAAGCCCGGCAGATAGCGGTAATAGGTCTCCAGCATCAGCGCCCCCATCGCGGTCTGATGCACGCGCCCGTTGATCGCCGATCGCTCATCCCGAGGTTCCCACGACCCCGCCTGCCGTCCGCCGGTCTCCTGATGGCTCAGGAGCGTCTCGACGAGTTCCGTGTTCCACGCCGCCCACAGCGGCCCTTGGTGCTGGAAGAGTGCGAGCGTCGTCATGGACCACTCGGTCGTGGAGTTCGCCTCGTCCCACTCGATGTTGTCTCGCGCAAGCACCCTCGCGGACTCTTCGAGCGATCGATCCTGGCGGGCATATCCCAGCAGACGCCGGGCAAAGGCGCCCTCCGCCGTCGCGATCCGCGTCGGGCGCACCCCCGGTCGGGGTGCATAGACGCCCCGCGTGCCCGCAATGACCAGGTCGTCCAGTCGATCACGGGCCGCATCGAGGATGGTGTCTGGAATCTCGATACCCGCTCGCCTGGCGCTGATCAGCGCCATGACCTGCCACGCCAGCACCGGCTCGTCGGGAGCCTTCGCCTTCCACGGATCCGGGGTGGACGCGTGGTAGGTCTCGATATAGGCGACCGCTCGGGCCAGCGGATCACGCAGCGATCTGTCCTGGGTCATCTGGAGCGCCTCGCCAAGAGCAAGCGTGGCGATGGCATGGGCGTGGATATCGCCGACGCCCGAGAGATCCCCATCCTCACCCTGCCGCTCGACCAGCCAGTCCAGCGCATCTGCGACCGCCCGCCGATACGGACTCGGCGTCCGGTGCGTGAAGTCGGCGCCCAGGAACGCCAGGGTGCTCAGCGCCGTCAGGGCCACCGGCTCGTCCTCACGCGACGCCCCGTCGCATGACCCGCACAGTGCGTCGTAGTCATGCCCCGACCACGAGCCGTCGGGCATCTGATGTCGCGCCAGCCAGTCCAATGCAAGCTCGACTCCCAACTCCGTCAGCTCGCTGCCGCCCAGATCCTCCAGCAACTCACGGCGAACCTCGGGCGAACGCTGGGCCAGAGCATGGGCAGGAGCCGCCACCTCACCCGGCGTGGGCAGCCCGAGCGAGACATCCTCGATGATCGGCTCCAGACTCGACGACACGGGACGCCGTGCAGACGCTTCGGCCTCCCCCGGCGTGCTGCCCACGGCCATCTCCACGAGCTCCGACATCTGCGGAGCGCTGTGCGTGATCACCGTCTCGAACGCCGCCGCTTCATGCGCGGGAACGGGCCTCACATCGGTGTCCATACTGGGCGCAACCACCAGGGATCGCTCCTCGGCATGCCCCATCGCCATCCTCGCGTCATCCTCAGGCGACGCCGGCAAGGCAGAGTGGTCGGATATCACCATGGGCAAGACGGCGCCTTCGATTCCCGGACGGGAAAGGTCTGGCGCCGGACGGGCATCCGCGACACCGGCGACTGCCCGCGGCACCCCGTTGACTTGGCTCGCGACGGGTATCGCATCGACGCGTGCGGTTCGACACAAGCCGTCCGGCGAGACGGGCACGGAACCGATTCCACCCGCCGCGATCCGGATCTCCAAGTCGTGCTCACGCTCTTCCGTCGGATCGGCATCAGCCGGTTCCCTCGGCATACCAACGCTGATATCCAGCCCTTCGACGACCTCGGGCTCGAGTGCCGTCTCCCGCACGGGCCCGCCATGGCCCTGCACCGTGGCGGCGTGCAGGGCAACCGGTATCTCCGTGAGCCTGATGACACTGGCATGTGCCCCCGCGGACTGGACGGGCAGGGATACCGGCGAGGGCGTTTCCGCCGGCTGCAGGGCATTCCCGGGCGTCGGGCGGATCGTCAGGGTCCCCTCACTCGATGCCTCTTGGGGAACCTGCGATGGCGTCTCGATCCGAGGCATGTCATTGGCCGGCATCTCCATCAGCACCTGACGAGTCGTGTCGATGCCCACACACGCCTCTGCTCCAACGGACCCCGCCGACCATGCGACATCTCCATCCGGAACGACCGTGACCGACGGCGCAAGAGCGACCTTCCGGACGCGCACCTCCTCGACGATCTCGGGCGCATCGACCGCCGCTTCCGGTGCACGCACCAGCAGCCCCGCATCGTCTTCCAGCTGTCGCCGATGCGCCACCGGCGTCCCAAGGGCGATCGGGTGCGACGCATCCACGGCATCCGGCGCCGCCGGCACGACATCATCATCGCGTATGCGCCCGTCCGCGACCGCCTCGACCAGTGGAGCCAGCGAGATCGCCGATGGCTCATTGGGCACGGGCTCCACAGGCGCAGGCTCGTCCAGCGGCTTCGGGAGTGCATCCTGTGCTCCCTGCGCCGAGTGGCCCCCGACCCGCACCGTCGGCTCGTCGCCCGCGACCGAAGGAACGGGGGCATCGGGAACCGGCGGTCGAATCTCCTGTTCATCCGAGAGACCATCTTCGACGCGCGGCGTTTGGCCCGGCATGGCCTCCTGCGCCGGCAGATGCACCATCGCATCAGCATGCGCCCGAGTGTCCCCCGGCATGGCCCGGATCTCGAGCGGCTCGATCGATGCGAGAGCGGGCATCGGCGCATTGGTCGCCAGCGCCAGCGGACGAACCGCAACGCTCGTCAGACGCCCACGGATCTGGCTCGCAAGGTCGGTCGTCCCATCACGACTCATGATCGCCACCCGCGCTGCACCGGACCGGTCCATCGCGTCCCCCAGCGCCGTGCCCAGCCTCCATGCCCCCACCGCAGCCAGCAACAGCAGATGCACCAGCATCGACACGAGCAGGCAGCGGGCGAGCAGACTCAGCCTCCGATACCGCTCGCGCAACTCGACCCGCCGAAGCAGTCGCACCAGCAGCAAGACGAGGAGCAGCAGAAGAAGCAGCCACAACAGCCAGACGAGGGCCGTGCCGAGCATCGATGCCCAGTCGATGGGCATCGTCTCCACCGACGCATAGACCTCACGCGCCGTACTGAGATAGAGGTCGAAGTCCACCGAGGCATCGTCCGTGGCCCCTGCCCGCGAACGATCACTGCTGAACACCAGCGCAAAGCCGAGGTGCGCAATGGTCGGGTCCAGATCGCGCGACGGACCGCTGATCGGTGCCTCGACCCGCTCGATCGCGTGCCGGATCGAGAACACACCATCGCCCGGCGTCAGCCGCACGCGATAGATATCCAAATCCCCATCCCGATCCGAGGCGAAGTACAGAAAGTCGCCGCCCGGACTGAACGCCGGCGCCCCCTCACGAGCATCCGTGCTGAGCGCCTCGATCGCACGCACCGCACTGATCCCGCCCGCCGTCAGCGTGCCGGCATACAGGTCGGAGTCGGGATTCCGAACCTGCTCGCGAAGCGTCGCCGTCCATGCCTCCTCGCCTGACGCCCGTTCCACCCGGTTCGATGCAAAGACAAGCAGGGCGCCATCGGGCGAGATCGTCGGCTTGCGTTCGTCGAACGGTGTATTGACACGGTCACCCAGGTTCCGCGGGTTGCCGCACCGCAGCGACGCGTCGATGTCGCACGCCCAGAGGTCGTATCCCCCCGCTCCACCCGGGCGATCCGACGCAAAGTAGAGCGTCGTTCCGTCGGGGCTCAGGCAGGGCCCCAGTTCGTCGTGTGCGTCGCTGGAGATTTCCAGACGCACGGGAGGCGCCCACCCCCCGTGCGTGCGTCTGCTTGCATAGATGTCCGCCGAGCCTCCCGGACGCCCACGCACGAAGAGCAGGAGATTCCCGTCCGGGCTGAGATACGGCTCGTACTCGTCCGCGGCGCTGTTGATGGTGTCCCCCAGCCCCACCGCCGGCGACCACAGAATCCGGCGCATCGGCGCATCCGAAGCCGGGACATGGATCCCCCGATCGTCGCTGAGATAGGTGCCGCCCGCGCTCGTCTCGTGCTCGATCACGAACGCAGCGCCGCCGAGCAGCACAGCAAGCGCAGCCACGAGCAGGATGGAGCGGAGCACGCGTCGCATGAGCCTACCGGATGGGAACCGTGTCGAGGAACGGCTCGCCCACCCCCTCCTGCCGGCAGATATCCAGCACCTGGGCGATCCGCCCGTAATGGACGGACTGATCCCCACGCACGGTCACCTTCTGCTGTGGATTCTGCGCCAGCGCATCGCGCACGAGCGCGCGCAGATCGTCGTCGCTGAGAACCCGACCCGCGACGATGACCTGCCCCTCCGCGTCGACATTGATCACGATCTCACGGAGCACGGCGGAGATCGGCCCCGCACTTGCCGCCTCCGGCAGCACGATCTTCATCTCCCGCTCCTGCTGCGCGAAGGTCGTCGCCACCAGAAAGAAGATCAGAAGCAGGAAGACGATGTCGATCACCGGCGTCAGATCGATCTGCGGCGATGCCTCGTCGAGCTGGCGTTTCAGAAACATCTAACTCACCTCCGCCGACGCAAGCCCGTCGTCCTCGCCCGCCAGAAATGCGCTGGCAACCGCCACCGGTCGCTGCGATGATCCCTGCTGCTGGCTCTCGTAGAAATCCTCGGCAAAGGCGATGCTCGCGCGGTCCATCTGCGCCACGAGACGGTCGATCCTCGCAGCGATCAGGTTGTAGAAGATCAGGGCCGGGATCGCGACCAGCAGACCGGCCGCCGTCGTCACCATCGCCTCGTAGATCCCCGTGGCAAGCTGCTCCGTCTTGCCCATCGCATCCGCGTTGAACGCCACCGTCTGGAATGCCCGGATCATGCCGAAGATCGTCCCTGTGAGCCCGAGCAGCGGCGAGACCGCGGCGATCACACTCAGCGAGCGGAGATACTTGCGCAGACGCAGGATCTCGTGCTCGCCGGCCTCCGTGATCCGCTTCTCGATCGTCTCGAGCGATCGTCCGGGCCGTTCGATCGCCGCCGCACAGATCCGCGCAATCGGACTCCGGCTCTTGGCGCAGTACGCCAGCGCCCGCTCACGATCGCCCGGATGCTCGCGCAGAATCTTCTTGAGACCGGGCATGAACGAGGGCGGGATCACCGCCCGCGTGCGCAGCGTCAGCAGTCGCTCCAGCACCACCGCCAGCGCCACCAGCGAGCACAGAGCGATGGGGATCATCATGGGCCCGCCCTTGAGGGCAAGCTCCCAGAGCGTGCTCGATCCAGCTGCCGCCGAGCCGGCCTCGGGCGTGATCTGCGCTATCAGCATCGATGTGTGCCATCTCATCATCGGTATCCGTCCGTGTCCCGTCCGCTAGCCTCCGGAGCCCGCGCGTTGTGCGATCGCGTCGAGTCGCTCGCGTGCCAGACGCGCCCAGTCGCTGTCGCCGAAACGCTCGACCACCTGCGCATACTGCTCGCGGGCCTCGCCCACCTTGTTCAGCGCCTCGAAGCAGCGCCCCGCCTCGTACAACGCCGCCGCCGTCCACGCGTCCACCCCATACAGGATGTCCACCCGCAGGAACTCCGTCACGGCCTCCGCATATCGCTCCATCGCGAACAGACACTCGCCGATCTGGAACTGCGCCCGCGCCGCCGTCGGCCCCTTGTGCGTCCGGACGACCTCACGATACCCCTCGATCGCCTGCTCGTAACGCCCCATGTTCTCACGCGCCCACGCCACCCCGAACCGTGCCTGATAGGCCAGTTCGCTCTCAGGAAAGCGACGCAGAAATGCGCCGAACGCCTCTTCCGCCTCCGTCCATCGCTGGAGCGCCGTCTCGCACTCGCCCAGACGCAGCATCGCACTCCGGAGCGTCTCGTCGTCGCCACCCTCCTCGATCAATGACCGGAAACGCTCGCCCGCCCGGGCATATCGCCCCACGCGAAACAGCGACTCGCCCGCGATCAGCCCTGCCGAATCCGCCAGCGCATGGTCCGGATAGCGCGCCCGAAGCGTGTCCATCGTCTCGGCCGCCCGCTCATCCCGGTTCGCCCGATACAGCGCAACCCCGAGGTTGTACAGCGCCCGCGCACGCAGATCGTCACGCACCTCCAGCTCCTCACCGAGGGCGACCGCCCGCTCGATCGCCCGGATCGCGCGATCGTGATGCTCGCGATCCATCTCCAGCCGACCGTATTCCAGCAGCCCGTGCACACGGAACAGATCCCGCCTGTCGTCCGCCAGCAACGCCCGGTACGCCGCGATCGCGTCGTCCACACGCCCGAGCTCGCTCAGCACGCGAGCCCGCTCGTACGCCAGCGAGCGATCAAGGCCGTCCGTGAGCGCCGAGGCATCGACCTCATCCATCGCTGCGAGAGCGACATCGAGATCCCCCAGACGGGCCAGACAGATCGCCCGGCGTGCCCGTGCTTCGCTGGCCGTCGCCTCGTCCGGGTCGGCCGACAGCGCTCGATCGAACGCGTCGCGTGCTTCAGCGAACGCCTGTCGGGCCATCAGCACCTGCCCACGCAGCACCTCCGCCTCCGCCCGTGCCCCCGCGTCGATCTCTCCCAGTCGGGCGAAGTCCCGCTCGGCCTGCTCGTAGTCGCCCGCACGCGACGCGATGGCCCCCAGATGACGCAGCGCCGCAGGCGCAAAGCGCGACGCAGGGGCCTCGTCCACGAGCCGCTCCAGCAGCAGGCGGGCCTGCGCATCATCACCGCGCAGCATGGCGCTCTGGCCCAGCTCGAACAGCGCCTGCTCGGCGTGCTCGCTCTGGGGATAATCACGACGCAGCCGCTCCAGCAGGCGCTCGCCTTCAGCCGCCTCTCCCAGACGCAGGTGCGCGAGGGCGCTCTTGAGCAACGCATCGTCGACCAGATCCGGATCCCGATCTTCGCTGCGCAGATATGCGTCGAAGCGTTCGATCGCCTCGTCCCAATGCTCGCCGAGGAAAAGCCCATCGCCCAGCGCAAACAGGGCTGGCAAAAACAGGGCATCGCTCTCGGCACGCTGAGCCGCACGCTCCAGGAACGGGCGAGCCTCGTCGAATCGCCCAAGACGCGCAAGGACCATGCCCATGCGGTACGACGCCCGCTCGCGCAGGTCGTTGTTTCCCGTGCGCTCAAGGACGGCCCTGTACGCCGCCAGCGCATCTTCCGTCCTGCCGGCGAACGAGAGATTCTCGCCGATCAGGAACGCGGCCTGCTCGCGGATATCCTCGGGCGCGTCGCTCGCGCCGATCTGCTCGCACAGGGCACGCGAAGGGTCGTACTCGCCCTGCTGGTGCAGAATGGTCGCCCGCGCGAGCACCGCCGACGGCGTCAGCGGATGATCAGGGAATCGACGCTCAAACGCCTCATAGGCAGCGAGCGCCTGCTCTGGATCGCCCGATCGGGCCAGCGCAACACCCAGGTCATACATCGCCTCGGCGAGCACATCGGAGGATGGCCAGGTCTCGATCAGTTCACCCAGCAGATGGGCCGCCTCGTCAGGGCTCCCTTGACGCAGAGCCGCTTTGGCACGCCAGTACGCGGCATCGTCGTGCAAGTCCTGCCGGGGTCCCTTGGCGATGGCATCCAGAAGAGCCCGGACCCGCTCGCTCTCGCCCTGATCGAGGGCGATCCTCGCCTGTAGCAGGCGGGCATCGTCCACGATCGGGCGCGCATCCTCGTCCTTCAACAGCGCATCGAGCATCTCGCCGGCTTCTTCCAAGTCCCCCGCCGCGTAGGCAAGGCTGGCCAGCCCCAGGCGTGCATGAGCACGATGGCGCGACCCCTTCAACTGCGCGACCTTCTCATAGAGCGGGCGGGCGGCGGCGCGCATTCCCTGCCGGTGCAGCGACTGGGCCAGCAGGAGCGTCGCGTGGTCCGCGTATGGACCCGAGGGCGCACGCTCCAGCAGGTCGCGCAGCACGCGCTGGGCGCTAGCCTCGTCGGCCTGTGCAATGTGCGACAGAGCCAGCACCAACTCCGCACGCTCGCGGCGCGGGTGCTCCGGATAGTGCTCGACGAGCCACGCGACGGCGTCCGGAACCCGTTCGTTCCTGCCCGCGCGATACAAGGCCTCTGCCAGCAGCCCCGCCGCGTCCGCACTGGACGGATGGTCCGGGAATCGTGCGATGATCTGCTCGAATCGCTGGGCGGCCTGCTCGTACTCCCCCGCCGACAGATGGCAGTGGCCCCGCAGGAGCAGGGCCTCGGCGGCGAACTCGAAGCCGTCGAGGTCGACGATGGCGTCGAGTTGGCGTGCGGCCTCATCCAGCCTGTCCAGCCGGAAATAACTGACAGCCAGCCCATAGCGCGCCGTCGCAGTCTCCTTGCTGTCCAGATGCTCGGCAAGGAACGCCTCGTATTCGGGGATGGCAAGGTCGTACAGCCCGCGCTGGAGCAGCCCGTTGGCCGTGTAGAAGCGTGTCAGGTCTTCCTGAGCCGAAGCGTACCCCGTCACCAGCCAGAGCACGCCCAGCATGACCGCCCGGATGGGGCGCCCGGTGCGCATCGCATCCCTCCATCTCCGCGAGAGTGCCGCTCCGCGAGGCCCTGCGTCGGGCAGAGCCAACGCTGTTTCCAGCATACACGACGAGGACGCCCGCCCGGAGGACAAATCCCGGATTCCGCATCTGATCAGGGTTCTCCCCATCCCGGGTGCATTCATCCCCGGTTCGTCCCCACGGGCGGCGTCCGGTGGGGGCTTTCAATCAGATCGCGTCCGCCTCGTCGTCTTCGTGATCGTCGTCAGATCCCTCGCTGTCATCGCCCTGCTCGATGCCCTCGCACTCGTCTTCATCCCAGTCGTCCTCATCCCAGTCGTCCTGGTCGAAGTCGATCACATCATCGCCCTGCAACGCCGCCGCATGCTCGTGCAGGTCCTCGATCTCGTCCTCGATATCCTCCATCCGATCGTCGATCTCATCGAGGCGGTCCTCCACGGCCTCGGCTTCCAGCTCCATCTGCCTTGCACGCGCCCGCAGTTCCTCGGCCTGCATCCGAAGTTCACGGGATCGCTCAAGGAACACGCGTCCCTGGCGCCCCTCCATCTCCTCGGCTCGCTCCTGGAGTTCCTCGCCCATCTCCTCCATGCGTTCGCTCTGGTCGAAGAGGCGATCCGCCTGTTCGAGCAGGTCGTCCAGACGCATCTCATGCATGTGCGCCTCGACCTCGAGCTGCGCATGCATGGCCTCCAGCTCCGCCAGTCGTGGCTCGAACTCACGGACGCGTTGCTTCACCCGCTCTTCCCGCCCCCGCAGGGCACGCTCCAGTTCAGGGTCCATGAACTCCAGGGGATCCTGCGGTGCCCGCATACCCCCGGCGTCGCCATGCTCCGGGTGGATCATCGCGACGAATGCCGCGAAGATCCGCTGCTGCTCGGGCGTCCCGTGCACCACGATCGCGTCGCCTTCCCGGCTCACAAAGACGGGCACATCCGGGCGAGCCATCAGTTCCCAGAGCGCATTCATCTTGCCCTCGGGCAGGTGATAGGCACGCTCCATCGTGCGACCCGGGGGAACAAGCCGTTCCGCGACGATGGGCCTGTCCGCCACCTGCGGCGGAGGCGGCACGATCGCTGCTCGGGCGCGTGCCTCGCGCTGCTCCATCATCGCCATCAGACGCTCGATCTGCGCTTCCAGGCGGGCGATCCGCTCCTCGACGCGATCGGTGCGGGCTTCCGGCTGGGACACGATCGAGAGCAGGGCGGGAGCCTCTGCCCGCTCGGAAACCGCGATCTGCGCGCGACCTGCGACCTGATCCTGCCCCTGATCGAGCAGGCGGATCAACGCCGCGGGCTCCTCCTCGCCCTCCGGCGGGCACGCCAACGCCGGAGCCAACGCCGCACCTCCCATCATCAGGCACCCGGCAAGCCCAAGGCCCGCGAGCCCGATCCTCGGCGACAGTTTCTGCGTCATGATCATCGACAACCTCCTTGTGAACCGCCTGGCGCGGGGGCTGGCCATCCCGAGGCCTCCGCCGACGGCCCGCGCCCGTCCGTCGGCGATGAACGCCCGTGTCGTCACCAGCGCCTCGGCATACGCGCGTCGATGCCCAGGCAGCACGCTGACGACCCACGCGTCGCAGCACAGGTCGGCGTCCTCGTGAAGACGCCGACGAATCCACCACACCACCGGATGCCACCAGTACAGCACGCCCAGCAGCGACTCGAACCAGCACAGCACATGGTCGCGCCGGCGCAGGTGCGCCAGCTCATGCACGAGCACGCCCCGGCGGGCCTCACCGTCGAGTTCCTCCCACAGCGACGCCGGCAGGACGATCTTCGCGCAGATGCCGCAGGTCACCATCGGCGAGACGCGGGCGTCGACGAACACGGCCTCGGGCACCCGCCGGAGCCCCATCTGCCCGCTCAGATCCCGCACGAGGCGGCTCGTACCCGGGTCCGTCGGCCTGCCGCGACGAGTCATGCGCGACAATCGGAGCACCTGCACAGCGAACGCTCCGCCGAAGAGCAGCACGCCCCCCAGCCAGACCTCGCGCGGCAGCATGGGAACGCTGCGCACCCATTCGACCCCGACGAGCAACGCCCGACGCCAGGACCGCCCATCGCCCGCAGACACGAGATCCCGCGATTCGGAAGCCGAATCCGCTCCTGCGATTCCATGCGTCTGCTCGCTCGCCCGCTCCTGGTTCGGGGGCGCGGTCCCATCGACCGTCGGAGTTTTTCTCTGCATCCACACGCGTGATGGCATCACGGGGGACAGCGTGCCACCCATACCGTCCATGGCGATGACCGGCACCGGCGCAGGCAGTTCCAGAGCCCCGCTGCCGCCCAGAGACGGAACCTCGCCTGATGCGGGCTCCTGCCGCTGACCACCCAAGCGGACCGGGGCTGCGGACGAGAAACCGGCACGAGGAACGCTCTCGCCGGCTTCAGGCTCCGTGAAAGCCTGGGCTCGTCGGTGTGCGATGTCGTCGGGTACTGCCTGCGAATCCGCAACGGTCAGGCGTGGCAGGTCCAGTGCATGCACGACCGGCGGCACCATGAGACTCGCGAGGATGACGGTCCAGAGTGCATGTCTCGATGCGGGGCGCAGGCGCAGGCCCCAGACCAGCAGCGCCCCTGCGAACGCGATGGGCACGAACGCCAGCGCGGACGACCACAGGACCTCGTAAGAAACCGGCACGCCCGTCATGCCCCGTCCTCCGCACCGGTCCTGTCGAGTTCGTCGATGAGCCGCCGAAACGCCTCGATCTCCTCGTGCGTGAAGCGCTCGCTCTTCATCAGTTGGAGCACCATCGGGGCCGTCGCTCCGTCGAAGAGCTGGTCCGCCAGCGCCCGCAGGCGACTGGCGATCACACGCTCGCGGCTCTGCTTCGGGCGATACACATACGCCAGCCCGGCCTTGTCGCTGCGCACATACCCCTTCTGCTCCAGACGGCTGAGAAAGGTCAGCACCGTCGTGTAGGCGACCTTCCGCCCCTTGGCGTGCAGACGCTCCATGACCTCCCGGACCGTGTTGGACTGTCCCTCCCAGAGGACCTTCAGGACCTCCAACTCCGCATCCGTCAGATCCGATCCCCTGCGCCCCATGGGCCGTCTCCTGTCTCCGACGCCTGCGGCAGGGCCGCCCGCAGCGACGGGATCACACCAGTCTACTACATTTGTCGAAGAACGGTTGCGACTCGTGCGAGTTTTCTACGACATTTGTAGTATGATCGCCATGCCCGGGGAAACCCCCGGGAATGTCGGCTCACCCCCAGTCTGACGGACAAGGTCGCGTCAGATGCGTGCCGAGACGAACTTCACCTCGCTGTAGGCATCCATCACATGGTGCCCGCCCTCGCGCCCCAGCCCGGACTGCTTGAACCCGCCGAACGGCGCGCGGGCCGTCGACGGCACGGGATCGTTGAGCCCGACAATCCCGAACTGGAGAGCCTCGCTGACGCGGATCGCACGGGCCAGATCGCGTGTCATCACATACCCCGCCAGCCCATAGCGTGTCGCGTTGGCCCGCTCGATCGCCTCGTCCTCGTCGTCGAAGGCCTGCACCGCCATCACAGGCCCGAATGTCTCCTCCCGGCTGATCCGCATCTCGGGCGTCATGCCCCCGAGGAGGGTCGGCTGAACGAATCGCGAGCAACACCCGGGCACATCGGCGATCTCCCCCCCGACGAGGATCTCCGCCCCGTGCTCGACGGCGTCGCTGATGTGCCCGAGCACCTTGTCCACACCCGCATCATCGATGAGCGGGCCGACATCGCTCTGCTCGTCCATGCCCGGGCCGACCCGCAGACGCTCGATCCGATCGCGGACAGCCTCGCAGAAGGCGTCATAGACGGATCGCTGCACATAGAAGCGGTTCGGGCTGATGCACGACTGCCCGCCGTTGCGAAACTTGGCGCTCACGGCTGCATCGGCGGCCTGCTCGATATCGACATCATCGAAGACGAGGAACGGCGCGTGCCCGCCCAGTTCCATGCTGACACTGCACACATGCCGTGCGGCCAGCCCGAGCAGACGCCTGCCGACCTCGGTTGATCCCGTGAAACTCAGTTTCCGGATGCGTGGATCACCGAGCACCGTCTCCGAGAACATCGCGGGATCGCTCGTCACCACCACGCTCAGCACGCCTTCGGGCAGGCCCGCCTCCAGACAGATCTCCGCCAGCGCCAGGGCCGACAGCGGGGTGAGCTCCGAGGGCTTGACGATCATCGTGCATCCGCAGGCAAGTGCAGGCCCGAGTTTGCGCGTGATCATCGCACTGGGAAAGTTCCACGGCGTGATCGCACAGCACGGCCCGATCGCCTGGCGGATCACGAAGAGGCGCTTGTCGGCGGACGGAGCGGGGATGATCTCACCCATGAGGCGCGGCCCCTCGCCCGCCGACCAGTCCAGGAAACTCCGGGCATAGTCGATCTCACCGCGGGCTTCGCGGATGGGCTTGCCGTTTTCTCGGACCATCAGGCGTGCCAGATCCTCACGCCGCTCTCCCATGATCGCACTGATCCGGGTGAGCACCTCCGCCCGCTCGTCCGGCGCAGTCCTGCTCCAGGATGCCTGCGCCCGCACGATGCCCTCAACGGCGTGCTCGATCTGTGCCTGCGACGCGTCGGAGACCTCCGCGACGACCTCGTCCGTCGCGGGATCCCGCACGGCGATCGTCCGTCCGTCCCCCGCGTCGACCCATTGGCCCGCGATCAGGTTCCGCGTCTGCATCGCCCGCTCCCTCGCACGAATCTCTGCCGGCCTGGGCGGCCGCCTGCCCGCACCAGAATATCATTGCCGCCATGTCCCGGACCGCCACGCCAGCCACATCGCCATCGCCCAAGACCCACTGGACGGTCGACGACGCGATCGATCTGTACCGCGTCGACGCATGGTCCAACGGCTTCTTTACGGTCAACGAGCGCGGGCATGCGGCGGCGACACCCCGGGCCGGCGTCGAGATCGACCTCGTCGACCTGGTCGAGGGGCTTCGCGAGCGAGGGTTGCACACGCCCGTCCTGCTGCGTTTCACCGACATCCTCAGTGATCGGCTGCGTGAGATCGCCGGCGCATTCCACGACGCGATGCGCGAGCACGAGTACCGGGCCGACTACCGCCCCGTCTATCCGGTCAAGGTCAACCAGCAGCACCATGTGGTGGAGGAGCTCAGCCGGGTCGGCTCACGCCTGGGCTTCGGGCTGGAGGTCGGCTCCAAGCCGGAACTGCTCGCCGTCATGGCCATGAGTTCGCCCAATCCGGACCAGCTCATCATCTGCAACGGATTCAAGGACGCCCGCTACATCGAGGCAGTCATCCTCGCGAAGAAACTGGGCAGGAACATCATCCCCGTCGTCGAGAACGCCGGTGAGCTTCGACTCGTCATCGACTTCGCCCGTCGATACGCCGTCCGCCCCGCCATCGGCGTGCGCGTGAAACTGTTTACGCCGGGCGAGGGACGATGGAAGGACTCGGCGGGCTTTCGCTCCAAGTTCGGGCTCTTCGTGGGCGAACTGCTGGCCATGGTCCGCACGCTGGACGATCAGGGCATGCTCGACTGCCTGACGCTCCTGCACTGCCACGCCGGCAGCCAACTCCAGAACATCCGCAAGATCAAGGACACGATCGCCGAACTCTGCCATGTCTATGTGGAACTCAAACGCATGGGCGCGGGCCTGTCGATGCTCGATATCGGCGGCGGGCTGGGCGTCGACTACACCGGCGACCAGACCAACGACTTCGCCTCCATGAACTACACGCTCCGGGAATACGCCGACGATGTCGTCTACCGCATCAAGAGCGTCTGCGACGCCAACGACATCGACCACCCGACCATCGTCACCGAGTGCGGGAGGGCCATGGTCGCCTATTCGAGCGTCCTCATCACGAGCGTGCTGGGATCGACCGGCCCGGGCAGGCTCGACAGCACGCCCGATCTCGCGCCGATCACCCCCAAGTCGCCCCAGCCCATCCTCGACCTGCGCACCGCCTACCAGTCCGTCGACGGGGAGGAACTCGTCGCGTGCTACCACGATGCCCAGCAGGCACGCGACGAGGCCGCGACGCTCTTTTCACTGGGGCACCTCTCCCTGCAGGATCGTGCCCTCGCCGAGCACCTGTTCTGGGCCACCTGCACGCGCGTGCGGGCCGTGCGCGACACGCTGGACGATCCTCCCGAGGCACTCGACGGGCTCGACGAACTGCTCAGCGATGTCTACTTCATGAACCTCTCCATCTTTCAGTCCCTCCCCGACGCATGGGCCATCGATCAGGTCTTCCCCGCCATGCCCATCCGGCGCCTCGACGAGAAGCCCACACGACACGCCATCCTCGCGGACATCACCTGCGACTCCGACGGCAAACTCGATCGCTTCGTCACCACCGACGGCCTCGCTTCCACCATCCCCGTCCATCGTCTCCGCCCCGACGAGCCCTACGAGATCGCTTTCTTCCTCGTCGGCGCATACCAGGAAACGCTCGGCGATCTCCACAATCTCTTCGGGGATGCCCACGCGGTCCATGTCACGATCGAGGACGGCGAGTGGTCCATCGAGGATGTCGTCCGGGGCGACACGGCGGGCGAGGTCCTCTCCTACCTCCAGTATGACCCGGAACGCCTCCTCCAGACCATGAACCGCGACTGCGAGCGGGCCGTGCGCGCCGGGCGCCTGCGCGTCGGCGAGGCACGCACACTCATGTCCTTCTACCAGTCCGGGCTCAGTTCCTACACCTACCTGGAGCCGGAAGACTGATGCACGACTTCCCCGCGTTCCTCCCGGAGATCCCGCCCGGGCTGCGCGATCCGGCGCGGGCGAGATTCCATGTGCTGCCCGTCCCCTATGACGGCACGAGCACATGGGTCAAGGGCGCAGACCGCGGCCCCGAGGCCATCTGCAGAGCATCCAACACGCTGGAGTGGTTCGATATCGAGACACGATCACAGCCCCACCAGGCGGGTGTGGCAACCCATCCGCCCGTTCGATGCGACGGCGCCCCCGAGGCCATGTGCGCTGAGGTCGAGGCGAGCGTCGCCCGGATCCTCGACGCGGGCGCCATGCCCATCGTGCTGGGAGGCGAGCACTCGGTCAGCATCGGCGCCATCCGAGCCGCGGCCCGTCGCCATGCCGACCTCACCGTCCTCCAGATCGACGCGCACGCCGACACGCGCGAGACCTACGAGGGCTCGCCCTGCAACCACGCGTGCGTCATGGCCCGTGCCCGCGAGGTGGCCCAGATCGTCCAGGTCGGCATCCGAAGCCTCGACGCGGGCGAGATGGATGCCCTCGACGAATCGCGCGTCGTCTGGGCGCACGACATCGCCGAGGCCGCCGCCAGAGGACGCGACGATGACTGGATCGACCGTGTCTGCTCGCTGCTGAGCGATCGCGTCTACATCACCATCGACCTCGACGCCTTCGATCCGTCCATCATGCCCGCGACGGGCACGCCCGAGCCGGGCGGGCTCACCTGGCATCAGGTCCAGCGCCTGCTCGAACGGGTGACGGGTTCGCCCCGCCTCGTCGGATTCGATGTCGTCGAACTGTGCCCCCAGGCGGGCATGCACGCGTGCGACTTCCTCGCCGCCAAACTCGTCTACCGCCTCATGGCCCTGGCGGGTCGCTGAACTCGGCGCCCGCCTTTTCCAGCTCCTCCAGCAACGGCCCCAGGTGCTTCTCGTAGAGGCGCCATCTGCCGATCGCCTCCTTGTAGATGGGCCGGCGGACCTGCTCGTAACTGTGCGTCAGGGCGACCCGCCCCCGCTCATAGAACCGCAGGCACGCGTCGTCCCATTCCAGCCCGCAGAACTCGATGATCCGGCGTGTCCACGGCTCGGGGTCCTCGACCAGCGCCTCGTACGGAACCTCGAGGATCGGGTAGTCCAGTCGCTCCATCCACTGACGCATGATCCGCATGTGCAGCGTGTGCACGCGCGCCAGCATCCGCAGATCCACCGCATACCCCAGGGTCCTGGGATTGAAGTGCTGCATGTAGATGCCAAGGCAGTTGTCGCGCGGGTCCCGATGCACCCAGATCGCCCGACCGTTCGGCATGATGTGACGCATGAACCCGACATGCAGCCAGTTCTGCAGGTGCTTGTTCACGATCACGCTCGCCGACGAGCCCGCCCGCCCGCGAAAGACCTTCTGCAGATCGCGAGCCAGACGGTCCATCGTCTGCTGATCCATCCCGATCGCCGCGTCCGGATATGGTGTCTGGGTCTGGAGCGTCAGCGGCAGACGCACGATCACGCGATCGAGGTCCGCCGTCTCGCCGATGCCCACCGCGTCCGGGTGCGCATCGATGATCGTCTCGACGAGCGTCGTGCCCGATCGGGGCATGGCACAGATCATGACCATGCCCTCGCCGCCGCTCCGGGCCACGGGAATCCGCTCGCGATCGGGGCCGCAGAACACCTCCACGCAGCGCTCGATGGCCCTCGTGTAGCCCTCCAGATCGAAGGTCTCCTGCTGCAGCGCGTTGGCCTCGCGGAACGCCTCGAACGCCTTGTCATACTCCCCCATCCGGTGATAGGTCCTGCCCAGCAGGAACCCCAGCAACTGGCGGAGGCGCAGCGTCTGCCCCGGACGGTCGACCTCGCGCCGGCAGATCTCCACGCATCGCTCGTAGCGCTTGTCGCCGTGCTCGATCCGGGCCATGATGTGCTGCATCTCCGGATCTTCCCGATCCGTCCCCAGCAGCGGCTCGAGCAGCGCCCGGGCCTCGTCGTTGCGCCCGGCTCGCTCCAGCAGCGCCGCCTTCCAGGTGATCGCCGGCACATACTCGGGGTCGAGCGTCAGCGCCCAGTCATACCGCGCCAGAGCCTCCTCGCTGCGCGCACTCATTGCCAGCATCTTGCCCATCAGATAGTGAAACTGCGGATCGTTCGGACGCATGCGGGCGCACTGCTGGAAACAGTCCAGCGCCCGCTCCGTCTGCTCGCGACGCATCAGCACCAGCCCCAGCAGGTGGAATGCCTCGAGCGGTCCCTTCTTCCCGCGGATGAGGCTCTCGCACAACTCCTGCGCAAGCTGCAGGCGCCCCGCCTCGTAGTGCTGGTTCGCCTGATGGATGATGGCTCGCTCGCGAGGCTTCAGCATGGATCCTCCCCACCGTCTGCGATCCCCAGTTCCTCGAGCATCGCCCCCAGATGCCTCTCGAACCGGCGCCAGCGCCCGATCCGCCTGCTGTGAATCCCCTCACGCACCTGCTGGGCGCTGTGCGTCAGCACCGCCCGCTTCGATTCATGGAAGCGAAGACACCCCTCGTCCCAGGCAAGCCCGCAGAATCCGATGATCTCGCGCGCAAGTCGCTCGGGCTCCCGGACCAGTTCCTCATAGTGAACCTCGAGCATCCGCTCGCCCAGTTCGCTGCGCCACGCACGCATGACCTGCTCGTGCAGTTTCCAGACCCTCGCAGCACTGACCAGATCGCGCGTAAAGCCCATGTCCGCCCCCCCCAGATCCTGCGTGAACATCCCGACGCAGTGATCGCGGGCCTCGCGCCGCACCCAGAGGAAGCGAGCCTTCGGCAGCAGACGGCGGGCCAGCCCCACATGGACCCAGTTGCGAAGGTTCTTGTTCGCGATGACGCGTGCCGTGCGCGCACGGACGCGCATGCGCCGATCCAGTTCCCGCGCAACCCTCCCGCATCGCCGCCCGTCAGGCTCGACAAGCCCCTCGGGATATCCCTTCGGTCCCGCACACAGCAGGCTCGCGCTGTCGAGCTCGTCGCTCTCGCCGATCCCCGCGCCCTCCGGATGGGCGTCGATGATCGACTCCACCAGCGTCGTGCCCCCTCGCGGCAGGGCACAGATGAGCACGATCCCCTCGCCCAGATCTCCTGCCTCCAGCTCCGGCAACGCCCGCGTGACCTCCGCGACCCGACGAACCCAGCGCTCGAACGCGTCCGTGTCGAATCCCGTCGCACCGACCTCGTTGGCACGCACGAACGCGTCGAACGCCTCGTCGCAGCATCCCATCCGATCCAGGGCCTGCCCCAGCAGAAACCCGAACTGCGCCCGCAGACGATCATCCAGCCCCGCCGATGCCAGACGCCGCTCACAGATCGCAATGCATCCGGGCGCGTCCTGCCGGACCAGCGCAAGGCGCGCACGCACGCGGTCCATCTCCGCGTCCGGCTCGTCGGCGAATCCGTCCAGCACCGCCTCGGCCTCGTCATACCGCCCGGCGACCTCCAGGAGCGAGGCCTTCCACGCGACGCTCGCGCGATGCGCCGGCTGGATCGCCAGCGCCTGATCGAGGCGGGCCAGTGCCTCGTCCGGACGCGACATGCGGATCAGCGCCAGGGCGCAGCGAAAGGGAAACTCCGGATCGCGCGGGCGAAGTCGAGCGCAGGTCCGATATCCCTCCAGTGCGCGTTCCAGTCGCCCACTTGCGAGGCACAGGTCCGCGAGCAGCGCGTGGGCCTGGAGCGAAGACCGCTGGCGCTTTACCACCTGCTGGAGAAGGTGCATCGCCTCCTCCGTGCGCCCGCTGCGCGCAAGGGCTTGCGCCCGCTGGATCTGGGCCATGCTCATCGCCCGGATCCTACGGCGAGGGAGTCCCGGATCGTGCTCCGGCGCGCGCCGGATCCGCGTCGTCGCCAACGCGATGGAGCGTCATGGAGTTCGTCCGTCTCGGCTGCCCCAGCGGACGGCCCGCCAAGAGCACGACCCACTGGCCCTCCTCGGCCCACCCGCGCTCGCGGAGTTCCTCGACGGCCCAGGCGTTCCACTCGCTGACGCTCCCCGAAGCCGGCGGCTCCGTGACCATGGGCGTGATCCCGGGCAGAATGGTCATCCGGCGCGTCGCGCGCTCGCGCGTCGAGCAGGCGAGGATGGGGATCAGGAACCCCATCTGGCTCAGATAGCGGGCCGTCCCGCCGTTCTCGCTCCAGCAGGCGATCGCGCGCGCGTCGAGACGCTCGCCGGCGTACCACGCCCCGGTCGTCAGGGCCGCGGTCATGGTGTGCTTCTCGAGGATCTGCGTCGGGCCGGCGTATTGCGGACCGATCTCGCGCAGGCGATCCTCCGTCGCCTCGATGATGCGCACCATCGTCTCGACGACGAGATCCGGGTGCCTCCCGACCGCCGTCTCTCCACTGAGCATCACGCAACTGGCCCCGTCGTAGATCGCGTTGGCGACATCGCTCGCCTCGGCCCGCGTGGGCGTGGGGTTCTCGATCATCGTCTCGAGCATCTGCGTCGCGACGATCACCGGCTTGCCCTGCGCCCGGCACGATGCGATGATCCGCTTCTGAGCAACCGGAACGCCCGCGATCTCCATCTCCACACCCAGATCGCCCCGGGCGACCATGATCCCATCGGCGGCCTCCACGATCGCGTCGATCCGCGCCACGGCCTGCGGCTTCTCGATCTTCGCGATCACCTGGATCATCGAGCCGCCCCCCCCGTCGGACTCGTCGCGATTGACGCTGCACATCGACCAGAGGCGATCCTTGAGTTCGCGGACCTCGCGCGGCGTGCGCACGAACGAGAGGGCCAGGAAGTCCAGCCCGTGGGCCACGGCCCACTCGACGCAGGCCCAGTCGCGGTCCGTGATCGCCGGGGCACTGACCTCGCTCTCGGGCAGATTGATCCCCTTGCCGCTGGTCAGCGTCCCCCCCACCGTCACCCGCGCATAGACACGCCGCCCGTCGGTACGCAACGCGAGCATGCGGAGCGCCCCGTCGGCCAGGAGAATCCGCTGGCCTGCCTCCACATCATGGGCGATCCCGTCGTAGGTCACAGGCAGAACCGCTCGCTCGCCGTCGGGTGTAGCCTCGACCCTCGCGAATTCGATGTCCGGATCGAATACGACCTCCTCGCCCGGTCGCAGCTCGATGGCACCCTCGACCTTCCCGATGCGGATCTTGGGGCCCGGCAGATCACCCAGACACCCGATCACCCGGTTGAGCCTGCGCGCACACTCGCGGACGGTCCGCAGACGCCGCTCGTGCTCCTCGAAGGCGCCGTGGGAGAAGTTGAACCGGAAGATATTGACGCCCGCGCGAATCAGGGCCTCGACCATCTCCGGGCTCTCGCTGGCCGGACCGATCGTGGCCACGATCTTGGTTCTCGGCGGGATGACTCGATCGCGTCGCTCGGGCATGGCTGGCTCCGGGGTCTACGGCACGGGGCTCGCTCGGGCAAGATCGACCACACGCCCGTAGTTCTCCCGAAAGATCCGCCCGTAGATGATCGCCAGCCGGCTCGCGACCTGATCATCACGCCATGTGCTCCGGACAGCCCGATAAGTCTCGGGCGTAAAGTCCTGAAACGCCGGCGCCGCCTTCTCACGCAGCGGCGTGCCGTCGCGGGCCATCGCGTCGCCAAAGAGTTCATCCCAGAGCGCCTCGACCCGCGCTCCTTCCGGAAACGCGAACAGCAGGCGTTCCATCTCGCGTGTGCGATCGCTCGCCCCGTCCTGCCGAGCCCGCTGATAGGCGCTCCAGGCCCGACGGAGTTCCTCGTGTGAGTCGATTCCGAACGCCCCCATCATGATCCCGATGCTCGATCGCCATCCCCGGCTGGGCACGCTGGAGGCGATCTCGTAGGGACGGACCTGATCCACGAAAGAGTCGAAGTAGCGTTCGTACAGCGATCTGCGGATCGGCATCCGGCGCAACTCGTAGCGCTCGGGCCCCATGGGCTCGCCGGACTCCCCCGCCGGATTCTGCGCCCCTGCCGGACCCGTCCGGGCGTGGAACTGCCAGAGGGCCTGGGCCTCCTCGGTCAGCAGGAACTCGAGGAATCTGCGCGCCAGCTCCGGGTCCGGGCCGCCTCGGATGATGCTCGCCGGGTCCGGATCGATGGAGACACTCCCCGCTGGGTCGACATAGCCCACGCGAGATGTCTGAGGCGTCTCACCCTCGCGCATGACGGCCTGCGACTGGCTCCTGCCGTAGAAGTCGATGGCAAGCCCGGCGGCGGCCTCACCCATCGCCACATCCAGCGGCGGCTTGGTCGAGCGATTGGTGAAGTAGCGTGTATTGGCGCTCATCGCCCGCAGGATCCGCCAGCCCCGGTCCCATCCGTAGTTGTCGAGGATGGACTCGAAGGTCGTCGTGATCGAGCCGCTCTGTCGCGGATCGGCCAGCGCGATCTCCCGCTGGTATCTCGGATCGGTGAGGTCCTCGAAGGACCTCGGCTCATCCAGCCCGAGATCCTCCAGACGCCGGCGGTTGAAGACGATCCCGAAACTCGACAGCGCCGTGCCGATCCAGTACTGCTCGGGGTCGTACAGCGGCGTTCTTCCCACGATATGGGGCTCGTCGCCGAACCACTCGCGGAGTTGCTCGGGTGGGAAGAGCGGGTCCGGCGGGACGCTCATCGGGATGCGCACCTCGCGTCCGTCGATGGTCGCGCTGATACCCGCCTTGAGACGACCGTGGTCGTAGGTACCCCCGCCGAACATGACATCTTCGCCGACCGTCCCGGGCTCCATTGCGAGCGTGTCGGGGTCGATCCGTCCGCGTGCCGCAGCCGCCAGAAACTGGGCACGCAACTGGCGAATGATCTCGCTGGTCCCGCCGGGCTGGCGATAGTCGACGAAGACCGGCTCGCCGTAGTGGCGCTGGTGCCACCTGCTGAACGCGTGGGCGAACTCTTCCTGGATCTGCTGAACATGCGGCGTGATGACGACGAGACGGCGCCCCTCCTGCACCCGCTCGCGATGGAGCGCAAAGGGCAGGCCGATCAGCACGACGAAGCACAGCCCCAGCAGCACCTTCCCCATGCGCCCAGTGTAGAACGCGCGTCAACGGGCGGGTATGCCGGCGTCGATCCACCCGCCCCCGATCACCACATCCGGCTCGTCCGCGTCATACAGCACGACCGCCTGCCCCGGTGCCACGGCACGCTGGGGGGTCTCGAATCGCACCTCGAACCCGTCCGAGCCGTCGTCGATCCGGCGCACCTGCGCCATGACGCCGGGCGTGTTATAGCGGTACTTGGCAACACAGGGCCGCCAGAACGATTCCGGCTCGTCCTCGATCCAGTTGCTCTGGCTGAAAGTGCACGACTCGATGAGCAGATCCTCTTCGCTGCCGACGATCACGCGGTTGGTCACCGGGTCCTTGTCGACGACATAGACGGGATAGCCCAGCGCGACGCCCACGCCCCGGCGCTGTCCGATCGTGAAGCGATGCTGCCCGGCGTGCTCTCCCAGCACCCGCCCGTCTCGATCCACCAGTTTCCCCGCGCGTGCGACCTGCGGGCGTCGTCGCTCGACGAGGCCCGCGTAGTCGTCGTCGGGCACGAAACAGATCTCCTGGCTGTCCGGCTTGTCGAAGACCGGCAGGCCCAGTTCGCGGGCGATCTCGCGCACGCGGGGCTTCTCCAGTTCCCCGATCGGCAGGAGCATCTCCTCCAGACGGTCGCGCGACGCCCCGAACAGCACATACGACTGGTCCTTGCGGGCATCGACGCCACGGAGCAGTCGCGCCCTGCCTCGCGAGCGGTCGATCCGTGCATAATGCCCGCTGGCCACGAAGTCCGCGCCGATGGCCCGCGCATACTCGTGCAGACGCCCGAACTTGAGCCAGTCGTTGCATCGCACGCACGGATTGGGCGTGCGACCGCGCGCGTACTCGTCGACGAAGTAGTCGATGATCCGCTCGAAGTCCCGCTTGAAGTTGCACACATAGAACGGGATATCCAGCTGGGCCGCGACGAGGCGGGCATCGGCGGCATCTCCCACGCTGCAGCATCCTCGATGCCCGATCCGCACAGGACTACACGCCCCGTCGTCGGGTCGCAGCCCCTCGGCGGCCTCGCCGGGCGAGCCCAGACGCATGAAACACCCGACCACCTCGTAGCCCTCGCGCAGCAGCAGCGCCGCCGCCACGGAGCTGTCCACCCCGCCGGACATCGCCACGAGCACCTTGGCACGCGTTCCGGACACGAAGACATGGTAGGGATGCCCGCTGCTCGCCTCAGCCGCCGGCGGGATCGGTAGCCCGTCCCGTCGTCTCTCCCGCCGTCTTCTCGCGTTCGATGCGACGCGTCTCACGCTCGCCCTGCCTGGCTATCTCCATGTACCGGCTGAACGCGATCATCCCCAGACCCACGGGCGGCATCGCATACTCCCCGAGTTTGTTCGCCGCATGATCGAGATTGCGAATCTTGCCGCTGCGCATATCCGACGCGAGATCGTCGAACGCCTGCCGAACACTCTGGAGAATCAGCAGGATCATCTCCCGTCGTTCACTGTCCTCGATCACC
>WGEO01000144.1 GCA_015492715.1 Phycisphaerales bacterium | reverse complement strand
GCTGCCGGCACTCCTTGCCACAGCGATCGGATTTGCGGCGATGATCCCGGGGCTGCTCTGGGGCCGGATGCTCGTGCGGGGGCTCGTGCGGCTGTTTCTGCCGCCGCACCTCCGAGGCTCACTTGCGATGCTCTGGCATGTCGATGGCCTGCCCTCGCCGCCGACACGGGGCGAGTTCTGGATGAGGGGATGAATCTGCGGGGCAGGCCTTGCGGTGTGAGCCTCTCGCTCGCAGCCGTCCACAGCCGCTGGGCGGGCGCGATGTCCGTCCCACTTCTTTGAGAAGATGAGAAGACCCACGCCGCGTACCCTTGCCCATGACCAGAACCTGCCGCGTCGGGGCGATGGAGATCGGTGCAGACCAGCCGTTGGCGATCATCGCCGGGCCTTGTGTGCTTGAGTCGACCGAGATGGCGTTCGAGATCGGGCAAACGGTGCGTGATGCGTGTGCCGAGTTGGGGCTGCCCTTTGTCTTCAAGGCGAGCTTCGACAAGGCCAACCGAACGAGCGTGGACTCGCCGCGCGGGCCGGGACTCGAGACGGGGCTCGCCTGGCTGGAGCGGATCCGCGACGACCTGGGCGTGCCCGTGACGACGGACATCCATGAAGCCGCGCAGGCCGAGCCCGTCGCGCGGGTCGCTGCGCTGCTCCAGATCCCGGCGTTCCTGTGCCGCCAGACGGACCTGCTGGTCGCGGCGGGGCGGGCGGCGTCGAAGACGAGCGGCGGGGTCAATGTGAAGAAGGGTCAGTTTCTCTCGCCCGGCGAGATGGTCGGGCCCGTTCGCAAACTGCACGAGAGCGGGTGCGACAATGTCATGCTCACGGAACGCGGCACCTTCTTCGGCTATCACCGCTTGGTCAGTGACTTCGTGGGCGTGGGCCAGATGATGCGACTCGATGTCCCGGGCGGCCCGCCACCCGTGTGCTTCGACTGCACGCACTCGACGCAGACACCCGGAAGCGGCGTCGTGACGGGGGGCAATCGCGACATGGCTCCCCTGCTGGCGCGTGCGGCGGTCGCGATCGGCGTGCATGCGATCTTTCTGGAATGCCATCCCGATCCCGATCGGGCGCTGAGCGATGCCGCGACACAGATTCCGCTGGCGCAGACGCCGGGGCTGCTCGCAGATCTTGCCCGCCTCCATCAGGCGGTGCATCGAGCCTGACCCATCGGGCAAGCGTCCACGACGCGGTGCCTCACGCGGACACCACCGGAGGACCACATGATAACACCTCAGATCCTGGCTGTATCGCTCGTGATGGTCGGCGCGTGCCTGGCCGTGGTCGTCGTCGGCATCGCTCGCACCAGAGCGCGTACGCGCCGGGAGGAGGCCATCCGAGCACTCGTCGATGCGGGCTGGACGATCATCGACACGCCCAAGGGCGACGATCGACAGACCGTGTTCGAGCCGTTCGCCCATGCACGGGTGCTGGCCCGCAGGGACAAGGGCGTGCGCACGAGCCTGTGCCGGGGCGACACACGCGTGCTGGAGTATGTCTATACGGAGAGCAGTGGGCACTCCAGCCACTCCGTCCGCCTGCTCGCCTGTGCGGTTCCATGTCCCGAGAACTGGCCCGATCTGACGCTGACCCGTGAGCACGCCCTCCATCGCCTGGGGGCGATCCTCGGCATCCGGGATATCGAGGTGGAAGACCCGGCGTTCAATGCCCGCTGGCGGGTGCGCAGCCCGGACGAGACCTTTGCCATCCTGTTTCTGACGCCGGAAGTCCAGCAGTTCCTGATGGACGATGAGGACACGCTCGAGAGTTGGTGGATCACCGGCGGATCGCTCGCGTGTGTCCGGCTCGCACGCCTCGATCCCGAACAGGTCGCCGCCATCGAGCGGCGGACGCGCCAGTTGCGCACCCTCCTCCCCCCGGAGCTGGATGTCTACACGCCCGAGGAGTCCTAAGCCGGCTCCAGCGACGCGATCATCGCCTCGATCTCGTTGGCGTGCGCCTTGAGCACATCGCCCGGGCCAACGATCTTGATGTAGTACGGCCCCTCGCCTGTTTCGACGATGACGCCGACGAGCGCCCAGTCCGGCTTGTTGTGGCGCTGTCCGGAGCCCGGGCTGGTCTCGGCGATGTAGGTGCCCGCAAGACGCATGACGATGATGGCGTGCTCGCCACGCTCGATCTTCTCGACGGTCGCGGCGTCGGCGGGGTCGGTACCGTCGGGCAACACGAACTGCGACGCCCATCGTGCGAGATTCGCCTCGTGCGTGCCCGCACCCTTCGGGCCGAAGTAGTAGACGACCAGCGACGCATCCTCGCCTCCCTCGCCCGCGGGCAGAGCCGCCTCGGCCTTGCGCATGGACGACGACGGCTCGATCGCCCGCCACGACGGGGCCAGCGTGATGGTCAGTCCCGGCAACTCGATCGCACGGTCGCCGTCGCCACCCGGGGACGGATCGCCTCGATCCGCGGGCTGTGCCGGCATACTCGTCGTGCCGCCATCCGCATGGGGAGAAGCGACCTCGCCATTGCTCGCGGTGGTCTCGTCGCCCCGTGCCGCGAGGGCCTCGGCGTGGCGCGCATCGGCGCCGGTGCCACCATCTCCATCCGATGGACCACACCCGGCGATCAGCAGTCCGACCCCCAAGCCCGCCGCCCGTACGATTCGTCGATGCATGCTCATGCCCAACAGTAGCGGCAGAAAAAACGCAGGGCGTGGGCGCCCTGCGTCGAACGACCGCAACCCCGACACGCTCACGCCCGCGTGTAGGTGATCTCCATGCACTTGACCTCGGTGCCGTCAGGCCCCGTGTGGTACATCTGCATCACATGGTGGTCGTGGTCGATGAGGCGGATGACCGAACGCTTCTTCATCCGCTCTCCACTCATGGGACATGTCATCTCGCAGCCCATCTCCCACATGGTCCCCGCCTCGTCGACCTGCCCGGTATCCATCATCATCATGGTGCCGGCGTTGTCGATCCAGACGCTCTCGTAGCACTTGTCAACGGTGTTGTAGCCCCAGAAGCCTCGCCCCTCGAAGCTGGGGAAGGGACCGTCGTTCGCATCGCCC
Organism: Phycisphaerales bacterium; assembly: GCA_015492715.1. GTDB lineage: Bacteria > Planctomycetota > Phycisphaerae > Phycisphaerales > UBA1924 > S146-42. The sequence goes on along the minus strand of WGEO01000144.1, from coordinate 19,311 downwards.
GTGTACTCCTGGCGGAGGAACCTGCCGCCGAGGTCGAGCGTGTTGACCATGGTGCCGGTCGAGACCATCGGCTCCCCCGGCCCCATCCACATCTTGACCTCCGTGCGGAAGGTGCCCTCGAAGGGCCTGAACTTCTCGTGGTGCTCGCACAGCGCGCCGCAGCGAGCCATCGCTTCCATCTCCTGTTCGGTCATCGGATGCTCCTCAGTGCCTGCGGGTGTAGGTGATCTCGCCGTTCTTCATCATCTCGCCCGTCATGGGGTTGGGCTCCCAGAACTCCATGAGGATCCTGTCGGGCGACAGGTGCTTGACGACATGGCGGACGGGCACCTCGGCCGTCTGGCCCGGCCCGGCGGGATAGGTCATCATGCCCTCCCATGTCATGGTTCTGCTCGCATCGTCCCACTTGCCCTCCATGAAGAAGACACCCGTGCCGAAGTTGTCCATCCAGACATTCACGAACTTGCCCCTGGCCTTGTCGTAGCCGATGGCGCCCATGCCCTCGAACGGCATGTTCATGAACTCGGGCATCGTGAAGTGCTGGGTCACGAACCGCCCGCCGAGCACGAGCTCGCTCTCACTGACGCCCTTGCCCACGATGGGCTCGTCGCCACCCATCCAGAACTTCGTCTCGCAGTCCCAGGTGCCGACCAGCTTCTTGAGATACTCGTGCTGCTTGACGGGCTTGGCCCACTCGACCATTATGGCCATCATCTGATCGGGGTCCATCTCCATCTCGGGCTGGGCACTGACTGCCCCCGCGCCACCTGCCAGAAACACCCCGAGCCCGCCGGCCAGCGCCAGCGAGGCCACCCATGCCGCCCCCAGTTTTCGTCCGATTGCCATCTGCATGCTCCTTTGTGCATGTTCTCCGCGAGGTCGATACGGATACCGATCAGATTCCGAACAAATGCCATCGTGGCAAGGATTCTCGCGCTTGTCAAGTCTGGAAGCGGGAGAATGGCAGGCAATCCCTCGTCTGCCGGGTTTGAATGATCATTCAAGCACCCCCGAAGCACAGTTGCAATGCCAAAGCCTGATCCGTGGTGGAATCACCCCAAATCTCGTGGAACTCTCGGGGATTGTTCCCGTGATTGCGGACTAATCCTCATCTGCGGGTATGGGAACGCGCTCCTCGATGTGGATGCCGAAGGCGTCGAGCCCGGGATGTTCGGTGGTGCTGTTGCTGAGCAGGCGGAGCCGTGAGACGCCCAGATCGCGCAGGATCTGGCATCCGACGCCGATCTCGCGCCAGGTCGTGCTCGGGCCGGGCCCGTCGGCGGCGGCTTCCTCGCGCGTGCGGATGCGCTGGAGTCGTTGTGCGAGTGATTCGCCGACGCCCTCGGGGCGGAGATAGACGATCACGCCCCGCCCTTCGCGCTGGATCAGATGCATGCACTGACGCAGTTGGCGTCCGCTGGGCGGGCGTCCCTCGCGGAGTTCCTCGAAGACATCGCCCAGCAGGTCTCGTCGATGGACGCGGGTCAGCAGCGGGCTCGTGATCTCGGGAACGACGCCTGCATCGGGCACGCCGATGTCACCGACCGTCAGCGCCACATGGGGCAGCAGGTCCACGGGCGTGCTGTAGGCAAAGAGACGGAAATCACCCATCGGGGTGTGCAGGGGAGCGCCCTCGATGGGATCGAGGCGCCGGACCAGACGCTCGCGCGCCAGGCGATGCTCGACGATCTGGGCGACGGAGCACATCTTGAGCCCGTGCTTTGCGCAGAATCGCTCCAGATCCGGCACGCGGGCCATCTCCCCGTCGTCGCGCATGATCTCGATGATCACCGCCGCGGGATACAGCCCGGCGAGCCGGCACAGATCCAGCGAGCCCTCGGTCTGTCCGGTGCGCACCAGCACACCGCCGTCGCGGCTGCGCAGGGGGTTGATGTGCCCGGGACGGACGAAGTCCGCGGGACCCGAATGAGGATTGATCGCCAGGCGGATCGTCTCGGCGCGTTCGCGCGCGCTGACGCCGGTCGTGAATCCGTGGCGCGGGTGCCCGTCGATGCTGACGGTCAGGGGTGTACCCCGGACCGAAGTATTCATCTGCGTCTGCGGGGTCAGGTCGAGACGGTCGCAGTCGGCCTCCGTCAGGCTCAGGCACATGTAGCCCCTGGCCTCACGCAGCATGAAGGTCACGCTCTCGGGCGTGACGAACTGGGCAGGCAGGACGAGATCGCCCTCGTTCTCGCGATTCTCGTCGTCGGTCAGGACGATCATGCGCCCGGCGCGCAACTCGTCCAGGATCTCGGGGATCGGGCTGAACATCGGGCGATCCTAGGTCGGACGGACGAGTCGCCTGCAATCAGGCCTCCCCCACTGCCCGCACGCAATCAGCCCGTGACGGACCGGACCTGCGGGCAAAGACCTGCACGCTCGTACACTGCTTTCGAGCGCGGCTTCCGACACGCCCCGGTCCGTCGCGCCGGATGGCTCAGATCCCCTGCCGGAAGATCTCCGCCTGGCGGAAGCGACGCCCCAGGATCTCCGTGTCGTCGGCGCCCAGCCACTTGTTCAGGATGGCGGCGTACACCGTGCGGAAGTCGATGCGATACTTGAGGTCGCCCTGATCGAGGTCGCTGAGCGACGGGTGGTCGCCCAGGATGCCGGCCCGGACCATCGGACCAAAGAGCAGCAGTGGTGCCGCCGTGCCGTGGTCCGTCCCCCCCGAGGCGTTCTGCCCCACGCGCCTGCCGAACTCGCTGAAGGTCATGGTCAGGACGCGGTCGGCGTTCTCCTGCTGGCGGAGGTCGTCGTAGAACGCGCGGATCGCATCGCCGAAGGTCCGCATGAGATTGGCATGGGCGCCCTGGGCGCCGCCCTGTCCCGCGTGCGTGTCGAACCCGCCAAGCGTGACATAGTACACGCGTGTGCTCAGGCCGGCGGCGATCATGGCGCTGACCATGGCCAGCTGCTGGCCCAGTTGGGTGCGTGGATATCGTGCGCGTGGTGCGCGATCGACGGCACGCCGGATCAGATCGCTGGAGACCTGCGCGTCCAGAGCCGTGCGCATGAGGAACGCCGCGTTGGAATCCGGGGGCAGGTCGTCGTCGCTCCCGCGCGAGACGAGCGCATCGTACGGACGCTTCAGGCTCTCGTGGATGTCTTCACCCATCCACCGGAAGAGTTCCGGCGTCTCGAAGGCGATCGGCTTGACCTTGCGTCCCTCCATCGCCAGGGGGGCCGTGCGCCCCAGAGCGATCCCGGGCTGCGAGTTCGATTCGGGCGTGCCGCTCTCGCCCTTGCCGTAGCCGCAGCACTGGCTGTCGAAGTAGCGTCCGAGCCATCCCTCGCCGGTGCCCGAGGTATCGGCGGTGTGCCAGATGTCCATGCTCATGAAGTGCGAGCGATTGGGATTCGGATACCCCACGCCCTGCACGACGGTGCACAGGCCGTCGTCGAACAGCTGCTTGACGCCCGCGAGCTGCGGGTGCAGCCCGAGCCCCTCGCGGTCGCTGATCGCCAGCGCCTGCTGTGCCGGGATCCCGATCGAGGGACGCACGCGGTAGTACTGGTCCATGCCGAACGGCACGACCGTGTTCAGCCCGTCGTTGCCGCCCGACAGTTGCACGACGACGAGGATGTGATCCTCCGGCACGCCCGGGATCGAACCCATCCCGAACGCCGGACGCGGCAGCGCCAGCGCCGATCGCTGGAGGAATGCCGGCACCGCCAGGGAGGCACTGGCGAGCGTCAGCCCGCTCGTTCCAAGAAACGCCCGTCGCGTGTACGCCGTGTGCTCGTCGCTCATCGATCCATTCCTCGCCTTGCCAGTGCTCCACAGACCCCCGCCGACTCGCCGAAACCCCCGAGCCTCGCATGCTCAGCACATCTGATACTCGGGCATCGCGGTGATGAGCAGCAGCAGCCCGGTCAGGATATCGCCTGTCACGCGTCCCCCGTGCCCCATCACGAACGCCTCCAGTTCCTGCTTCGCGCTCGAGGGCGCCCTTCCGATGGTAAACCGGAGCAGGTAGTCCACCACGCGGGCCGGCTCTCCCCTCGCGCCCGGGTGGGCGCTCAGGAGCGAGCCCAGGAGGGCCTCGCCGTCGTAGCGGTCTTCCTCCGAGCGGTCGCTCCCCTGTGGCATGACGCCCGTCAGCATGTAACTGAGCGTGTTCTGCCGCACGAACATCGTCGAGGTGTTGATCCACGCACGCCCGCCGTCCCAGCCCTTGACGCTGGGCGGGTAGAACAGGGCCTGTCCCATGAGGTCCAGCGCATCGAGCAGGACATACAGGTCGCGCGTCGGGGTCAGCAGCGAGCGGGCCGCACCCACGACCAGCTGCACGGGGCTCTTGATCTGCTCGCCCATGATCGACGGGTGATAGAAGTGCGCCGACCGGAAGATCGCCCGCAGCACGGGCGCGATCTCGTAGCGCGAGCGGAGCATCGCCTGGGCCACCTGCCCGATATAGCGGTTCGTGTCGCGATCGCACTCCTGTGGGTCCATCGGCACATCGCGCACGAAGAAGCGGTACAGCTTGCGGGCCATGAACTGCGAGCACTCCCGCCGCTGGAGGATCGCCCGCACGAAGTCGTCGCCGTCCAGCGGCCCGCGCATCCCGAGGATCGTCTTCGATCCCTTGTCGTGGTTGTTCTCGTTGAAGACGAACTCGTCGTCCTCGAAGGTGTATCCCGTCAGCGCCCGCGCGCCCTCCTTGATGTCCTGCTCGCTGTAGTTGCCCTCGCCGAGGCTGAACAGTTCCATCAGCTCGCGCGCCAGATTCTCGTTGGGCGCACCGACCCGGCTGGCCTGATTGTCCAGATAGCGGATCATCGCCGGATCGCGGATGATCCCGAACAGCAGATCCCCGAAGTTCCCCAGCGCGTTGGCCCGGAAGAACTGGTTCTGGCGGAACATGTGCCACGAGTCCTCGATCTTCCGATAACTCGTCGCAAAGTGCCCGTGCCAGAAGAGTGTCATCTTCTCTTCCAGAGGTCTGGGCGTCTCGATCAGTCGCTCGAGCCACCACGCCTGGATCCGGCGCATCTGCCGACGATCGCTCCGCTGGCGACGCTGACGCTCGGCCCGGAACCGCGCGACCGCCTCCTCGTCGCCCCGCTGCAACGCCGCGCGATACGCCCGACGCTCGCTGATCGACGCCGGACGCATGATGTCCCTGTCGAACAGGTCCTCACGCACAGGCTCGACCGGCGTCTTCTGCACATCGACGAGCGTATCGACGGCACGATCCAGCCCCCAACGGGCCAGCAACTCGATCTGCTCGGGCGTCCCCCCGAACCCTGCACGCCACAGCAGATGGCGGGCCTGCTCGTACCCGAACTGGTCCTCGGGAAGGGGTGCCAGCGTCGCCGGTGCTCGATCACGGGGCTGATCCATGCTCGCTGCCTCCATCACCCATCACCTGCCGGGCATGGCCCCCGTCCGAGGCGTCCGCCCATCCGGTTCATCGGCTCAAACGACCCGCCCCCTGCCCGCATTGCACCCCGCGAGGCGACGATGCCGCAGTATCCGCGATGCTTCGTCTTCGCACAAGCCCCCGCGACGAGACACATCCGGGCACGCCGGGTGTCCCGCCCGTGATGTCCTGTCCCCTCAGCATCCCGTGAACAGGTCCAGATACGCGAAGAAGTCCGCCGCATCGCAGTCGCCGTCGCCATCGAGATCACAGATCCCCGCATCGCCCGATGTGAAGGCGTCGAGGAAGAGGAAGAAATCGTCGCTGTCGGCCTGCCCGTCGCCCGTCAGGTCCGCCGCACAGGTCGCCTTGCGATGGCTCAGCATCCAGGCCACGGCGAGCGGTGCCAGGCGATTGTCCGCGGGCCCCTCGCCGGCGCCGGGGTCGTAGAACACCGGACCGTGATCCGTCCCGCGCATCGTCCAGAGTTCGGCGATCACATGATCGACGCAGTGCTCGTCGTAGATGCGTGCGGTCGTCTCCTCTCCCGGCACCAGCAGATCGAGGTCGTACGGCCCGCCGAACGGACGCGAGGTCGCATCACATCCGTTGAAGAGCGCCCAGTCCAGCACCGTGTCCGGGGCGCTCGGATAGCACGCGAGGATGCACCCGCCGTCATACGCGATCACCGTATCCGCCGTGCCCGACAGATGCAGCACATGTACGGGCTCTGCCGGGCTGCAATCAAGCGGTTCGAGATAGGATCGTCCCGCGAGCGACACCACCGACGCGATCAGGTCCGAATGATCGCACGCCATGCGGAACGCCATGAAGCCGCCGTTGGAATACCCCATCGCGTGAATGCTCGCGTCATCGATCGCATACTGACCCTGGATCACCTCGATCAGCCCACGCAGGTAGCCCGAGTCGTCCGGATCCGCGTTGAAGAAGTCGCAGCACGCGTCCGTCGCGTCCCAGAACGGATTGCCCACCAGATCGTCGAACCCCTGCGGCAGCGCATAGATGAAACGCTGGGACTCGACCTGCTCGACGAGGTTCAGATAGGCCTCCACATCCTGCGCCGTCTGGCTGTACCCATGCAGGCCCAGCACCAGCGGCAGACGCTCGGAACCGTCGTAGCCCGTCGGCAGGAAGACCGCCACGGGCCCCCTGCCCGCGTCGACGAACTCCATCACCTGCGCCCGCAGCGGCAAGCCGCCAACACCCCAGACCAGCCCCGCAACCACCACCGCTCGACCATGCACCGCCCGCCTCCTCTTATCAACCTGTGCACAGCATACCACACGCTCGCGGGTGCACGACACGCACCATCCCCCACGCCCACGATGCACCCACGCCCCGCTCTACCATCGAGCATGGACTGCGACGCGATGAACCGCTACCTCCGTGCGGTCTTCGGCGACCCGAACGACCAGCTGCGCACGCTCATGGATCGCGCCCGGGCCGCGGGCCTGCCCGACATCGCGGTCAGCAGCGATGTAGGACGCCTGCTGGCGATCCTCGCCCAACTCAGCACGGGACGCATGATCATCGAGGTCGGCACGCTGGGCGGGTACTCGACGCTCTGGCTCGCTCGCGGGCTGGCTCCCGACGGTCGCCTGATCACGATCGAACGCGACGACCGACACGCCGACTTCGCCCAGGGCGAGTTCGAGCGGGCCGGGCTCGCCGATCGCATCGAGATCCGTCGGGGACCTGCGCTCGAGATTCTTCCGCAGCTCGCCGACGAACTGGGGCCCGATTCGGTCGACTGCGCCTTCCTCGACGCCGTCAAAGTCGAATACCCCCGCTATCTGAACATCCTCGCCCCCATGATCCGCCCGGGCGGGCTCCTCCTTGCGGACAACGCCCTGGCCGCCGGCGACTGGGCCGTGACGGACCCGCCGGGCAACCCCGATCGCGATGCGATCGACGCCCTCAACCGCGCCGTCGCAGACGACGACGCGTGGGCGTCCTCGCTCATCGCCAATCGCGAGGGGCTCCTCGTCGCCCGACGCATTCGCTGAAAAGTGGCTTTGTAGACTCCACTAATACATTACTTATATTGTATTTTTCACTGTAATGACAGGCGGATATGGGTCACGCGACATAGAATTCTGTCGTTTCTTATCCACATCCGAAAGGGGGCCCTGATGTCACGCCATGCAGTCGGACTGACCGCCGTCGTTGCGCTCGCAGCATCGGCACTCGCCCAGAACGGGAGCGACACGCCGCAGGAAACAGGCGCGGCCGAGACTCCCCGCGCCTCGTACCTCCTCAGCGATCAGAGACTCCACGACGATCCGCAGGTCTTCTGGGAGGGATTCCTCACGGGCATGCGCGCCTTCGAGCACTTCGTCGAGCCCGTCGGCATGCCCATCTACTTCGAGTCGCCCTTCATCAACACGCAGGTCAGGCCCTTCTTCATCCACCACGAGTTCGACGACGATTCGCCCATCATGGGCGGCGACCTCAATGTCTGGGGCCTCCAGGCACGCATCGCCCTCACCGAACGCCTCGCCTTCATCGCCACCAAGGACGGCTACTCCTTCCTCAACGCCGGGCTCCTGCCCGAGGACGAGGGCTTCAACGACATCGCCGCCGGCCTCAAGTACGCCTTCATCGTCGACCGCGACAACGACCTCATCGCAACCGCCGGCCTGCGATACGAACTCTCCAACGGCGACGACGAGGTCCTCCAGGGAGGCGACGCCGGCGAGTTCAGCCCCTTCGTCTCCGTCGCCAAGGGCTTCGACCGCTTCCATGTCATCGGCGCCGTCACCTGGCGCATCCCCGACGACGACGACAAGGGCAATCAGGTCCTCAACTGGTCGCTCCACGCCGACTACGAGATCCTCCCAGATACCCTCCCGGGATTCACCCCGCTCGTCGAGTTCCATGGCAACCACTACCTCACCAACGGCGAAGGACCCGCCCTCGGCATCGGCGGACTCGACTACACCAACCTCGGCACCAGCGATATCGCCGGCGATACCGTCGTCTGGACCGGCGTCGGCGCACGCTGGCGACTGACCCCCCACGCATCGCTCGGCGGCACCTTCGAGTTTCCCCTCACCGACCCCGACGAGGACATCATGGGATCGCGCATCATGCTCGACCTCGTCCTCACCTGGTAGACCACCCGGGCACCCATCCCCGCGACACACCGGCGCGTGCGGCACCCCGTGCGCGCTTTCTCATATTCCCCGAACGACGCCCCATGCGCACACGAACACCGTCCCGAAGGCACACCCCCACCCATCGGACGCACCCGGACCCACTGCTATCGACACAGATCAGTTGTGGAGATAGAACGGGCGCTCGGCATTTGGATCACTCGGATCCACATGCACCGTGCGACCCTTGAAGATCACCGTCCCCTGGGCCGTCGAGAACAGCGTGTCGTCCCCACCACGACGCACATTGAAGCCGGGCTTGAACTTCGTCCCGCACTGACGCACGATGATGGCCCCGGGCTTGGCGACCTGACCGCCGTACAGCTTGATTCCGCGATACTGCGGGTTGCTGTCGCGACCGTTCTTGCTCGAACCCTGTCCCTTTTTGTGTGCCATGTCGCTCGTCTCGTGCCTGCGGGGACTGACGCCCCGGGATCGCCACCAAACTACGGATTCGCCCCCATGACCTCGCTGCTGCTGCGCTGCGCCGATGGGGCCGTGACGATAGTCTCGGGCTTGCGCAGAATCCAGCGCTCCTGGAGACGGGGAAGAACCCGCCCGCCCTCGCTGAACGCCTCCCGGTTGACCAGCTCGCCCGGGGCCGCATGACGCACCATCAGCGTCTTCCACAGCGTCAGGTCCTTCATCTGGCCCGTGGCGGCGTCGCGCGCCTTGATCGTCTTGGTCTCCCCGCTGAACCCGAGGAAATACAGGTTCACCGCGTCGACATTCGTCTTGCCCACCGGCCAGATCGCGATCCCGTCCTTGGCGTTCTCCTCGCCCTGCTGCAGACGACCCAGGATCCGGATCGGATCCTCCAGCAGGATGTTCCGCTGGCGCCGGATGATCTCGTAGGTCACCTCCAGCGGCACATCGCGCCCGGCGAGCATCACCTCGCCCTGATCCGTCGCCAGCTCGATCAGCGGCGCAAAGAACAGATCCTGCCCCGTCTCGTTGATCACCGTGTAGGTGATGTAGTAGTACGCCCTGCGTGATCCATCGGGCAGCCGCAGGCTGACGACGCGCAGCGGCCCGAGCTCCACATCGAACTGCCAGTCCTTGACGACCGCGCTGGGCTCCGGCGCACGCGCGCCATGGACCGACGCCACGGGCACCAGAAGGGCCAGAACCAGAAGAATCGAGCGCAGTTTCATGGACGGTCTCCGCAGGATCAGGGCCGGATCGCACGCGCAACGGCGCGAGGGAAGTCTACGGATCGGATCCGGTGGGTCAATCCGGGCGCCCCGCAAGCCCCCGCCGGGAACAATCCGGGCGTGACCCGCTGCTCGCGCATCCCGCACGACCTCCTCCACGAAGCCATAGCCCGCCTCGTGGCACGCCACGACACCACGGGAGGCGATCCGGTTCGCAGGTTTCTCGCCAACGCATCGCAGCACGGGATCGATCCCACCCTCTGCTGGGCTGTTTACCCAGATTCACACGAGACAGGAAAAGCCCCCCGCCCGCGCGGGGTCTGCCTGCTGGTTCCCGGTTCGGGTGCCACGGGCAATCTGTTCCTTGCGCCCCCGCCGGAACCCGACGACGAACTGGGCGACCGGATCCGCGTGCTCGAACAGATCGCCCGCGATGTGCCCGTCGTGCTCCCCGATCGCGTCCGGGTGCTCCAGGCGCTCCCCGAGCCGCACGAGACATGGGCGATCGAGGCGTTCCGCCGGGCGGATTTCACCCACTGCGGACGATTGTCCTACCTGCGTCTGATGCTCGCCCGTGCCCGCATGCCCGATACCACGCCCCCGCCATCCATCCGCGTCCGTTCGCTCGACGAACTGGGCGGGCCGGCGTCGAATCGCGATCTCCTCGAACGGGCGCTCGAAGGCAGCTATGCGCAGACGCTGGACTGCCCCGAACTGTGCGGGATTCGAAGAACCGCGGATGTCCTCGACTCGCACCTGACGACCGGCGTGTTCGACCCTGCGCTCTGGTGGATCGCCCTCCAGGGCGAAGACCCCGTAGGGATCGCCTGCTTCAATCCCCTGGGCGACGATACGAGTATCGAACTCGTCTACCTGGGGTTGTCGCCCCATGCACGCGGGCGTGGGCTGGGTGCTGCGATGATGCGCCTGGGCATCGAGAGCGCCCGGGCGCGCCGTCTGCACGAGATGACATGCGCCGTCGATGCGCGCAATGTCCCTGCGCTGCGCCTGTACGAGCGCATCGGGTTCCGTTCGTTCGCCCAGCGCGAAGCGTTCGTGCGCGCGGTGGATCTGTCGTAGCGAGCGCACGCCGTGCGTCCCTCGGGTTTGAACAGATCATGCACAGCCCGTCCGGGATGCGGATGTCGAATGTGGATGAAAAAGTTGCGCGGTGCGTAACTGTCGAGGCCGCAACGGAGCATGATCTTCAGGGTTCTCTGACTCTGCGGATTCTGCGCGATCGCCCCTTGCGAGGCGTCTCGATGCTCCCTAGATTGTGAGCGTTCGGTCAAGGTCGACCGGACACGACCCAACGCCGACGCCACCTCCTCTCGTGGGCTCTGATCTCAGCGCACCGTGGTGTGCTGCGCTCTTCTTGTGCGTCATGATTCCCCGTCGGGGCGGGTCGAATCGGAGGGACGGATTCCATCCACATGGAGCCGCTCAAGGGCGGCATGGCCATGCGGGGCAGAGGCCCGCGCAGGGGGTTGCCGCGTGTCCGCATCCGGACGGACCCGCGAGGGCTGTCGGTGTGCCCGTGGCAGTCCCCGATGGATCAGGGAGGTCACGAATCGTGCAGGCAGCGCGCAAGGCAACGGGCAGCACAACGGTCGGACGAGACGCACCGCAGGATCGCGCCACGGGACGCCGGGCGCAGGGAGCACGCCCGCAGCGGATCGAGCCCCGCCCCCCGCAGCGCGACGGGAAACGCGAGCCGGCGGGGGAGGCATCGGGCGATCGACGCGTCCTGGCCCGTCTGCGCGATCAGGTCGGCCGCGAACTGTGCGATCGCTACTTCGAACGCGTCGCCAAGCTGAGCATGCACGACGACGCCCTGCGCATCCGCGTGCCGTCGGACTTCGTCGCGGGCGTGATCGATCGACGGTTCGGCGAGGCACTCCGAGCCGCCTGCCGCGACGAGCTGGGCAGCGATCGGATCGAGTACGAGGTCCATGCCCCGCACGCGCCGAGTGCTCCTGCCGCACCCGCCCAGAGCGCTCCTGCGCGAGAAGCACCGACGCCTCGCAAGAAGACGGCAAAGACACGGACGAGCCTGCGCTCGCTGGACGACTTCGTCGTGGATGCGTCGAACTCGCTGGCGTACAACGCGGCCCGCGCCGTCGCGCGGGGCGAGGGGGGATACTGCCCCCTGTTCATCCACGGCGCCTGCGGGCTGGGCAAGACCCACCTGCTCCAGGGCATCGTCCGCCTCTTTCAGCAGCAGCGCCCCGGCGCCCGCGCCCTGTATGTCACCAGCGAAGCCTTCACCAACGCCTTCCTGTCGTCCATGCGTGCGGGCACGCTCGATGCCTTCCGCGAGACCTATCGCGGCGTGGAACTCCTGTGCCTGGACGATGTCCACTTCCTGAGCGCCAAGCGAGCCACCCAGACCGAGCTGCTGCACACCTTCGACTCGATCGGGATGGACCACCGCCTCGTCGTGCTCGCCAGCGACGAGCATCCGCGGGACATCGCCAAGCTCAGCGCTTCGCTCGCCAGCCGGTTTGCCTCCGGCGCGGTGGTCAAGATCGAATCGCCCGATCCGCAGATGTGCGGGGTGCTGGTGCGCCACCTCGCCGCACGCCGATCGCTGGTCCTCGAGGACGCCGCCGTGGCCCTGGTGGTGGAACACGCGCAGGCCCAGGCCCGTCTGTCGGGCGTCGGGGTGAGCGTGCGCGACCTCGAGGGTCTCGTGATCCAGATCGAGGCGACCTCGCGTCTGCTCCCGGAACTGGGGGGAGGCACGGGACGCGTGGGTGCCGCGCTGGCGAGCAAGGCGCTCGGGCTGGACCGTCCGAAGCGCGAGGTCGGCGCGGGCGGCGCCCGACGCCCGGCGCGCATCGAGCGCATCATCGAGCTCACCTGTGCGCAGTTGGGGGTTACCCCCGAGGAGTTCGCCGGCTCCCACCGCCACCGGCGCATCGTGATCGCGCGCTCCCTGACCGTGCTGCTGGCCCGCGAGCTCACGAACATGAGCTATCCCGAGATCGCCCGCGCGATGCACCGCCCCAACCACTCGACCGTGATCACCGCCCACCAGCGGGTCCAGAAGCAGATCGACGAAGGGGAGTTCGTCGCGGGCGAGGGCGACCTGCGGACCATGACCATCGGCGCCCTGGCGGAACGACTCCGCAGGGAGCTCACGCGTGAGGCGCGTTCCTGCTGAGGGATCGACAGGGACCGCCCTACGCTCTGGGCGCCTGTGCCGGGGTCGGCAGCGGACGCTTGCCCCGACATGGGCGCCCTTCTTCGTGCGGAGATTGCGCATGCTCGACGGGGAGATCTCCCTCTCACGCCCGGACATCACCCGCCTCGAGGAACGCCTCGTCCTCGAGGCGCTGCGCTCGGGACGCCTGAGCATCGGACCGTTCCAAGAGGAGTTCGAGACCCTCGTCGCCGGCGCCGCCGGGTGCAGGCACGGCGTCGCGGTCTCCAGCGGCACCGCCGGGCTGCATCTGGCGCTGCTTGCGCTCGGTATCGGCCCGGGCGACGAGGTCATCACCACCCCCTTCAGTTTCGTCGCCAGCGCCAACTGCATCCGCTATGTCGGCGCCAAGCCCGTCTTCGTCGATATCTGCCCCAAGAGCCTGAACATGGACCCGGCCCAGGTCGAGCGGGCGATCAACGAGCGCACGCGTGCGATCCTCGCCGTCGAGGCCTTCGGCAACCCCCGACACATGGACGCCTACGCGCAGATCGCGGGGCGATACGAGATTCCCCTCATCGAGGACTGCTGCGAGGCGCTGGGCACCAGTTACCGGGGAAGGCGCTGCGGCTCGTTCGGGCGTGTCGGCGTGTTCGGCTTCTACCCCAACAAGCAGATCACGACCGGCGAGGGCGGGATGATCGTCACCGACGACGACGCGATCGCCGAGGCCTGCCGGAGCCTGCGCAACCAGGGACGCGCCCCGCTCAGCGCCGGCGCGCTGGGCTCGTGGCTCCACCACGAACGCCTGGGATACAACTACCGCCTCGACGAACTGAGTTGTGCCCTGGGTGTCGCCCAGATGCGCCGCCTGCCCGCGCTCATCGAGCAGCGCCGCCAGGTCGCCAACGCGTACATGAACCGCCTGATGGAGGTCCCCGACATCGTCCTGCCGACGGTCGAGGACGGCTGCGAGATGAGCTGGTTCGTCTTCGTGGTCCGCCTCAGCACGGAGTACGGCGAGCACGAGCGCGACCGCATCCTGCGGGGCCTTCGCAACCACGACATCGGCTGTGCGGACTATTTCCCATGCATCCACCTCCAGCCGGCCTATGCCTCGCTCGGCTACACCCGAGGATCTTTCCCCATCGCCGAATCCGTGAGTCAGCGAACGATTGCCCTGCCCTTCCACACCCGCCTGAGCGAGCGAGAGATCGACCTCGTCTGCCAGACCCTCGAACTGATGATCAAGCGCGAGAACCTTCGCCGGGGGTAGGTCGACGGATCGTCCGTGCCGGCACCCGGGGGAGCGAGCGCAGGTTGCCCTGCGCCGGCGGCGGCCTATCATGCAGGCCCGTCCAGCACGGGACACGCGGGAGGCCACCATGCCGTTTGAGTGCTACTACACCGGAAAGAAGACCCGCTTCGGGAAGAAGCGCGCCTGGCAGGGGGCGAAGATTTCCAAGGGCGGTTTCGGCCTCAAGCCGACCGGCATCAGCCGACGCACCTTCAAGCCCAATCTCCAGAAGGTCACCGCCCTCGTCGAGGTCACCGACGGGCAGGGCAATGTCGTCCTGGACGAGAACGGACAGCCCAAACGCGTCCAGAAGAAGATCCGGGTCAGCGCCAAGGCCATCCGGAGCGGGCTCGTCGTCAAGCCGCTGAAGCGCAAGTACGGGTATACCCGCCAGCAGAAGCAGGGCTGAACCCCGCCCACCTTCCGCAGGTCGATCTCGCTCTGGAGGAATATTCCTTCGGGGGCGTTCGCCCATGCGCGACCCGCGAACACAAGCCCGTATCAGTATGTGAAGTATGGTGTAATGTTGGCGAATGCCGGTCCGCATGTGCGGTCCGAGAACACAAACCCATATCAGCATGTGGTTTTCGCTTGAGCGCCGCCTGCAAATCTGCTAGCGTGCGCGGGCGAGCGAGATCTTGGCGTTCGCCTCGGGGGGAAGAGCCCGGGACGGCGCTTCGTGCTGGAAGTGTGGAGTACTGGGAGATCGAGCCATGAAGGTGCATCCATCGGGAGACAGGAAACGACGGGCCGTCGCGATCGTCTGGGGTGCTGGAGCCGTTGCGGGTGCTGCGGTCATGATCGGGTTCAGCATGGCCCAGCCGGACGCGGTGATCATCGGCGAGCGTCCGGCCGTCGAGTACCACCTCTCGCAGTACGACATCGACGCGGGTCGCGTCTCGCTGCGCGAGTTGATGGAGCACGGCGAGATGGTGTTCCGCGCCCGCTTCAATGTGCTGGACGGGCAGGGGCGCCCCGCCAGCACGGGCACGGGCGATCCCCGCGAGCCCGACGAGCCGCTCATGATCCGCACGAGCGGACCGGACGCCAACAGTTGCGCCGGCTGCCACAACCAGCCGCGCGTGGGTGGATCGGGCGACTTTGTCGCCAATGTGTTCGTGCTCGCCCAGGCTCTGGACCCGGTGACGGACTCGGTCTCGCCGGAGTTCAGCAACGAGCGCAACACGCTGAGCTTGATGGGGGCCGGTCCGATCGAGATGCTCGCCCGCGAGATGACGGCCCAGCTGCACGCGACGCGTGATCTGGCGATGAGCGAGGCCGCCCGCCTCGGACAGCCCGTCACGCTGCCGCTGGTGGCCAAGGGCGTGAGTTTCGGCAGCATCACCTGCCTGCCCGACGGCAGGATCGATCCGTCGGAGATCGAGGGCGTCGACTGGGACCTCATCGTCAAGCCGTTCCACCAGAAGGGCGCCGTCGTCAGCCTGCGGGAGTTCACCAATGGCGCGATGAACCACCACTTCGGCATGCAGACGGTGGAACGCTTCGGCGCGGGTGTGGACCCGGATCAGGACGGCGTCATCAATGAACTGACGATCGGCGATATCACCAGCACGACGATCTTTCAGGCGTCGCTGGACATCCCGATCCAGATCCTGCCCAAGGACGGCGCACGCCGGGCCGCCGCCATCCGGGGCGAGGGCGTCTTCGACTCGATCGGCTGCACCGAGTGCCACATCCCCGAGTTCGCGCTGGGCTCGCGCTACTTCACCGAGCCCAACCCGTACAACCCCGAGGGGAACCTGCAGATCGACGATGTGCCCCAGCCGTTCGCGTTCGACATGACGCGCGAGGGACGGTTCCCGCGGCTGGAGCCCGGCCCCAACGGCACGGCGATCATCCGCCCGTTCACCGACCTCAAACGCCACAATCTGAACGACGACGAGCTGCGGTTCTTCGCCAACGAGCAGATCCCGCAGGGGATGATCAACGGCTTCGCCGATCCGTCGCTGTTCACGATCGAGCCGTATCCACGCCCGACCGAGGAGTTCCTGACGCGCAAGCTCTGGGACGCCGGCAGCAGCGCTCCCTACGGGCATCGCGGCGACCTGACGACGCTGACGGAGGCGATCTACTGGCACGGCGGGGACGCACGCGCCAGCCGCGACGCCTTCTTCAACCTCTCCAGCGACGACCAGGCCGCGGTCATCGAGTTCCTCAAGAGCCTGCAGGTGGTGGAAAATCCGCCGGTCCGACGCGTGGGGGGCGGCGGCTGATCGAACCGCTCGCAATGAGGGAGATGGGCCCGTCCGGCTTGCCCGCCGACGGGCTCATTTTTTTTCGGACCGGACGATCCGGCACGGCGTCTTCCGCATCATGCCCATCTTGCGCGGGCGGCTGACTCACATCCGACGGTCGAGCAGGCGGTACTGCACGCTCTCGGCGATGTGCTCCGTCTGGATCGTGTCGCAGGCTGCAAGATCCGCGATCGTGCGCGCGATCCGCCGGATCTTGTCGTAGGCGCGCGCACTGAGTCCGAGCTCCTTCATGGCACCCGCCAGCAGCGTGCGCGCAGGGTCGTCCATGGGCGCATACTCGTCGAGTTGCTTTCCGGTCAGGGCCGCATTGGCGCATCCCTGGCGGGCGATCTGGCGTTCGCGGGCGCCCAGGGCGCGCTCGCGCATCTCGCGTGTGCCGGTCCCATTCGCTGCCCGCTGGAGGTGCTCGACGGGCACGCGTGGGGCCTCGACATGGATATCGATGCGATCGACGAGCGGGCCGCTGATCTTCGAGAGGTAGCGTTCCATCTCGCGCCTGCCGACCTCGCCGGGGGCGACATCGCCCCTGGGCGTGGGGTTCAGGGCGCAGACGAGCATGAAGCACGCCGGAAAGCGCACCGTCTGCTGGGCGCGTGCGATCGTGACCACCCCGTCCTCCATGGGCTGGCGCAGGGTCTCGAGCACGAAGCGCGGAAACTCCGCCAGTTCGTCGAGGAACAGCACGCCACGATGGGCGAGGCTGATCTCGCCCGGTCGCGGCACGATGCCCCCACCCACGATCGCGGCGCTGGAGGCGGTGTGGTGCGGCGTGCGCACGGGGCGCATCGTGACGAGCCCCTGTCCGCCCCGGAGTTCCCCCGCCGCCGAGTAGATCCGCGTGATCTCGATCGCCTCTTCCGTGGTCAGGGGCGGGAGCACGCCGGGCAGCGCCTTGGCCATCATGGTCTTGCCGCTTCCGGCAGGTCCGATCATGAGCAGGTTGTGCCCGCCGGCGGCGGCGATCGTGATCGCCCGCTTGACCGATTCCTGCCCACGGATCTGGGAAAAGTCGATCTCCGGCTCTGCCGTGCGCAGCATCCCGGCGATATCCGGGTGCGGCGTGGGCTGGGGCTCGAGTTCGCCGTTGAGCAGCCCGACGACCTCGCTGAGCGTGTGCACGCCCAGCACCTCGACGCCGTCCACGATCGCACTCTCGGGCGCATTGTCGGCGGGGACGATCACGCCGTCCATCGCCCGCTCACGGGCAAGGCTGGCGATCGCAAGCGCACCCTTGATGGGGCGTAGCCGCCCGTCCAGAGCAAGCTCGCCCGCGAAGAGATACCGACGATGGTCCAGCCCGCCTGCCTGCCCGTCGCGGATGGCACCCGTTGCCAGGAGCAGCGCGACGGCGATCGGCAGGTCGTAGACCGGCCCCTCCTTGCGCACATCCGCCGGGGCGAGATTCACGAGCAGACGCCCGATCGGATTCTCATATCCCGCGTTGGCGATGGCGCTGCGGACCCGCTCGAGCGACTCCTTGACGGCGGCGTCGGGCAGTCCGACGACGACCTCCCGCCTCGCCGCATCGCGCGGGTCGAGATCCACTTCGACCTCGCAGGGCAGGGCGTCGATGCCCGACAGCAGGGAGCTCTGCACACGCGTCAGCATGGGGAGAAGCATACCCGAACAGAAGGCGAGTCGCCGCCGGACGCCCTCAGCGCTGGATCTGCGCATCGCCGACCCGTCCGTATAACTGGGGTTCTGTGGAAACATGTGCGTCCTGAATCGCGTGCGCGCCGGCGTGCGACATGGATCTGCGATCCTGTCAACCAGCCCCCCATTCGGGGGACGAAATCCCCTGTATGGGGGATGAATGAATGCTCACGACAACGATCGGCAACCGCTCTTTCTCAAACTGGATCTCCAGATCCTGTGAACTCGACATCCAGACGCTGTGCGAGCGGACCTGTCGGGGGGCGCCGTGTGCGCCCTATCGACCGAGCGTGCCGCTGGCGGTCGAGGTCTGCAGCCCCGGGGGTGTGCCGATCCGTGCCGTGGTTCGGGCGGTGGATCTCAGCGATACGAGCGTGGGCATGCTGAGCGCGACCTTTCTCCACCCGGGTGCGACGGGGGAGGTGCTCCTGGCGACGATGGAAGGGGAGTATGTCACGATCGGCGGGACCGTCGAGTCGGGCGAGTATCTGCGCGACGGCCTGCACTACCAGGTCTTCCGGTTCGACGAGTCGATCGATCGCCGGTTGTTCCTCGAGACCGAGGGGGATCACGGCCCCACGCCCGACGAGCCTGTTTCGTCGTGCGACCTGCTCAGCGGGATCGTCCACGCGATGCGGGGACACGATCGGCGGGTGGCGCGGGGTGATTTCGCGGCCTATCTCGTCTGTGCGTCGTCGATCGCACGGGGCGCGCCTTCGCTCATGCGTGAGGACGACTTCGTCTCGCCCTCGCCGGCCTGCGTGCTGGCGATGGACGGGACGATCCTGCTGGTCAACACCGGCTGGATCGCGCGTGCCATGGCGCATCAGCACCGAGGCGAGGCATTCGTGGGGTCCAACTATCGCGAGGTTCTGGTCGCGGCCCGCGGGAATGACGACGCGATGCGCGCGCTGCGTGCCCTGGACGCGGCGCGCAACGGCCTGGAGACGGAGCAGCGGTACACGCTGGTCTCTCCGAAGGGCAATCGCACGCACTGGATCGCCCGCTACCAGACGATCACCCATGAGGGAACGGATGCCATCCTGGTCCGCCATGTCCCGTTGGATACGGGCGCCGAGGGGGCAGGCTGAGACGCGGTTCTCTGCGTGGCACATCGAAGGCGAGCGTGGCGCCGATGGGCGGCAAGAGCCCGTGGGACGGGGTATACCCCGTCCCACGGGCTCTTGCCGCCCATCGGCGCCACGCTCGCCTTCGATGTGCCACGCAGAGAACCGCGTCTC
>WGEO01000143.1 GCA_015492715.1 Phycisphaerales bacterium | reverse complement strand
GACGGTCGGTGCGGGCCTGCTCGGGGTCGAACTGTTCGCCCTTCTTGATGAGGACGAGGCGGAGCCAGTCGGCGTGGGTTGCCAGCCCGGGCAGGCGGAAGCGTGCGGGGATGGAGACGGGAATGGTGACCGAATCGTCGCCGTAGCGCAGGGTCAGTGTGCCCGTGCCGTCATCGGCGAGGTTATCGGTGATCTCGACGGGTCGTCCGGCGAAGGTGAACGAGGTCTGGTTCAGCGGGCGGAAGTAGTAGAGGGTTGGCGGGGCCTGCTCGTTGGCGTGGGCGATCCGCTTGACGAGTGTGGCAACGCTGACGACGAAGACCGCGAGGCTGCATGCGGCCAGGATGAGAAGGGCCAGACGGGTTCTGCGTGGGGTCGGAATCAGTGTCCTCCGCCCGCGGGTGCGGGCTCTGCGGGAGTTTGCTCGGGCGCGTGCTCGATGCCGGGGGCCGGGCTCTGGGCCGGCTCGCTGTGATCGCCCGGTCCATGCGACTGCGGGGCAAAGAGCAGCAGACCCTTCATCGGGATCGAGGTGTTGGCATCGCTTGCGAGCACATGCTCGTCGTCGTGGTGGGCGGCGTGCTTGTCGTCAGGCGGGCGCGTGCGGGTCTTGGCGTGGAGATAGACGGGCGTGTTGCTGACGGTGACCTTCTGCTTGACCCAGTGTCCGTGGACCTCGTCGAAGACCATCTCCTCGCGGGTGAAGTTGCCCAGTCCGCCGGCGACGATCTCGCCCTCCTTGATGCGGTCGACGGCCTCGCGGGTGAAGAGGTCGAGCGCGGTGAAGGAGAGGAAGATGCCCATGGTGAGCAGGCAGAAGGCGAAGATCATGGCGTTGAGGGGCGAGTCGTAGCGGAGTTGCATGAAGAACAGGACGACGAGCAGGCCCTTGATGACGGCGATGCTCATCGCGATGAGGACATTGACACTCTGGGGCACCTCGACCTGGAACGCCTCGGCGATGAAGACCTCGAAGCGGCTGGCGAAGACCGTGAGGACTGTCAGCACGAGGAGCGCGATCAGCACGCCCAGGAGCGTTCGCAGCGAGACGATGACATGCCCGTGCGTGTCGCCGGTGTGGAAGCCGTGCGGGTCGAGCGGATCGAACGCGGGTTTGGCCTGACTCATGGTGCGTGCTCCGGCTCAGTGGATGAGGTACAGGAGGGGGAAGAGGAAGATCCAGATGAGGTCGACGAGGTGCCAGTAGAGGCCCGTGATCTCGATGCCCGTGTAGTGGCGCGGGCCGTACATGCCCCTGGTGGCACGATAGAAGATGACGAGGATGACAGCGACGCCGACGAGGACATGGAGGAGGTGCGTGCCGGTGGCGACATAGTACACGCTCCACCAGATGGGTTCGGAGGGATGCGAGGGGTTGGGATAGTCGTAGAGGGCGCCGGGCCTCTTGCCCTGGGACCACTTGGGGCCGTACTCGAGGGCGAACTTGATGACGGCAAAGAGGATGCCGCAGAATGCGGTGAAGAGGAGATTGAACTTCACCCAGAACTGCTGGTTGAGCTGGGCGTTGCGGATGGACAGGGCCATGGTGAAACTGGACAGGAGGAGGATGGAGGTGTTGAGCGAGCCCCATCGCCAGTCGAGATGGTGGCTGCCGCCCTGGAACGCCTCGGGGTACATGGTGCGATAGATGGCGTAGGCGCAGAAGAACCCGCTGAAGAGCAGGATCTCGGTCGTGAGGAAGAGCCACATGCCGATCTTGCACGCGTCGAACTCTTCGTCGTGCGAGCGGAAGTGGTGCGCGTGCGTGATCCGCTGCCACAGCGGGGTGCGCTCGCCCTTGTCCGTGCTGATGGTGCTCATGGGTGCGATCCTGATGCGTCAGGGGTGCTCTGCTCCGGGTGGGACGGTCAGTGGGCCGCGGCGGCACGCTCGGCGGCGCCTTCCTCCAGCGGGTAGTCCTTCGGGTCCCAGTGCGGTGGAACCACGCAGTCGAAGTCGTACGGGCCGTGCTTGATGATCGGCTCGTGGTGGAAGTTGTGCTCGATGGGCGGGCTCTCCGTGGTCCACTCGAGCGTCAGGCCACCCCACGGGTTCGGCGGGGCCTTGGGGCCGTTGATCAGCGACTGGATGAGCGCCGCGGCCTCGATGAGGAATCCCGCCAGCAGGATCCACGAGCCGACGGTCGAGATCTGGTGGAGCGTCTGGAACTCGTCGACATAGCTGGCGTAGCGGCGGGGCATGCCCTGCGTGCCGAGGAAGAACTGCGTGAAGAAGGTGACATTGAACCCGATGAAGACGAGCACGGCGCCGGTGAGGGCGAGGCGGTCGTTGTACATGCGCCCGAACATCTTGGGCCACCAGTGGAAGATGCCGCCGACGAAGGCGATGATCGTGCCGCCCATCATGGTGTAGTGGAAGTGGGCGACGACGAAGTAGCTGTCGTGCAGGTGCATGTCGGTTGCGAGGGTGGCCAGGGGCAGGCCCGTCAGGCCGCCGATGGCGAACAGGAAGAGCACGGCGAGCCCGTAGAACATGGGCGTGTTGATCTCGATCGAGCCCTTGTAGAGCGTCGCGATCCAGTTGAACATCTTGACGCCCGTCGGGATGGCAACGAGGAAGGTCAGGGCGCTGAAGACGACGGCGGCGAGTTCACCCTCGGCCGTGAACATGTGGTGGCCCCAGACGATGAAGCTGACGGCGGCGATGCCCATGGACGCGTAGGCGACGGCGCGATAGCCGAAGATCCGCTTGTGGCTGTGCACGGTCAGCAGTTCGCTGAGGATGCCGAAGCCCGGGAGGATCATCACATACACGACGGGGTGGGAGTAGAACCAGAAGAAGTGCTGGAAGAGCACGGGGTCGCCGCCCAGGCGCGGATCGAAGATCCCGATGTGAAGGATGCGCTCCATGGTCAGCAGCAGGAGGGTCACGCCGATGACGGGGGTCGCCAGCACCTGGATGATGGCGGTGGCGTAGATCGCCCAGACGAAGAGGGGCATGTCGAACCAGCCCATGCCCGGGGCGCGGAGCTTGTGCACCGTGACGATGAAGTTCAGCCCGGTCAGGATCGAACTGAAGCCCAGGATGAACGCGCCGAGGATCATGAAGACGACGCGCCAGTGATCGGCGTCGGTCGTGGTCGAGTACGGCGTGTAGAAGGTCCAGCCCGTGTCCACCCCGCCCGCGAGCACGCTCGCGATGGCGAAGATCGATCCGAAGACATAGATGTACCAACTCAGCAGGTTCAGACGGGGGAAGGCGACATCCTTGGCCCCGAGCATGATGGGCAGGAAGAAGTTGCCCAGCGCGGCGGGGATGCTGGGGATGATGACCATGAAGACCATGATCGCGCCGTGGAGCGTGAAGAGGCGGTTGTAGGTCTCGTTGCCGGTGTTCAGGTTCTTGACGAGCTCGTTGCGAAAGACGGGGTTGCCCTCGTCATCGAGCACGGGGTTACCCTGCTCGTCGAGCACGGGCACGGGCTGGACCTTGCCCGCGTTGAACAACTGCCCCGTGACGGTGCGCGTCTCGACGGTCTCGCCCTGATCGTTGACGGTCTGCGTGACCTGCACGCGCACGGGCTCCCAGAGCTCCAGGCGCACGCCCAGCGCCGCCATCCCGCCGATGAAGAACAGGATCAGGACGCTCGTCATGTACATCACGCCGAGCTTCTTGTGATCGACGGTGAATGCCCACTGCTTGATGGTTGCCCAGACACCGCCGGCGGGCGTCAGGTAGCTTCCCTCGTGATGGGCGTCGTGTGTGTGCTCGCTGCTCATGGTCAATCGCCTCTGCGTGGTGTGCGTGTATCCTCTCAGCCGCCCGCCTGACCTGCGCCGCCCCATGTCTGGGAGGCGTCGAACTCACCTGCCTTGTCGCTGAGCGACTTCATGTAGGCGATGAGGGCGCGAAGTTCCTTGTCGTTGATCCGCCCCTGGTAGGTGGGCATCTGGTTCTTGTATCCCTGGCGGATCTTGACGCCGGGGTTGTAGATGGCCTCGCGGATCGCGTTCTCGTCGATCGTCCACGAATCGGCGTTCGAGTAGGCCACCTCGTAGCCGAACAGATTCTTCCAGGTCGGTCCCGTGTTGTCCGAGCCGTCGACGGAGTGGCACTGCACGCAGCCCTTGGTCTTGTAGAGGATGCTGCCGACCTCGACGAGGGACATGCCCTTGTCGAACGGCTCGCTCATCCACCTGGTGAACTCCTCCTGCGGGACGATGCGGATGATGGCTGCCATCTCGGAGTGATTGTCGCCGCAGTACTCGGCGCAGAACAGCCAGTGCTCCTTGTTCGGGTAGGGCAGGTCCGGGTTGTCGCGGTCGGTCTCCTTGAGCGGCTCGGTCTGGAACCAGTAGGTCGTGAAGCGGTTGGGGAAGACATCCTGCTTGAACCGGAAGTCCGGGATCCAGAAGCTGTGGATGACATCCTCGCTGCTCATGGTGAGTTTGACGGGGGTGTCCTCGGGAATGACATAGATGGGCACCTCCAGCGCGCCCATCTGGTTGGGCTTGGTGCTCTCGGTGGCGCCCGAGCCGTTGGGGTAGGTGATGTCCCACGCCCACTTCTTGGCGCTCAGGTCGAGATTGAGCGTGCCCGCGGGCGCCACGATCTGTGCCGCGTAGGCGCGGAACCCCGCGATGAAGATGAGAACGACGATGATCGTCGGGATCACCGTCCATGTGATCTCCATGACATTGTTGTGGCTGGCGCTGATCATCGCGGGCCTGCCCGGTCGCCGGCGGTACTTGATGACGAAGTAGATCATCGTGCCGATGAGCCCGACGAAGCAGAAGACGCTGAACCACCAGAGCCCGAGGAACATGACATCGGCGCCGTGGGAATAGGTCGCCGATCCCTTCTCGCGGAAGAAGACGCGCGTCCAGAATCCGGAGTTCGCAAGCAGTGCGCCGATCATGTGGCAACTCCCATCGCCCGGGTCGTCGTCCGGTCCTTGCGATTCCCGCGCCGCCGCAGGCGCGAGGTCAGCAGCAGCCCGCCGATGAGCCCGCCCAGCAGGATCATCGTCGCGACCGCCGCCAGCTGCATGACCCGCATCGCCTGGAGCGTGAATGCCCCCTCCTGCGGGTTGTATGCGAAGCAGAAGTGCAGGAAACTGTCGCCGATCGACTTGCCGATCCGACCCTGCGTCGCCTCCAGCAGGGCGAGTTTGATGTCGCGCGGCGTGTAATCGAAACTATAGATGTACCGGCTCACCCGCCCGTCGGGCGTCAGCACGACCAGCGCCACCGGGTGTGAGTATTCCCCGTTGGCCAGTTTCTTGTAGCGATAGCCGACGGCATCCGCCAGACGCCTCGCGTTGGACTCGCTGGCGATCGAGAACAGGAAGCCGCGCTCGATCTCGGGCGTCGTCTCGCGATCATACCCGGCAAGGGCGACCGCCTTCTTCTCCCGGGCGTCCTCGACCGTGTTCGACGGATCGAAGCTGACGGCGAGCACCTGGAAGTCCTCGCCGACCGTGTAGTCTACGCCGTTGAGCGCCCGCACGAGGGTCTCGAAGGTCAGCGGGCAGAT
This sequence comes from Phycisphaerales bacterium, assembly GCA_015492715.1. Classification (GTDB taxonomy): domain Bacteria; phylum Planctomycetota; class Phycisphaerae; order Phycisphaerales; family UBA1924; genus S146-42. The sequence continues at coordinate 12,931 of WGEO01000143.1, read as the reverse complement.
GAGCGGACAGGTGTAGTAGCCCAGCACGAGCACCACCGGACGCTTGCCGTCGAAATAGTCCCAGAGATCGACCGCAAGCCCCTCGGAGGTCTGGACCATCAGGGGCTGGGGGATCCGCTCGCCGAGCCTCTCCTCGACCTCCACGCCCTGGGCCTGCTCGGGTAGTTCCTTGCTGATGATCTGTGCGCGCGCAGGAACAGCCATGAGCAGCGCGCAGACGCACAAGGCACCCAGGTGCGCGAACCTCGCCGAGATCGGACGGAGCGGGATGAGGCGCGAACGATCAGCCATCGCCGGGCGTGCCCTCCTGCTGCTGCTGATATCGCTGGACCACCTTCTCCATCGCCTTGGAGACCGGGATGCGGACGATGCCCTCCTGCGGGTCCTGCCAGGCGTACTGCTCGAGGTCGTTGAAGGAGCGCGACTGGTACTCGAGCTGCTGAGCCGCCAGCTCGGTCGTCTCGAGGTTGGCCTGTCTCAGGTGGATGATGTGCCGGTTGAAGTAGATCACCGTCACGGTGACCGAGACGACAAGGAAGACGACCATGAAGATGAACACGCCCAGCAGGACACGCGTGTTGGCATGAGCCGCATGCTCCTCCTGCGGGAGCCCCTCCTCCGGCGTGTGCTGATGCCAGGGATCCGGCTCCTCATGCTCATGCGGTAGATAGGTCGGCTCGTGGTGGCTCATGATCTGGCTTCCAGTTTCACAGGATCTGTTCTTGTTCGACAAGAATAGTCCACATTGTGTCAGTTTGGAATCGTTCTAGACATAGTTCTTGTGGTGGAGCGCCTCATCGAGACGGGGGTCCTTGATGGGAACGAGCGGGTGGGCAGCGATTCTCCTGATGAGGAATCCCGACCAGATCGCGAACACGGCGACGATGCCGGCGATGTCCACCCACCAGCCGGCAACGCCGGGATTCGCCTCTGCGAGGTCGCCCAGATACACCATGGGTCGAATGACCCAGGTCATATCGAGGACGATCATGCAGAGGATCCAGGCGGCCACGATCGCGGCGCCCAGTGCATGTCGCTTGACATCGCGGAAGAGCAGGATGAGGAACGGGATGACGAAGTGCCCGATGGCCAGCATGCCCGCGACATTTTCCCACCCGCCGGTCTTGCGGTGGGTAAACCAGATGGTTTCCTCGGGGATATTGGCGTACCAGATGAGGAAGTACTGGCTGAAGGAGATGTAGGCCCAGAAGACGGTGAATCCGAAGAGCAGTTTGCCCAGATCGTGGGTGTGCTCGCTGGTGACCAGGCCCGTCAGGCGGCCGATGGAGCGCAGGCAGCAGAGGATGATGAGGGTGACAGCGACGGCCCCGAGGGCACAACTGGCAAAGTAGTAGACGCCCCACATGGTGCTGAAGAAGCGGTAGTCCATCGACATGAGGAAGTCGAAGGCGAAGAAGGCGCAGGTCAGGGCGAAGACGAGCATGCCCCAGGCGCTGGTGAATCGGCTGCGATTGGTGAGCCAGCGGTCGCCGGTCTCGTCCTGCGTGATACTGTTGCGCCAGAGTGTTGTGGATATGATCATCCACAATCCGACATAGACGACGAAGCGGAGCAGGAAGAAGTTGGGGTTGAGGAACCCCTGTTTCTTCTCAAGCAGGTGGCTGGTCGCCGGGTCGATGCCCATCCAGCGGAGCAGGACGCCCCCTGGGAGTATTCGATGACGGCGACGATGGCCATGAGCACGACGCACAGGGGGAGCATCATCATGACATGCTCCATCTGGCGTCGGACGGTCACCATCCATCCCGCGTTGACGAGGTAGGAGACCATGATCCAGAACATGGCCCCGAGGCTCAGGGCCGTGACGGTGACGGCTCCGATCTCGAAGGCGGCGAGTGCATGCTCGATGCGGTAGACGAATCCACCGGCGATCGTGGCCGCGAGGGCGACGACGCCGATGGCGATGAGCACGGTGCTCGGGGCATCGCCCGCGCCTGCGCGCAGGCGGATGTTGTCGTCGCTCATCGCGGGGTGTCGCGCGATCTTGTCGAGTTTCTGGGCGTAGGCCTCTGCCGTGATCTGGCTCATCGCGTGCCTCCGCGTGTGTCTTGCAGGGCGATCCCGCCGCGCTGGCGTTCGAGGACGCGGCGTTGTTCCTCGGGGACATCGGCGAGCGTGCCGTTCCAGGATTCCTGGAGGGCGCGGATGTAGGCCACGATTGCCCATGTGTCGTCGATGCTCAGGGCATGGGCGTAGCCGGGCATCTTCCCGCCGAACTCCACGCCGTAGCGGGCGGTGTAGAAGATGTATCCGTCTCGTCCGGTCCGCTCGCTGCTGGTGGGCAGGTACTTGGGGTCATGGAAACTGGGGACGGCGTACGACCATCGTCTGCCGACCATCCCGCCGAACATCCCCGTCTCGTTGACGCCCCCGCCCTCGCCGGCGTAGCCGTGGCAGACGGCGCAGTAGATGTTGAAGCGTTCCTGTCCCCGCCGGATCAGGTCGAGGTCGACCTTGATGGGGATGGTCTCGACGAACAGCCCGGGGGCATCGATCTGCCAGGCCTCGGCGGGGTCCATCTGGCGCGTCAGGCCGAGATAGTGCTGCGGATCGGCCCGGAGCAGATCGTCGCGCTGAGCCCGAACGATCTGCTTCCACGGCTCGTCGCCCTCGGGCGGAACGATGGAGCGCATGCCGAAGGCGACGGTCCCGACGACGGGCGTGCGCATGGTGCGCTTGTCGGGGAAGAACTTCGTCAGCGACTGCGGGTTCCACCGCTGCTGATCGTCCATGTCCGGCAGGAACTGGCGGGGCGGCTTGTCGGAGCGGTCGCCCCGGCAGGCGACCATGGGCGACAGGGCCACCATCGCGAGCACGACCGCCAGTCGGATATGGCTTCGCATCGTCATGACCTCACGCCTCCTCGTCTTCGATGACGGCGACCTCGCCATCGGGGGAGGTGGATTCCAGCAGTGCACGCGTGCGTTCCATGTCGAACTTGGGATCGCGTGCCTCGATATACACGAAGAACTTGTCGTCGCTGGCGGACAGGAACGGCTCGTGGGCAAAGAGCGGATGGTGCGGGCGGGGCAGACCGTTCATGGCGAACATGGCGCCCAGCGTCGCGAACGCCGTCAGCAGCACGCCCAGTTCGAAGATGATGGGCACGAAGGGCTCCCAAGCGGTCGGCGGCTTGCCCTGCACGATGATCTCGTAGTTCTGGCTCATCCACCACTGCATGAGCCACGCGAGCCCGGCACCGGTCAGCCCCACGACGCCCGAGATCAGCGGGAGCTTGGTCCGCTTGAATCCCATGACTTCCTCGACGCCGTGGATCGGAAACGGCGAGTGCAGGTCCCAGACGGTGTATCCCTCGTCGCGGACCTTCTCGGCGGCGTCGCAGGCGGCATCGACCGTCGAGAACTGGGCCAGCAGGCCCGCCACGGGCTTGCCATCGCTGGTGCGGAAGCGGCTCGGCGGCGCTTGCAGCCCCGCGGGCAGGAACGGCTTGAGGAACGGGAAGTAGTCGGTAACGGCGATCATCAGTGGGCCTCCTCGTCGTCATGGTGGTGACGATGGGCCTGGGGCGTGACGGCCTTGAGCTCGGCGATCGCGAAGATCGGCAGGAACCGCATGAACAGGAGGAAGAGCGTGAGGAAGATGCCGCACGAGCCGACGAAGGTCAGGATGTCCACGGGCGTGGGATAGAACATGTGCCACTCGCCCGGGATGAAGGCACGGTGGAGGCTGGTGACGATGATGACGAATCGCTCGAACCACATGCCGATGGTCACCAGCAGCGCGACGATCCAGATCGCCAGCGGGTTCGTGCGGAACTTCCGTTTCCAGAAGATCTGGGGCGAGAGCACATTGCAGAAGATCATGGTCCAGTAGGCCCACCAGTAGGGCGCGCCGTCCTCGCTGAGCCAGATCGGGATGGCACGGTTGTGGGCGAAGACCCACGACTCGTACTCGTTGCCGCTGTACCAGGCGATGAAGAACTCCATCGAGTAGGCGAAGCCCACCATCATGCCCGTCACGAGCAGGATCTTCGCCATGTTCTCCAGGTGGCGGAGCGTGAGGATGTCCTTCATGTTCGGGTAGAGCTCGCGGGCGGGCACGAGCAGGAAGAGCACCATCGCGAATCCGCCGAAGATCGCACCGGCGACGAAGTACGGCGGGAAGATCGTCGTGTGCCAGCCGGGCGTCACGCTCGTGGCAAAGTCGAAGGACACGATGGAGTGCACGCTGAGCACGAGCGGCGTGCTGATGCCCGCGAGGATGAGATAGGCGACCTCGTAGCGATGCCAGTGGCGGCTGCTGAATCGCCAGCCGGCGCTCAGCGCACCGAAGACATACGCGCGGATCAGGTCGGGCAGGGCGGGCTTGTCGCCGCGCCTGCGGGCACCCAGCAGGCGACGATGGGCCCGATCGCGCAGGCTCGCCATGTCCGGGATCAGGCCCATGTACCAGAACAGGAGGCTGACGGTGAAGTAGGTGCTGACGGCGAACACATCCCACAGCAGCGGGGAGCGGAAGTTGGGCCAGATCGCGTTGGAGTTGGGCAGGGGGAAGACCATCCAGATGAACCAGATTCGACCGACATGGATCGCCGGGAAGAGACCGGCGCAGATGACGGCGAAGATGGTCATCGCCTCCGCCGAGCGGTTCACCGCGGTGCGCCACTTCTGCTTGAAGAGGCAGAGGATGGCGCTGATGAGCGTGCCGGCGTGTCCGATGCCGATCCAGAACACGAAGTTGGTGATGTCCCACGCCCAGTCGACCTGATTGGTCAGACCCCAGACACCCACGCCGGTGATGATCAGGTAGAGGATCATCAGCCCGCCGACGCCCGCACACAGGGCGGCGAGCCCGAGCAGCAGGAGGAGCCGCTTGTCGGGATACGGGTTCTCCGCGTAGCCGCAGACGATCTCGGTGAGCTCACCGAAGGACCGGTTGTTCAACACCAGCGGCGGACGGACCGCGGGGTCCTCGACGAGCGAGCCGTCGCCGACATCATCGGGCGCGACGACGCGTTCGAGTGGCTGATCGGGATGGATCGCGCTCATGCCGTGACTCCCGAACTGGAGGCAAGGACGCGCAGGCTCAGGGCGTAGCCCTCATCCTCGCTGCGCCTGCCGGGGATGTGCAGGAAACTGTGTCCGCCGCCCTCGCCGTGCCCCGCGGGCTCGGCGTGCGGCTCGCCGTGACCGTTGTCGTGCTCCACGGGGGCGTGCTCCGACGAGTGGTCGTCGTGGTGGCCACCCCCGTGGGCCAGCGGATCGCTGTCGCGTCGCTCCGGGCTGATCAGATCCGGGTGCGGGTTGCGGACCCGCAGCATGTGGGTCGTCCGCGGACGCGTGTTGAGGTATCCGAGCAGCAGGTAACTCCGCGGATTATCGCGCATCTTGCGGGCCTTGCTCTCGGTGTCGAGCAGGTCGCCGAAGACGATCGCATCGCTCGGACAGGCCTGCTGACAGGCGGTCTGGAAGAAGCCGTCGGGGATGTGCTCCAGATCGCGGAGCTTGGTCTCGTAGCGGGCCGCGTTGATCCGCTGCACGCAGTAGGTGCACTTCTCCATCACGCCTCGCCCGCGGATGGTGACATCGGGGTTCTTCTTCATCCGGGCGATCTCGTCGATCCGCTTGCGCAGGCGGGGCGGGATGAGGTTCTGGTTCTCGGGGGCGATGCCCAGGGCGCTCATGGTCTTCTGCCCGACATATCCGCCGTTGAACTTGACCTGCCCGTAGTCCATCCAGTTGAATCGCCGGACCTTGTAGGGGCAGTTGTTGGCGCAGTACCGCGTGCCGATGCAGCGGTTGTAGGCCATGTGGTTGAGGCCCTCGGGGCCGTGGCTCGTCGCGTTGACGGGGCACACAGTCTCGCACGGGGCGTTCTCGCACTGGACACAGGGCACCGGTTGGTGGACCATCTCCTCCGGGTGGAAGGGGTCCTCGCCCGTGAAGTAACGGTCCACGCGGATCCAGTGCATCTCGCGTCCCTTGGCGGTCTCCTTCTTGCCCACCACGGGGATGTTGTTCTCGCTCTGGCACGCGATGGTGCAGACGCCGCAACCCGTGCAGGTCGTCATGTCGATCGACATGCCCCATTGTGGGCGACGGCTGTAGCGCGAGCCGGGCGCCGGATCCGCCGGACTCTCGTTGAATGGGTTGGGATAGGCGCTGATGTTCGGCGGGGTGTGCGTCAGCTCGCCGAGCTTCTCCGCCAGGTTCAGCTTCTTCTCGAACTGCGAATAGATCTCGTCGGGCACCACCTCGACGGGGTCATCCGCATACTTGTCGAACCACTTCTTGTCGAGCTGGCGGACGATCGCCGTGCGCCCCTCCAGCGACCAGTGGTTCTGTGTGCTGGCGATGAAGTAGTCGCGTCCGGCCTTGGCGATGCGTGCGCCTGCGAGCACGCGGGCCCCGTCGGCACCCCGGATCGGGTTGGCATCGAAGCCGACGCCCTCACCCACGACGCCGACCTTCGTCCGCCCGTAGCCCAGCGTCAGGATGGCGGTGTTGTCGGCCATGCCCGGCAGGATCCAGACGGGCACCTCGATCGTGCGTCCCTGATGCGTCAGGCTCACGACACGGGCCTTGGGCTCCTTCTCGATGTATGGGTCGGGCAGCACGCCCAGGCGTTCGGCTGCCTGTGGGCTGATCAGCAGCGGGTTGTCCCATGCCACACGCGTCCCGATCTGAGGCAGTTCGTGCAGCCAGGCGTCGTTGCAGAATCGCCCGTCGGCGACCATGCCCGTGTCGATCACGACCTCGAAGCCATCGGCGCCGGGCGAGTCGAGCGTGAGTCGGGCGAGCGACGCCGCCGCACGCTGGAAGACCTGCTGGCGGGGCACCCCGCCGTCGCTCCACTGGCCCCCGGTTCCTGCGACGATGCCGTCGTGGAGGGCGCGGCGGAACGCGTCGTCGGATGCCCCAGCCGACAGGCCCAAGGCCTTCCACGCCTCACGCACGATCTTGCGACCGTCGTAGCGGGGCTGGCCCGTGTCGTCCGTCGCGTCGGTGAACCGCGCATCGCCGCTGAGCCACGCGAGGAACTCGATCTCGCTCATCGCCGGCTCGTACAGCGGGGCGATCATGGGCTGGATGGGGGCGATGGTGCCGTCGATCGCTCGCGTGTCGCCCCAGCTCTCGAGGAAGTGCGTGCCGTTGAGCGACCACCGGCTCGCCGCGGCGGTCTCCGTCAGGCGGTGATCGAGCGTGATCGTGTTCTGCACCCGCCGGAAGAGGTCGCCGAAGGCCAGCTCGCCGGGCGCGTCGTAGACGGGATTGCACTCGATGCAGATCAGCGTGTCGATCGCGCCGGACTCGATCGCCGAGGCGACCGCGCGGACGCCCTCGGTCGACAGGCTCTGCTCGTCCGGATCGTCGATCGGGTAGTACCCGACCGTGCGCCCGACATTGCCCAGCACGCGGTTCAACGCGTGCGCCAGGGCGTGGATCGGCGCGGGCTGTGTGTGCCCGACGAGCACGACACCCTTCCCGCGATGCTCGACCAGTTCGTCGGCGATCACATCGAGCATCTTCTCGTCGATGTCGTCGCCCGCGTTTGCATCCACCCGCGCCAGAGCCTGCGCCAGTTCCGGGGCGTCGTCCAGACGCTCGAGCACGCGACGGGCCAGCAGCACGGCAAATGCGCTCAGGCGGCTGGGTGAGAGCGCCACCCGATGGTCCGCCTGCCCGCCCGCCAGGCTGAACCCGGATTCTGCCACATACAGGCGGCTCATCGGATCACCCGCGTGCAGGACTCGCCGGGATGCGGCGAACTCGCGGGCATTGACGAGCGCATCGGGCTCACCCATCGTCGCGGTATTCAGGAAGTCGCGATCGATCGACACGATCGTGCGTGCCTGCGAGAGACGCAGCCGCTCACGCATGGGCCTGCCGAAGATCTCGCGCGAGCCCCGCATCGCCTCGTCCGGCGCTGCCGGTTCGTGGACCGCGAAGATGGCATTGGGGAACCGCTTCTTCAGGGCGTCGCGCACGATCGCGCGCGAGGGGCTGGACTTGCGATTGACGAGGATGGCAAGCCCCTGCCCGCCGGTCCCGTCGAAGCGCTCGAACAGGTGCTCCTTCTGCTCCCACCAGTAGCGGAAGTCGTCCCAGGTCGCCACCTCGCCGTCTGCGTCGGGCGACTCCCGATAGGTCGGATGCTTCAGGCGATCGGGATCGTACAGGCCCAGCACGCTCGCCTGTGCCCAGATGCTGCTCTTGCCCTGATTGACCGGGTGGAGCGGATTGCCCTCGATCTTCGTCGGGCGGTACTCGTGCGTCTCGACCACGAGCCCCTCGGCCCCCCCGCCGGGGATCGGCATGCTCGTGGCGTAGAAGATGGGCTTGCCCGGGATCGCCTCCTCGGGCACCTCCTTCGAGTACGCCATGATCTTGTGATCCGGGCGTCGGCACCCCGGAATCGTCGCCGCACCCGCAAGGGCCAGCCCCGCGCCCATGAGGCGCATGAAGTCGCGCCGCGAGGAGGTCAGCAGTTCGCTGGCGCCCGCGGGAAACTCCCGCTCGACGAACTCGCGAAACGCGGGGGTGTCGGCGACCTCGTCGAGGCTGCGCCAGAGCTTCTGACCGGTCCCGCCCACACGCGCAAGCTCCCGTGCCGGCGCGGGTGAGCGCTTTCCCTTGGTCGATGGACATTGCGACTGGTGTGCCATGATTCTGCGCTCGCAGGGCCGACGATGTGCCGGCCGGTCCTCTCGATCAGTGATGGCAGGCGCCACAGTACTGCGGGGGCTCGCGACGCAGCGACGCAACCAGCGCCTCCACATCCACGCTCGAACGCCCGCTCGCGCGATCCTTCAACTCCTGCTCGACCCATGTCAGCTTCGTGACATCCTCGGGCGGCACGAGATGCTGCTCCGGATTGCGATGGCACTCCAGACACCAGCCCATGCTCAGGCTCTGGGCCTGGTACACCTCGGGCATGCCCATGATCTGCCCGTGGCAGGAGTAGCAACTCACGCCCGCCTTCAGATGCACATGATGCGGGAAGTTGCGCACATAGTCCGGCAGCTTGTGCACGCGACGCCACTCGATCGACGCGTTCTTCGCGTACGCGTCGCGGATGAACTGGACCTTCGCATCCTTGACGAACTTCGTGTCCAGGCGATTCTCCGCGTGGCATCCCATGCAGGTCGCCACATTGGGAATGTTCGCCTCGGGGCTTTCCTCGATCTTCGTGTGGCAGTAGCGACAGTCGATGCCCAGCTTGCCCGCGTGCAGCTGGTGGTTGAACCCGCTGCCCGGCTGGGCCGGCATGTAACCCACCTCCCAGAACTTGGGCGTGAAGTAGTACCACACGCCCGCAACGGTCGTCACCAGCCCACCCAGCACCAGCATCGCCGTGACGGTGGGCAGTGCGTTGGTCCACTTCGGGAACAAGCCGGCCATCGTGTGCTCCTACCCAACTGCGGCCCCCGCTGGCGCGGGAGTCCGCAAACCCCGATCAGCCCACATCCCGCCGGATTCCACGGCTCCGGAATCGATCCCCGGGTTGCTGTGGGACCGTAATATGTGCGACCATATCGGAAAGGTCAAGCGACGGACACCCCGTCGGATACAGTTGAGAATCGTTTGCAATCACATCCATGCCGACGCCCCCCTGCCGGCGCTTACGGGGATACGAGTATGTCTGACCCGGTTCTATCGGACGCACCCGACCGCAGACTCGCATTTCTGCCGACGATCGTCTCGGCGTTCGCCGCCGTGGCCGTCATGTGGGCCGCATGGTTCTGTACGCACCTGCCCGGCGTGGATCTTCCCCCTCCCCTGATCGCGGGGATCATCCTCGCCCTGCTCATCGCTGCCATCGCATGGATGGGCAGACTGGGCGGCGGCAACTGGCGCAGCGGCATCGGCGCAGGGATCCTTGCCGGGCTCGTCAATCTGATCCTGCTCGGCTCCATGCTCACCGAGGCAGGACAGGGGACTCCTGCCCCCAGTGAAAATATTGACCCCTCACTCAAGCCGGGGGCGCCGCTGATCGCAGGAGGGTTTCTCCTTGCCTGTGCGGTCTGCGGTGCCATCGGCGGCTGGCTGGGTGGACGCATCGCCAAGAAACATCCAGACAGCAGTGCTCAGGCCTGGCTTGCCCGATTCGGCTGGGTCGCCGCCCTGGCGACCGGCGAGTTGATCCTCGTCGGCGGGCTGGTGACCAGCAGCGAGAGCGGGCTTGCCGTCCCGGACTGGCCCGGCACCTACGGCGCCAACATGTTTCTCTACCCCGTCGCCCTCATGACCGAGCATCGCATCTTCCTCGAGCATTAACACCGCCTGTTCGGCTCCATGGTCGGGCTGACGACCATGGCCCTGGGGCTCTGCGTCATCGCACGCGATCGGCGCACATGGACGCGTGTGATGGCCGGCATCCTCATGGCGCTCGTGATCGTGCAGGGCGTCCTCGGCGGGCTGCGCGTCACCGAGCAGTCCGCCGCCCTGGGTGTCGTCCACGGCGTGCTCGCCCAGATCTTCTTCGCATTACTGGTGGCCCAGGCCGTCTGGCTGAGCCCCGCCTGGATCGCCCTGCCCCGGACGACACACCCCGAACTGCGGAAGCTGCGGATGTTCAGCACGGCGGCGACGCACACGGTGATCGTGCAACTGATCTTCGGCGCCCTGTTCCGCCACCTGCCCAACGGCTCGCACGCCCTGTGGACGCATGTGGGCTTCAGCGCGGTGGTTGTGGTCATGGTCGTGCTGTGCGCGACGGGGTGTGTGAGTCTCGAGCACGCCCAGGACGCCCATCGCAGGCGGATGCGACGGATCGGGCGTGCGCTCTTCGGCGTCGTCGGGCTGCAGTTCGCCCTTGGCGTCATCGCGTTGATCCTCGTGATGCGTGGGGCAGATCGTGGCCCCGTGCCCACCGCCGAGCGCCTGAGTCAGGCCGAGGATGTGCCGATCGCCGAGATTCTGGCTGCGACGGCCCATCAGGCCAACGGGGCGCTCCTGCTGGCGCTGGTGACGAGCGCGCAGGTCTGGAGCAAGCGTGCCTGTGCGAGACGCCGGGGCGAGGACGATACTGGCACAGCGCAGCAGGCCCGCCCTTCGGTCTCAAGCGAATAGCGCACCGTCCGCGAGCTATCAGGGACAATCACGGGCGAAGAGATCGGTGTAGCGGAAGAAGTCCGCCGAGTCGATCTTGCCGTCTTCGACGAAGTCCGCGTGCGGATCCTCGGCCGCGAAGAGGTCGAGGAAGAGGAAGAAGTCGTCGGCGTCGAGGATACCGTCACGATTCAGGTCGGGACAGCAAGGATCGGGCTCGATGTGCATGAAGTAGGCGGCACCCTCCAAGTCCGGCTGAAAAGCGCTGGGAGCCCCGACCACAAAGCGCTCACCAGAGAGGGCGACTGAGAGCCCAAAGTCTTGATGTCCATCGCCATTCCCGGCGGCCAGTCTCCCTGTTTCCGTCCAGGATCCGTTGATCAGGCGGAAGGTGTAGGCCGCACCCCAGAGCTCACCATTATTCCTATTGAACGGTGCACCGACAACCGCATTCCCACCCTCGATCGCGATTGCAGCTCCGAACCAGCTTGCTCGCCTTGGGTCAGATGCAACGAGTCGCTCGAAGGCCTCCCAGCGCCCCTGACTGTCTCGACGAAATACCTGCACAGAACCGACATCCCCTTCTCCTGCGCGATCATCACCGGGTGCGCCGACGAATGCCCACCGGCCCTCAATCGCAACTCTTAGCCCGAATCTGTCTCCGTCGTTTCCCGACACATTAGGCAAGAAACTCTTGAACTGCCAAGTGTTGCCGACCCGCTCGTATAGGTACGCCCTGCCGATCTGATATTCGTCAAAGGGACTGGCATCGGGCGCCCCGATGATGAGTCTGTCGCCCCTGAGACACAGCGCAAACCCGAATCTATCGCCTGCGCTCGCGTCGGGCGCCGTGAGTTTCTGGAGAAGGAACCACTGGCCGTTCAGTCGCTTGTAGACATACACAGACCCCGAGGACTCCCCGTCGTCGTCATCGCCGGGCACACCGACGGCCAGGGTGTCACCGTCCAGGGACACGGCCCACCCATAGTTGTCACCGCTGCGCGCCCCGTCGGGTGCGGTGAGCTTTGTCGTAAATGCCCAGGTACCCTCGATCTTGTCGAAGATGTAGACCGCACCGTCATCGCGTGCGACGAAATCGGCAAGTGGAGTACCGACAACCGCGGTAGTTCCGCTGATGCTGACCGACCATCCGAACTTATCTTCCTCGAGCGGGTCCGGAGCCGTCAGCTTTGCTGTTTCTCTCCAGGCCGGCCCGTCCCTTTCGAAGATATACGCCGCCCCCTCATCCCTGATGACTTCATCGTGCGCGCTTGCTCCGATGAGGGCCGTATTGCCGTGCATGCTGACGGCAGCGCCAAACCAATTCTCCAATTCCCCGTCCGACGCGGTGGTTGGCAGGCCCTCACCCGGGCAGGACTCCTGGCCCATCATGGATCGTGCCGCACCGGCAGAGGCCGGCGACCCTCCCCATGCGAGCAGACCCACCACAATACCAATAGTGATTTGACGCGACATGCTGCCCTCCTGCCCCCGTGATGGGGCGCTCGGGGCGGCCCGCACGCCGCCTGTCCGCACAGCCTCGACGGGCCGCCGGTCTCACCGCGCCAGTCTGCCACATTCCCGGCGATGTGTCAAGGGGTCAACGGCGAACTGGAACGGGAATCGGGCGACTCTACGGTCCCGGCGGGGCCGTCTGCTGCTCGCCCAGTCTGCGGGCGGCCTGCTCGCGTTCGCGCAGGGCATTGGTCCACCATGCCACGAACTGCTCGTAGCCCTCGGGCTGCGGAAAGACCTCCTCGAAATCGCGCCCGCCCAGTGCGACGGAGCGGTTCGGAGCCGCGGCCAGCAGGTCGCGCATCACCATGTAGATGAACGGCTTGAGGTCGTTGGGTGCCCGCTGGTAGACCTGCTCGGCCTGCTCGACATCCAGCATGGAG
>WGEO01000142.1 GCA_015492715.1 Phycisphaerales bacterium | reverse complement strand
CCCCCGACACGGTATATTGGAGCTCCAGAGGCCCAGCAGGAGGGATCGACATGATCCTCGCACTGACGGCGGCCGCCTGTGTGCTCGGCGTGAACCAGCCGACTCCCGGAACCCACCCTGACCTCGTGCACGCATTTCAGGAGACTTGGACTCGCGCCCATACCTTTGCTTTCCCACGCGCTGTCGTGGTTCGCTTCGAGGTCACGGAGCATCCCCGACTCTCGGATGCCGAGATCGCGAATATTCGTCGGCGCATCGAGGGACGCCCCGACCACCCCGACAGAAAGCGACTCGAGGTTGAGCTGCGGCGACGCAATGCACCTGATGTAAGCCGCTGGACATTGTGGTACCTCGATGACCATCACTGGCGTTGCAATCTCGATGAACCCTATCAGGCGCTGTATGTCGATACGGCAGAGAACAACGACCACCGCTGGACGCTCAGCTCCACATTTGCCGAGGTCTACGATGCCGATCTTCCACCGCCACCGAATCGCGATGTATCACTTATGAAGACCGACGCGATCGGCGAGATACGGAGGTTCATCTACGCAGGATGGGGAGCATATCCCGTCAATGAGGCTGCGATCCTTTCGGCTTCCAATGATATCATCCGCCTGCGACTCCCGAATGACACGCAGTGGCGACACGATGTCGAACATGCCCCCGACCAGTCCCGCCTCCTTTGCAGTCGATCGGTGCTTGAAGAAGCCACGGCCTTCCCGACCGGCTCGGAGACGACCTTTCTTGACTGGACATTCGACGAGGTTCTCGGACACTGGCGGTGTGCCCGCATCGAAGAACGCAACGCGGATGGACGCCTCCTGCGAACCCGGGAACTTGTCTCCGTTGAGCGCATCATCGACCCCGACAGCATGCGATCTCTGCTAAGGACGCCTGTCGTCTCGGGCCGCCCCGCCGAGTCGGACCCGATCCGCGGCCCTCTCGATAGTGTCACGACACTGATCGACTTCCGCAGCGGGCAGGAACACATCGTCAACCTGACCGAGGCGGGCACCACCCAGACCCCGCTTCCTCGGGGCATGCTTCCTCCCGGACGACGCTTTCCATGGACCATTATCGGCTGGTCAGTTGCTGCACTCCTTGGCGCCGCCCTCGTCGCCATCCGAGTATTCACGGCACGAAAATAGAATGGCACCGTCATGCCCTCGTCAGACAGGAGGTTCCGCAATGCGCTGCTCACCCTTGGCATTCTCACTGTATCCATCATCCGTTCTTCTCGCTTCCATTCTGGCATGGAGTGGAGCTTCCGGTCAATCGGTTCTCAGCGGCGGTAGCTGTTTCAAGGACATTCCGGACAGCGCCTGCAACCACTATACCGATAGCACCCCGGAATGCCCCGACATGTTGCTTGGCGGCGGTCAATGCGGCAATCCGATGCCTGATCCAGAGGGCACCGGTGACGAACAGCAATCTATCAACCCCAGTTGCCTTGTCGTCTTTCGAGCCCCCGACGCGAACGGCAATTGCATCACTGTTGATCGAGAGACTGTTATCGTCTCTTGTCTGCAGACAGGTGGACAATCCTGCCAGTAGATCGCCATGAACACTCGCATGCCTGCCCTCACGCTTCGCCGATGGATAGCGAATGTCTTTGTTTGCTCCGTCATGTTTGTGATTGCCGTCGCAGGCATTCTCAAAACAGTCGACTTATCTGAGTTCCATGAATCGCTCGAAACATGGACGCTTCTTCCTGATTCTGCCCGAAACATCCTGACGGTCGGCGTGCCCATCTCCGAGCTGGCAGTTGCCTCATGGTGGTTTCTGCTCGGCGGCGGGCGACACGCTGTGATAGCCGCAGCGGGACTCCTCGGGCTGTATTCACTTGCATTTGCCCTCCATTGGATACTGGCGTCGCCGCCTGATTGCGGTTGTCTCGGCAAGCACTTGGCCTTTGAACAGAGCCGACACTCGGCTACGGCCCTGCTCGCTCGGAATGCCCTGCTCCTGTTCGTGCTTGGAATCGGAGTCACTCTTGCGCCCGTTGAGAGACATCACGCTCCGACAATAAGGAGGCATACTGCTACGGGTCCCACGCCTCTCCGAGGTGGCTTTACGCTCATCGAAACGATCATCACGATCGCGTTCGTTGCCCTGCTGATCGGGCTGATTCTGCCGGCTCTGGGAACACTGCGCGATCGTGCCCGTCGCACGGATCCCCTCGCCGACCTGCGCTCCCACGCCCAGATCCACGCGATGTACACGAATGACTTCCAGGGTTCATTCCTCTACTACACGGATCCCGAGGCGAAAACCACGCGTCTGTATCATCCGGCCTTCGGCTTTCTTGATGTCGTCTATTTCGAGCCGAAGAACCTCTGGCACTGGCCGATCATCGACCTCTACTACGACAACGACGCCTACGACTCCTTTATCAGCGCCTGGGACCCAGCCGTCCGCCACCATCCCGCGTTCAGTTCCTACAACTACCCGGCTTCGTTCCTCGCCCGACCCGAGTTCTGGCAATACGAGACACGCACCGGCCCCGGGCAGTGGCGCCCGACCGGCATGCGGAATGCCGCTTTCCCCGCTCACAAGGCGATCCTCTACAGCACGCCAAGCATGTTCCCCCCCATCGAGGAGCAGCTCACCCCAAAGCACATCGTCCGGGCTGCATTCATCGACGGCTCGGCCCAGAGTATCCCTTTTCGCCTGCTGACCATGCCCTACATGTACGGCGAGGGACAGTGGCACGGCTCGTGGTGGCCCAATGGAATCCGCATCGAGCACACGATCGAAGGCGTACGCGGGCGCGATGTCGCCCCCTGAGTTCGCCACGCGCGGGCGGCCCCGATACCACGCGACCGCCTCCCCCTGCCCACGAGCCGGGCCAAACCCGCCCGCCACCTTCCACGACCCCGAGTGGGGCGTGCCCCGCTCCGACGATCGTTGCCCGCTCGCTGCGCTCGTCCTCGACCCGCTCAGGGCTCGCCCCCCAGATACTCCGCCGGGATCACACGCCCCTCGCCCTCGGCGTCCCACGCGACCGAGAGAATCCGCCACACCCCATCCCCGCCCCGCACCAGCTGAATGCTGTTGATGCCCCGGCTGAAGGGCTCATCCTCCGGATCGCTGCGCGACTCGTAGACCGACCACACATGAGCCAGCCCACCGAAGAGTTGCACTTGGGCGCTGACCTCCCGCTCATAGAACGGTCGCTCCAGCAGGATCGGACCGCTCCGCTCGCCGAACTCCGCCGGCGTGACCCGCAGCACGCCCGTGCCCTCGGGCGTGTGATAGATCTGCGTCAGGATCGCCCCCTGACCGAACAGCCCCGCAAACCGCTCCCAGTCGCGCGGGCCCGCCGGCCCCGAGATCACCTCGTACAACTCGCGCACACGCTCGCGCACCTCGTCGATCGCCCGCTCACGCTCCGTCGGAACCAGCGATGCACTCGCAAAGTCGCGCGGCGTCTCCGGACCCGAATCCCCCGGCTGCGCACTCGCCACACCCAGCACCGCGCCCGTGCACACAATCAGACCTCGAATCCGCACGGCCCGACCCTCCGCTGCTTGCGCCCGACCTGCACAGGACGCCGGATCAACGCCTGCGCTTCTTCCGCTGCTTTGCGCGCTGACGGATCGGGGCGCTCTTCGTCGAGCCCTTCGTCCGGAACGCCGGCAGCCCCTCGACGCCCGGCATCATCCCGCCGAGCCCGGCCCCGCCCAGCTCCTTGACCGCCCGCACTTTCCCCGCCGCACCCATCTGCGCCATCGACTTCGTCAGCTTGTTGATCGCGTTGAACTGCTTGACCAGCTGCGACACATCCTGATCGCGTGTCCCGCTCCCGCGCGCCACACGCCGGCGACGCGACGCGTTGATGATCGTCGGCCGCGCACGCTCATCGGGCGTCATCGACTGGATCATCGCCTCGACGCGGTTCAACTGGTCGTCCTCGATGTGCACATCCTTCAGCGCCTGCCCCACGCCCGGCAGCATCCCCATCAGCTGCTTCAGCGGACCCATGCGGCGCAGCGTGCGGAGCTGCTTGAGGAAGTCGTCCATCCCCATCTCCCCGCGCGCCATCTTCTCCTCGAGCTTCCGCGCCTCCTCCTCGCTGACCTCCTCCTGAGCCTTCTCCACGAGGCTCACCACATCGCCCATGCCCAGGATGCGCCCGGCCATGCGATCGGCGTGGAACTCCTCCAACGCCCCCAGCTTCTCCCCGACGCCGATGAACCGGATCGGCGCCCCCGTCACCTCCTTGACCGAGATCGCCGCCCCACCACGCGTGTCCGAGTCGAACTTCGTCAGGATCACGCCGTCGACCGTCAGACGCGCATGGAACGCCTTGGCGCTGTTGACCGCGTCCTGCCCCGTCATCGCATCCACCACGAGGAAGATGTGGTGCGGCTGGAGCACACGCTGCATCTGATGCAACTCGCCCATCAACGCGTCGTCGATGTGCAGACGACCGGCCGTATCGAGGATCAGCGTGTCCACGCCCAGCTCGCGCGCCCGCGCCAGAGCACGCTGGGCGACCTGCACAGCCACACCCACGGCCTTGCCATACTCCGCGCAGCGCTCGGGCTCGCCATAGAAATGCACCTGCGCCCCGCCGGGCATCTCCTCGCTCACCTGGCGCGCCACCGTCTCGAGCTGCTCGACCGCCGCCGGACGCTGCAGGTCGCAGGCCGCAAGCATCACGCTGCGCCCACGCTTCTTCAGATACGCGCCCAGCTTGCCGCAGGTCGTCGTCTTGCCCGACCCCTGCAGCCCGCACATCATCACGACCGTCGGACCGGGGCTCACCCGCATGATGCCCGCCGGTGCCTCCTCCGGGCCGCCCAGCAACTCGACGAGCCGCTCGTGCACGATCCCGATCATCTCCTGACCGGGCTTGAGGCTCTTGGTCACCTCCCGACCCAGCGCGTCCTCGAGCACGCGACGGCAGAAGGACTCGACGACCTCATAGTGCACATCGGCCTCCAGCAGGCTCGTGCGCACCTCATCCATCGCCTCGCGGACATTCGCCTCCGTGATCTTCCCCTGCCCGCTCAGCCGACGCAACGCACCGCTGAGCCCCTCGGTCACACGCTCGAACATCGATACCTCCCCGCGCAGGCAGCCTCTGCCCGCCGGCCGAACCGCGAATCCCATATCAGGAGCCTGACCGACCGAACCCTAGGCACGCCGGCACGCACCCGCCGCTCCCCTCCCGGCCCACGAGTCCACCGGATCACACACAGACCCATCGACCGATACGAACCTATCCCTCGGTCGCTTCCTTGTCTTCTCCCATGCCGTTCCACATCGCATTGCTCCCCGCATCGTCGGCGACAATGTTGTTTTCCTTGTCCTCGACGATGTACCCCAGAGCCTCCAGCGTCATGGGCTCGCAGTGCCCGTCGACGAACGCGATGTTCGCCCTGCCCAGGTGACGGGCATCGGCAGGACTCTTGCCGTCCTCCTGGGCGAAGGTCTGGGCGTTGTTGTGCTTCGTGTCCAGCCTCGGCGGGTCCATCGTGTACCCGTGCTCGCGGATGTTCCGATCCCGACGCCGATACTGGTTCCCGTTCGTGTCGCCGAACGCAACCGTCTTGACGGGAAAGAAGATCCGGCTGTGCCGAACCGGGTAGTTCGCCGCCCGCCCATCGGGACCCTCCCCGCGCGAGT
>WGEO01000141.1 GCA_015492715.1 Phycisphaerales bacterium | reverse complement strand
GAACAGCCCCGGGCAGGACGCAGTGGTAGAGGCTCTGCATCGGGTCGTACCGCTCGATGACGACCTCGATCTGCTCGTCCTTCTTCGGGAGTTCCTCCGGGGCCTTGTCCTTGAGCTGCGAGCCGTCGATCAGGCCCAGTTCCTTGGGGCCGAACTCGAGGAACACATCGCGCGATTCGCTGTTGACGCTGACGACCGTGCCCGTGCGGTGCTCGCGTCCGCCCTCGACCTTGCGCGGTCCGCGGATGGGGGCCGGGCGTCGGGGCACCGGTGCCTGCATGGCCTGAGCCATGGCCTCGTCCATCTCTCGCCGTGCCTCGTTGCCGATCTGCGCACCGTGCCGGCGTGCCTCCTCGAGGGCCTGTCGGGCCGACTGCCCGGGCTGCGAGGCATGTTCCTCGCCGGCGGGGGGCGTGTCAGCGGACGGCGTCGGGTCGGCGGGCTGCTTCGCCTCGTCCGGAGCTGGGGCCTGGGGCGTCTGGGTCTGCTCGACGGGATGCTGTTCGCTCATGGGACTTTCTCGGACCTGACATGTGGTGTGGGGCGTCTGCCCCGTCTGATTTCGTCTGCGAGGGCTCCAGTCTACAGCGACTTCTTGATGGATCTCACATGAATTCCTTGACCGCCTCGACGATTCGCTGGGCCGTGCGCACATTCACGAGCCCGGCCTCGGCGTTGATCGGTGGGGGGGTGCTGGTGCGCACCGCGTGCAGGAAGGCGCGGATCTCGGCGACGATCGGCTCCTCGTCGTCGATCTCCAGCGGCTCGATGTTGACCAGTTCATCCCATTTCAGGCTGGTCAGATCCTCACCGCGACGCAGCAGTTCCGTCACCTCGCGCATCTGCAGTTCGTTGGCGATGCGCCGGATGATCGTGCCCTTCTTCAGCCCGTAGTCGATCTTGATGTAGGCGTTCTCGCCCGTGATCCGTGTGACGCGTTCGGTCTTGAGGGCCAGTCGGCTTGCGGTGATGTTCGCCGCCACCTTCCCGTGCGGCAGATTCCACACCAGGCGGGCGTTGCAGATGTCTTCGTAGGGTGTAACCACCGCGACGCCCGCCGCCTGGATCTCGTCGGGCTCGGCCCCGCCCAGCAGCCAGAGCACGACATCCAGGTCATGGATCATCATGTCCATGACGACCCCGATGTCGACGCTCCGGAAGGTCATGGGGCTGACACGGTGTACCTCGATGAAGCGGGGGATGACCGGCTGGCCCGTCTCCGTGGCCCGCTGCATGGCACGCATGACGGGGTTGAACCGCTCGATGTGCCCGACCATGAGCACGGCACCGTGCCGCTGGCTCAGGTCCTTGAGTTCCTCGGCCTCGTCCGCGTCCAGTGCGAGCGGCTTCTCGATCAGGCATGCGATCCCGCGATCCAGGAACTTGGACGCGACCTCCCTGTGCGAACTCGTCGGCGTGGCCACGCTGACGGCGTCGACGCCCGCGTCGATCAGCTCCTCTTCGCATGCGAACGCGCGCGTGCCGTGCTGCTCGGCGATCTCGCGGGCGCGAGCCGGGTCGGCGTCGACGACCCCCACCAGCTCGCAGGTCGGATCCTGGGCATAGACGCGCGCATGATGGCGCCCCATCCGTCCGACACCGACGGCCCCGCAGCGGAGCACCCGATTCTCCCCCGTTGCGCCCATGAGTCTGTGTTCCGTGCGTCTCGCGGCTCCGACGGGCG
Organism: Phycisphaerales bacterium; assembly: GCA_015492715.1. Taxonomy (GTDB): domain Bacteria; phylum Planctomycetota; class Phycisphaerae; order Phycisphaerales; family UBA1924; genus S146-42. Next base: position 6,110 of record WGEO01000141.1, on the reverse strand, counting down.
ATCAGCCCATCGCTTCCTCGATCGCCGAGGCGATGTTCTCTTTGCTCGTGAGCCCGACGAACTTCTTCACGGCCTCACCGTTCTTGAAGATGATGATCGTCGGGATCGCGCTCACATACTTCGCCGAAACATTGCGGCTCTTGTCGATGTCCATCTTCCCGACGACCACTCTGCCCGCGTACTCGTCGGCGATCTCGTCGATCGTGGGTGCGATCATGCGGCATGGCATGCACCACTCGGCCCAGAAGTCCACGAGCACGGGGGTCTGGCTGCCCAGCACCTCGGTCTCGAAGTTGTCGTCGGTAAATTCCCTGACATTCGCACTGGCCATGCCTGTTGTCCCTTTCTTCGATGCCGAACGGGCTGTCCGGGGGCGAACCAATCCTAGCCCGCTGCTGTTCCCGGGCGAGTCCGCGATCCATCCGGGGATTCGCCCGTCCCACAGGCCCGCGCGATCCGGAACGCCGAGGCGTGCGCACGCACATCATGCACCCGGAAGAGACGGACGCCCATCTGCATGTGTGCCAGGCTGGCGGCGATCGTTCCCGATACACGCTCGCCGGGCTCGGAGTCCCGCTCCAGCCCCACGCGACCGATGAAGCTCTTGCGGCTCAGGGCGCTCAGGATCGGCCTGCCCAGCGAGGCGAGGCGGGGCGTGCCCCGGATCAGGGCGAAGTTCTGCTCGACGCTCTTGCCGAAGCCCAGGCCCGGGTCCAGCACGATCGCTTCGGCGCACACGCCGGCGTCCATCGCGGCCCGCATGCGCATCGCAAGGAATGTGCGCACATCCTCGACCACATCGTCGTAGCGGGGCGCTCGCTCATAGCGATCGCTGTAGGAATCCTGTTCCGGCGGGGCCAGACGGTGCATGAGCACCAGCCCGCAGCGTCGCCGGGCACAGAGCCCGAGCATGCGATCATCGTCGAGCCCCGCGCTCACATCGTTGATGATGTCTGCGCCCAGATCGAGCATGCGCCGGGCCACCTCGGCGCTGGTCGTATCGATGCTCAGCGCCACATGATCGAACCCGCGATCGCCCCGCAATGCGCGCACGAGCGGCTCCATGCGGGCGATCTGCACCTCGGCAGGAACACTCGCGGCGCCCGGGCGCGTGCTCTGAGCGCCCAGATCGAGGATGTCGGCGCCGTCGCCGACGAGCGAGCGGGCGCGCTCGATGGCGGCATCGGTCGTGGGGCTGCGTGTCTGCGCGTCGAAACTGTCGGGCGTGATGTTGACGATCCCGATCAGGCGCGGGCGATCGAGAGGAATCCGCTGCGTCGAGGAGATCTGCCAGTCCATCGCCTGCATGATTGACACGCGGGTGACGAAAAACCCGCCGGCGCGAGTCCGACGGGTATCCGATGGGTCTCTCGCTGGGCCGGTCCTGCGATGGATCAGAAGCGCGGGCCGTCGCCCTCCTCGAGGCCGCCGGCGGGCTCGAGCGTGAACCACGCGGAGACGAGTTCGAGCATGCTCTTGGGCAGGTGCACGCGTCCCTCGAGGCCGCCGTCGGCCGCCGACAGCGACACACTCACGGGGGCCATGTCCTTGGGCACCTCGACGGGCACCTGCTGCCCCATCATGGCGGCCATCTGCATGACCTGCTGCGTGATGGTGCCCACATCGATCAGGGCGATCGCGAAGGTCCCGTCCGGGTGGTTGGCCAGTGCGCCTCGGACCTTCGCGTTCTCCCCCAGGCCCTGCCCCGTGCGGGCGGCCTCGATCGCGCGTGCCATCAGGTCGTCGTTCTGCGAGAGCGTGCTGATGATTCCGCCCTCGACGGCGGCGTAGTAGCCGCTGGGTCCCATGTTGGGACCGAAGATCATGGGCAGGACCATGTTCATCTGGGCGGCCTCGGGGGCCTCGGGGTCGGGCGTCATGCGCATCGACCACGCATCGACGGTGACACCTGCGATCGTCTTGGCGCTCGTGTCGCAGGTGGCGTTGAAGGTGATTCCGCCCTGGCTGATGCCGTCGAGTTTGGACAGGCTCTGGCGCGTCACCTCGAGCATTTTCCCGGGGTCGCTGGCGGCCTTGTACTCGAGGGCGGAATGGAATAGCCCGCCCATCATGAGCGACGGCGGGTTGCCCATCACGAACGCCGAGCCGTTCTGGAGTTCGAAGATCTCGCCCATGTTCATGAAGCCGAACATCTGCTGCTGCCCGGGATCCATCTGCATCATGGCGCGGGCGAACTCACGCATCCACTGCCTGAGTTCGGGCGAGGACATGTCGAAGGCCGTCGCAAAGAGGTAGGGCATGTCCGGCACGCGATCCAGCAGCAAGGAAGCGTCGGCCTGCACACTCGCGAGTTTCGCGGCCTCGGATCCCTCCCGGAACTGGCAGGTCGCGTCGAGGACGAGCCCGCTCTCGTCGACGCCCAGCGACAGTGTGGCAAACCGCCCGTCGCGCGTCAGCGTCTCCTCGAGCCTCGTCGCAAGGTCGGCCATCTGCATGAGGCCCTGGCCCTGCTCGCCGGCCATCATCGCGATCATCTCGATGTTGCTGCGAAACTCCTCCATGCCCTCGTGGATGGCGGGCGCAAAGGCCGGGATGTTGACCTCGACGAAGAGGTCTGCCTGCTCGATGGCGCGCTGTCCCACGGTTCCCACAAGGCGGGCGTGGGTGTTCCTGCGACCATCGATGCCCACGGCCTTGGCGAGCGTGTCCTGATCGGGCGAGGCGGCACAGAAGCCCCCGCCGAGGTTGGTGACGAACATCTGCTCGCCGCCCATGTCCACGCTGGTGACCTTCTCCGCCGCGTCGCCCCCGAGGGCCTCGACCATGGCGTCGTAACTGCTGACGGGCAGGAGGACGAACATGTCCGGCTCCGCTCCCGCGGGATCGACGATGCCGTCCTCGCCGGGCAGGACGACCAGGGCAGCCGATCCGCCCGGGTTGAGCCCGGGCGTGCTCAGGAACATCTCGACCATGGCCATGGGCTGGGCGATCTCGCCCTCTGCGAATGCCTCACCCAGGGACTTGATGTCCGCATGGAACTGCTCCATGTTGGTCACGCCGACGACGGCGGCGACCTGCTCGGGCACGCGATCCAGGACCTCGGGCAGGTCCGCCCTAGCGTGCATCGCCAGCACGAACACGGGCATCGTCATGCAGAGGGTGGTACGCATTGTTCGTAATCCTTTCGGTACTTGGCCTTGAGGCGGGTTTCCTGCTTCATCGCACGCCGACAACCCCGCGGCGGTGTCGGGGTCCATCGTTGCTTGGGACATGAGATCCGTCGATTTCACAGGACAACGAAGCGGCGCACAGAGCGGGGTGATCGCCTTACCTGAGGGCAGGGGTTCGCGGCTGTTCGTCAGTGGAGTTGTGGGGCCTCAGGTGCTGCGGGTCGAGTTGGCACGGGGCGCGTCGTCGATCGCGTCCTCCTCGTCCTCGATCTCGCCGAGATCATCTTCATCCCATTCCTCGTCGATCTCGTCCTCGTCGATCTCATCGTCGTCGGCGTCATCCCCGTCGAGGTCGTCGTCTTCGAGCGGCTCGTCGTCGTCCTCGTCTTCTTCTGCCTCTTCCTCGTCGAACTCGTCCCAGTCCTCGTCCTCCTCATCCTCGTCGTCGAAGGTCTCCTCCCAGATCTCCTCCTCCGGGTCCTCCTCGCTGGCATCGGTCGGCTCGGCGAGGTCCACGCCCTGCGTGTCGCCGGGCTGGTCGTCGGCGGGCAGCGTCTGCGTGCGGCTGTCGGTGTCGTCTGCGTTCATGGCGTCGTCTTTCGATGGGGACCCGGACGCGAAGAGTTCGCCCTGCCCCGCGTCGCCATTTTCCCCCGCCGCCTCCTCCTCGGCCAGTCGCTTCATCTGCTCCCACTGCTCCGGGGTGATGAGCACCTCGCGTGCGACGCTGCCCTTGTGCTCGCCGATGATGCCCGCGATGCCCATGAGGTCGATGAGGCGGCTGGCACGCGTGTATCCGATTGCCAGGCGTCGCTGGAGCAGGCTCACGCTCCCGCGCCGGGTTTCGAGGACGATCTCGACGGCCCGATCGAAGAGGGGATCCTCCTGGGCGGCGGCGAGGCTCGCGCTGGAGTTGTTCTCGCTCTCGATCAGGCGTTCCTCATCGGGGCTCAGGCTGCGGATCTGCGTGAGCTGACGCTCGAAACTCGGGGCGGCGACATCGCGCATGAAGCGCACGACCCGCCGGATCTCCCTGTCGTCGACGAGCGTGCCCTGAGCGCGGATCAGCTTGTGGCTCGACGGACTCAGGTAGAGCATGTCGCCCTGCCCCAGCAGCAGTTCTCCGCCCTTCTGGTCCAGCACGATGCGTGAGTCCATGCCGCTGGCGACCTTGAAGGCGACCCTGCATGGCATGTTGCTCTTGATCAGGCCCGTGACGACATTGGCCTGCGGACGCTGCGTCGCGAGGATGAGGTGGATCCCGACGGCGCGGGCCTTCTGCGCGATGCGGATGATCGAGCCCTCGACCTCCTTGTTGGTCATCATCAGGTCGGCCAGCTCGTCGATGATGAAGACCATGTAGGGGAGTTTGCGGGGGATCCGCGCCTCCTCCTGCTCGGTCCGGGGCTGGAAGGCCTCCTTGAGTTCCTCGAAACTCATGGCGTTGTAGGCCGCGATGTCCCGGCAGCCGGCCTCTGCCAGCAGCTCGTAGCGTTCATCCATCTTGGCGACCGCCCACTCCAGGATCGCCGCCGCCCGCGACATCTCCGTCACCACCGGGCACATCAGATGTGGGATGCTCTTGAACTGGCTCATCTCGACCATCTTGGGGTCGACGAGCACGAGCTTGAGCTCGTTGGGCTTCTTCGTGAACAGGAACCCCATGATGATCGTGTTCATGCACACGCTCTTGCCCGAGCCGGTCGTGCCCGCGATGAGCATGTGCGGCATGGTGGTCAGGTCCGCGATCAGCGGCTCGCCCGAGGCGTCCTTGCCCAGGAACAGCGGCAGACGCATCTTGTTGAACGCCTCGGAACTGCTCATCAGTTCCTTCAGGCGCACCTTCTCCTTGGTCGGGTTGGGCACCTCGATGCCCACGGTGTCGCGTCCGGCCTGATTGGCCACGATGCGGATGTTGACCGCCTTGAGCGCCCGCGCGATGTCCTTGCTCACCGATTCGAGCTGGCTGACCCGCGTGCCCGGCGCAAGGCGGACATGGTACAGCGTGATCACCGGGCCGGACTCGACGCCCTCGACCTCGCCGTCGATCTTGTACTGCTGGAGCGCCGCCACGAGCGCCTCGGCCTGCTCGCGCACGACCTGCTCCAGACGCTCCTCGAAGTTCTCCTCCGGATCCTCCAGCAGGTCGAGCGGGGGAAACCGGTAGCCCTCGAGTTCCTGCACATTCTGGAGGTCTTCCAGGTCCGCCTCGGTGGCCACTCGCTTGTTCTTCTGCCCGAAGCGGATGGGCAGACGGGCCATCTTCTCGCGCAGGTCCTCCTCGGAATAGACCTGCGGCGCGCCGGGGAGATCGTCGTCGTCCTCGTCGCCCTCAGCGGCCTTCCGGGGAGCGCCCGTGGACGATGGTGCCGGCTCATGCTCACTCGTCCGCGGGGCGGGGCGCTGGCGGGTCTTCTTCTTCGCAGGGTCTGCCGGGCGTGCCTTCTGCAGCTCTTCGTCGTCCTCGATGTCATCGAGGCGGACCTGCACGGGCTTCTTGTGGCGGACCATCCGGGCCAGGGCACCGACGAGCCCGCCGGAGGTCGAACGCATCGCCCGGTCCGTCTGGCGAACGGTCGCGCTGATCGCCTGCCCCGTCGCGGGCACGAGCCTGCCCCAGAGCCAGCGCACGGGAAGCAGGAGATAGCGATCGAAGGCCACCAGCAGGCCGATCATGAGCATGACGACGAGCGTCAGCGAGCCGCCGACCGTGCCGAAGCGGGCCACCAGTTCGCCGGCGAGGACCTGCCCGCTCGTCCCGCCCGCCAGGTTCATGGGGCCCGAGTGCGGGACGAGCATCGCGTTGAGCCCGCTGAAGGCCAGCGCGCTCATGATGACGCCCACGAAGCGCAGGATGAGCAGATCCACACGCCGCCCCATCGCCAGGGCCACGAATCCGATGCCCATCCCCGCGAGCAGCACCCAGGCGCCGAAGCCCAGCAGACGGAAGGTGTGATAGGCGATGGTCGCCCCCACCGG
>WGEO01000140.1 GCA_015492715.1 Phycisphaerales bacterium | reverse complement strand
GTGTACAACCGGGAGGGGCGTCTGGTGGGGCACAACACGATCGAGGCGATCGAGGGTGGGCTCGCGCTGATGGAGCGCTGGCGGAGCGTGCGCGGGTTCGGGGGTTCGAGCATGAACTATTACGATCCGGTCGGGGGTGTGTGGAAGCAGGTGTGGATCGACGGGCAGAGCGTGCTGGAGGCGAGCGGTCGCTGGGAGGACGGGGCGATGCGGTTCGCGGGCGAGCGGAAGATGCGCGACGGGCAGGTGCGTCGGCATCGGATGGTGTTCACGCCGATGGAGGGCGATCGCGTGCGTCAGCGGATCGAGGAGTCGGCGGACGGGGAGGAGTGGGTGGTGGTGTTCGACGGGCTGTATGTGCGTGCGGGGAGCGATGCGCCGGGTGCGTGGGGGGAGGCGTCAGGGTGAGTTGTTCTCGGCCTCCTGCTTGAGGTCTCGGAGGAGGTCGAAGGCCTGGAGCGGGGTGAGGGATTCGAGTTTGGTCTCGCGGAGGCGATCGATCGCCGGGTGTCGGATGTATTCGGTGAAGAGGGGGAGTTGATCGGTCGGGGTCTGGGGGGTGGTGGTCGCCTGGAGCTGGGTTTCGTGGACGCGGAGCGAAGCGAGGATCTCGCGGGCGCGTCGGACGACGGGGTCGGGGATGCCAGCGAGGCGTGCGACCTGGATGCCGTAGGACTGGTCGGCGCGGCCGGGCTCGATGCGGTGGAGGAAGATGATCTGGTCTTCGAACTCGCGGGCGAGGACGCGGAGGTTGCGGACCCTGCCTTCGAGGCGTTCTTCGAGTTCGGTGAGTTCGTGGTAGTGGGTGGCGAAGAGGGTCCTGCAGGCGGTTGCGGCGAGGCGTTCTGCGATGGCCCATGCGAGGCTGAGGCCGTCGAGGGTGCTGGTGCCGCGTCCGATCTCGTCGAGGATGACGAGGGATCGTTCGGTGGCGTTGTTGAGGATGTTTGCGGTCTCGGCCATCTCGACCATGAAGGTGGATTGTCCGCGATGGAGGGCGTCGTCTGCGCCGACGCGAGTGAAGATGCGGTCGCAGATTCCGATGGTGGCCTCTGATGCGGGGACGAAGGAACCTGCGTGTGCCAGGAGTGTGACGAGGGCGTTCTGGCGGATGTAGGTGCTCTTTCCGGCCATGTTGGGTCCGGTGATGAGTGCGAGGCGTGGTCCGGCGTCGGGGAGGTCGAGGTCGTTTGCGACGAACGATGCGGCGAGGGTCTGCTCGAGGACGGGGTGGCGTCCGTCGGTGATGCGGAGGACGGGTTCGTCCGTCATGGTCGGTCGGGTCCAGCGTCGCATCCTTGCGTAGCGGGCGAAGCAGAGGAGGGCGTCGAGTTCGGCGGCGATGTGTGCGAAGTCCTGGATCCGTGGGAGGTGGTCGCGGGCCTGTGCGCAGAGGTCTTCGAAGATCTGCTGCTCGCGCTGGATGGCGCGGGCCTGGGCGGTCTGGACCCTGTCTTCGAAGTCCTTGAGTTCGGGGGTGATGTAGCGTTCGGCGTTCTTGAGGGTCTGCTTGCGGGTGAATGCGGCGGGGGCGCGTCGGGCCTGGGCGCCGGGGAGTTCGATGTAGTAGCCGAAGACCTTGTTGTATCCGACCTTGAGGCTGGGCAGGTCGTGCTCCCGGATGAGGCGGGCCTGATAGTCGGCGAGCCATGAGGCGGCGTCGCGCTGGAGGGATCGGGCCTCGTCGAGCTCGGGATCGACGGCGTCGGCGATGAGGCCGCCCTCGCGCAGGTGGGGCGGGGGGTCTTCGACGCAGGATGTGGTGATCGTGTGGGCGAGGGGTTCGAGGCTGGTGCGCAGGGCGTCGAGGTGGGCGTGGGCATCGCTGAAGGCCCGTGCGTCGGCGAGGGTGTCGGCGAGGGCGGGCAGTTGGGCGATGGAGCGTGCCAGGGCGACGAGGTCTCGGGGGGAGAGGCGTGCCAGGGCGAGTCGGCCCGCGAGGCGGGCGACATCCTGGACGGGTTCGAGGGCGTCCAGGAGGTGCTCGGCGAGGGTCTCGTCGAAGGCGAGTTG
>WGEO01000139.1 GCA_015492715.1 Phycisphaerales bacterium | reverse complement strand
GGTGGGGCCGTTGGTCGAGGTGCCCGTGCTCATTTCACTGGTGCATGTCTCGCTGTGGCTGGGTCGGCGTCTGTTTGGGATCCCGGAGGCTCCGTCGGCGGCGTGAGCAGCTGGACGCACCCGCGCCGTCGGCGTACGAGTCGCCGCGAGGAGAGCGAGACGAGGCCGGGGTTGACTCGGCGCCCGAGGTCGGCGAAGATTGACCTGTCGCGGGCATGCCCCGGCGGCGTGCGCGGGTGTAGTTCAGTGGTAGAACGTCAGCTTCCCAAGCTGAATGTCGCCGGTTCGACTCCGGTCACCCGCTCTTGAGGGGCCGGCGGGAGCCTGATCGCCGCAAGCCCTGCCGGTCCGTCAGAACGCATTGGCGTTCAGGTCGACGCGGTTGTTTCCCGTCATGCTGTAGAAGCGGTCGCCCCAGAGGCGATCGCGCACGGTCTCCAGCAGCGTCGTCGTGTCCACATGCCCGTCGACGAAGACGAAGTTGGCCGTATCGCCCGGGTGGTGGCGTCCCGTGGCGTTCAGGCGGGTCCGCTGGTTGATGATGACATGCTCGTCGAGCTGGGCCTTGGGCAGGATGTCGTTGCGCGACGGGTAGATGAAACTGGGCTCGGGGCGGTCGGGCTCCTCGAAGACCCGCGTGCCCGAGCGGATGCCCAGGAACGGCGGAAGCGGACGGTGGCTCTTGATCTGTCCGTTGCTGCTGGTGGCCAGGGAGGTCCACGCGTTGCCGTTGTCGAAGAACTCGGTGGCGAGGATCGTCTTCGACGCGCCCATGCTCGAGCCGTCGACCTCGCTGGGGCGGACGAAGCGGGTTCGGCGGGGCGTGTCGGCGTTGAGCTTGTTGAACGCGAAGATCGCGGCGTTGCCCGTGTAGGCCATACGGGCGGCCTGTCGATCCAGCGGCAGGGGAGCGGGGGCGGGCTGGTCAAGGTCGTTGATCTGCCCGGGTTCCCAGTCGCGGATCTTCGGTCCGGGGTTCGTGCGCGGAGCACCCCCGTTGAGCACGCTGGGGCACTTGAACGCCGCCTCGGGCAGTGTCGAGGCTCCGTCCTGCCCGTAGTAGAGCGCATAGGACCAGTGGATGTAGCCGTTCTCGCGGTTGGGGTGTCCGGACTGCTGATCCTCGACGCGCCAGGTCCCGCTGCTCTGGTCGGCCCCGTAGACATACGAGAGGGGGAAGATCTCGTGCTGGGCGGTGTAGGTGCTCACCGCCGCCGCGATCGAGCGGATGTGGTTCTGGCAGACGGTGGTCTTGCCCGCCTGACGGGCCCCGGCGAGCGTGGGCAGCAGAATACCCATGATGACGGCGATGATCGCGATCACGATCAGCAGTTCGATGAGGGTGAATGCGCGAGGGATGCGTGCTCGTGTCATGGCGTCTTCTCCTGAAGCGCTGCGGGTCGGACATGGATGGCGGGCCTCGGCGTGTGACGCTCGTCCCAGGCCCGCCGGAGGTCGTCTGCCCGGCGGCGCACCGCAACTCCGATGCGCGCATAGCGTCGCTCGTAACCCAGGTCTTCCAGCGTGTCGCCCGCCAGAGCCTCGAACAGTTCGAGGTCATCCGCGGGCATCTGCGTGCGCCAGTCGCGCAGGCCCGGCGTGGGCGCCTGCCAGGCGCTGTTGGCGGAATGCCCGTTCGGGTTCTCGCGTCCCACATGGAACCGGGCCATGCGATCGCTCCGCTCGATGCCCAGCAGGTCGCACAGACGGGCGCACTGACCCTCGGGATCTGCCACCAACGACTCGTACCGGAGTTCGTGGTAGATGCCGTTGGGCAGGGCACGCCCCTGCTCGCGCATGGTGCGGATATGCCACCGCCACCACAGGGCCGTCGTGCCCACGGGGCTCACCTTCCACAGGTCCTGTCGTCCCGCGGCACGGGGTGCCTTCTTCCACGAACACATCGACAGGCACACGGCCCTGCCGTCGCGGATCAGATGCACGATCCGTGTCTGCGGGCAGATCGCGTGCAGACGAACCAGATCACGCACATGCCCGCCCGTGGACTTGTCCGCGGCGAGGTCCTTGCCGCGCAGGCGACGGTACCGGTCGAACACATGCGACACGAAGGCGGCATAGTCGATTCCCTCACGCACGAGCGTCTCGAGATCGGGACGGGGCACACCCATGCGCACGAAGCGACGATCCGCATAGAGCGCATCGAGCAGATCATCGGTCACGAGTCCCCGGCGCGACAGGCCGTGCTTCTTCTTCGCGTAGCGGGTGATCCAATGCGTCTCGTGGGCGCAGGCGATCCGCGGGTGGGCATCGACCATCCGCTCGAGCATGGTCGTCCCCGAACGCGGGCAGCCGACGATGCAGAGCGTGGGACACCCCGGCACGGGCGCCACCCGCGCTCGCAGCCTGCGTGATCCCGGTCGAAGGCGCACACGCGAGGCGCAGGCGGGCGCCGGCTCGCCAATGCGGTCGAGCATGGGACCGCAGACCGCAGACGCGCCGGGACGGTAGGCATAGAGCATCACCAGTCGCGCCCGTGTGGCATCGGCATAGGCTCCCAGACGCGACACGACCGTTCCGTCCGGCTCGTAGCCCTCGATCAGGGCTCTTGCGCAGGCATCCGCATCCTTGGACGACAGATCACCCTGCAGCATGCGCAGCTCGATATGCACGATTGCGTTGGCCAGGTCCAGCGCAGGCTCGCCCATCGCGAGCGTATCGAAGTCCAGCAAGCCCACACGCCCACCCTCATCGATCAGCACCTGCTTGTCGTAGAAATCGCGGTGGATCGCGCACGCGGGCGAATCGCCCGAGGCCAGCGCGTCGAGCACGCGAGGGAGAATCGCACGCATCCGCTCGCCGATATCGGGTGTGAAGACCGCCGCAAGATCCAGACGATCGGTCAGGATGTCGCACTCGCGCCGGGCGTCGTGTGCCGCCGGGGGTGCGATCGCTGACGCATGCAACGCCCGCAGAGCCCGTCCGACGGCGCGCCAGCCCGCCGCGGACCAGCCCCCGTTCTCGTACGGCGAAGTCCCTGCCAACGCTTCGAACACGATCGTGCCGGCATCTTCGTCGACCTCGATCACACGAGGAACGCGGAACCCGTCATCCGCAACGCCCGAGACCAGCGCATGGCGTGCAAGAGCATCCTCCAAGCGTCCGAGCCGGAGCATCTTGACGAACCGGGTCTGTCCATCGATCGTGAGGCGCACGACCGCTCGCCGTTCGGGGCGGTGTGCCAGCAGCGTCGCATCCGGCTGGCGAAGCAACGCCGACAAGGCCGGAAGCCTCCGATCACAGCCGCCGAAATGCACGATGACGCCTTGCCCCGCAGCCGTGGGCACGAAGGTCGGAACGACGCCGCAGACCCGCTCGGTCTCGTCGATCACCCTTTGGATCTTCTCGCTGT
>WGEO01000138.1 GCA_015492715.1 Phycisphaerales bacterium | reverse complement strand
TGCACGATGGCGATCGGCTTGATTTCGCGGATGGTGAACGCCAGGGCTTCCCAGACGGGATACTCCTGGCCGCCGATCCGCCCGCCGGTGCCGACGGTCTGGAAGAGGATGCGATCGCTCGGTGATCCTGATGATACCATGACCTGATTCTCCTGAGCCTCTGAAGTGTAATCGTGGCCGTGGTTGATTCAAGTGAGGCACGCGGTCGCATTCCGTCTGGTTGTCATGTGCTCCTTCTGCCCCACCCCTGCGGAGCGGCGGGCAGATCTTCGGGGTGAACGCCTGGAAAGGCGATTGCTTGCCGGCATCCTCCCTGCCTCTGATTCGGGCGAGCCTCGTCAGGATGCGGAGGATCGTTTGGCGCATATGCGATATGTCCGGGGCTATCGGGGGCGCATGGGGCGCATGAAAAAAGCCCACAGGTGGGCTTGGAGGGGCGCCTGCGGCGTAGCCCTGCGCGAGACCTTTCGGCCATCACTTACCGTGATGAGCAGAAAGGGCCGCTCGATTACACTATTGGAAGGTTATCACATCTCGTGCGAGGAGTCAAGCCATGTCGGAGCATTTGGATTATGTGCTGGGTCTGGACCTCGGAGCCTCATCGGTCGGGTGGGCGGTGCTGGGCCTGGATGACACCGGCGAGCCCGCGGAGATTCTCCGGAGCGGCGTTCACCTGTTCGAGGCGGGTATCGACGGCGGGAAGGCTGATCCCGAGACGGCCCTCATGCAGGGTCGGGAGCAGTCCAAGGCCAAGCCTCGGCGGGATGCGCGGGCGATGCGACGGCAGACCTGGAGACGGGCCCGGCGGAAGAAGAAGGTGCTGGGGGCTCTGATTCGGCACGGGCTTCTGCCGGAAGGGGACATCCGAACGCCGGCGGCGATCGATGCATATGTCAAGGGTCTGGACGCGGACCTGCGATCGCGCTGGGAGCAGGACGGCTGCGGGCACCGTGAGCGTCAGATGCTTCCGTATCGCCTTCGGGCGGCGGCGGTCGAGCGTGCGCTGCGGCCCGAGGAGTTTGGACGGGCTCTGTATCACCTTGCGCAGCGCCGAGGGTTCCTGAGCAACCGCAAGACTCCCATGCGGCAGGACGAGGATGAGTCTGCGATGAAGCAGGCGATCGGGGAGCTCGAGGCGGCCATCGCGCGGCATGATCCTCCCACCCTTGGTGCGTATCTGGCGTCGCTGGATCCGGATGAGGAGCGACTGCGTGGGCGATGGACGAGCCGCCGGATGTATCTGGACGAGTTCGATCGCATGTGGGAGATGCAGGCGGATGCCCTGGGGCTGTCCGAGGAGGCACGGCAGGAGATTCACGATGCGATCTTCTGGCAGCGTCCGCTGAAGGACCAGCGGCATCTGCTCGGGCGATGTTCTCTCGTGCCCGGCGCGACACGATGCCCGATCGCAGACCGGCTGGCCCAACGGTTCCGGGTTCTGCAACAGGTCAATCACCTGCGAATCACCATGGACGATGGTTCGACGCGTCCGCTGACGGACGATGAACGCGGTGCTCTCCTGACAGTCCTGCTGGATGATCCTGCGCAGCTTGACTCGAGGGGTGATCTCACATTTGCCAAAGCCAGGAAACTGCTGGGGCTGCCCTCACGCGGGCCAGGGGCCGTGTTGTTCAATCTGGAACGCGGGGGCGAGAAGCGGCTGATCGGCCATCGGACGGATGCAACGCTGGCGAAGATCTTCGGCAATCGCTGGCAGGAGATGTCGGAAGCGCAGCGCGATGCGGTCGTGCACGATGTGCGGAGCGTCCGCCTGCCGGAGACGCTGGAGCGGATCGGTCGGCAGCGATGGCATCTGTCGTCCGAGGCGGCCGAGGCGCTGGCATCGGTGCACCTGGAGGAGGGGTACAGCGCCCACTCGCGACGGGCTCTTGCGCGTCTGGTGCCGCTCATGGAGGATGGACTGACCTATAGCGAGGCCCGCAAGCGTGAGTTTCCGGAGTCGTTCGCAGCGAGCGAACCCCGGGATCTGCTGCCGCCTCTGGATCAATGGGACGGGGACCTGCGGAATCCGTCCGTTGCTCGTGCGCTGACGGAGTTGCGCAAGGTGGTCAACGCCGTCGTTCGCAGGTATGGCAAGCCTGCCCGGATTCACATCGAGCTTGCGCGGGAACTGGGGAAGAGCAAGGGACGGAGGCAGGCGATCTCCAAGCGAATGCGTCAGCGAGAGAAGGAGCGAGCAGATGCCGCCGCGGCGATCGTGCGAGAACTCGGGATTGCTCAGCCGAAGCGTTGGCAGATCGAGAAGTGGCTGCTGGCTGAAGAATGCGGCTGGCAGTGTCCCTTCACGGGAAGGCGCATCAGTCCGAGGAGTCTTCTGGGAACGAATCCGCAGTTCGATGTCGAGCATATCTGGCCCTACTCGCGGTCCCTCGACAATTCTTTCCTCAACAAGACGCTGTGCTATCACGAGGAGAACCGGGCCCGGAAGCGCGGGCACACGCCCCATGAGGCGTACGCGGGAACGCCGGAGCAGTATGCGGAGATCCTTCGGCGGGTCGATGCGTTTCGTGGAGACCGGTTTGCGGTGCAGGAGAAGAAGCGTCGATTCCGGGAAGATATCGACGAGGACTTCTCGAACCGGCATCTTTCGGAGACGCAGTACATCAGCCGTCTGGCGTGTGACTATCTCTCGCTGCTGTATGGTGGAAGGAGCGAGGATGTTGGGGAGGAACGATCGCGCCAGCGCATCGTGACGCCTTCCGGAACCCTGACCGCATGGCTGCGGCGGGGCTGGGGGCTGGATGGTGTGCTTTCCGAGCACGATGTCAAGGAGCGTGCCGACCATCGCCACCACGCGATCGATGCCATCGTGATTGCGCTGGCAGATCAGGGGGCTATCCAGCGTGTGGCGCAGGCGGCCCGGCGGATGGAAGAGCAGGGGCGGGAGCGCCCCTTCGATGCCATTGAAGAGCCCTGGGCGGGTTTCGTAGATTCCGTGCGTGAGTCGATCGAGGCCGTCGTCGTCAGCTATCGCCAGTCCCGGAAGGTGCGCGGGAAACTGCACGAGGACACGCTCTACTCCAAGGAGTTCTCCGGCAAACGCCGGGTCCGCAAGGAACTGTGGAAATTGACGAAGACTGAAGTTCAGAGCGGGAAGATCGTCGACAAACGGGCTTTGCGCCTCATCAGGGAGAAACTCGCGGAACTCGGCTCAGACAACCCTGCCAAAGCATTTCAAGACCGGAGCAACTGCCCGCTCATCCGCGGGCATGACGGCCGCATGGTCCCGCTTCGCCATGTGCGTGTGGAGGTCAAGGACAACCATCTCAGGCTCGGACAAGGAGAGCGAGAACGATTCGCCGCGTCTGCCAGCAATCACCATATGGCCTTCTATGACCGTCCCATGCCGGGAGGCGGCATCAAGCGCATGGCCCAAGTCGTCAGCCTCGCCGAGGCATATGGACGGCTCCGCCGACGGGAACCCATCGTCGATCGCACGGATCAGGGCGCGTACAAGTTCGCCTTCTCGCTTTCTCCTGGCGAGTATGTCTTCTTCGATGCCAAGCCCGAATGGGGACTCTGCCGAGTCTTGAGCATCTCCGACAACGATATTGAATGTGTCCGACATACAGATGGCCGGAGATCCACCGATCGCAAAAAAGACGAGCGGGTTCGACTCAAGAAGAAAGCGATTGAGCAAGGCGGGTTCCGAAAGGTGCATGTAAACTACTTGGGAGAGGTCCACGATGCCGGGGGATGAACGCATCGTCGAACTTGCGGCATCCCCCGCCCGACTCGGGCTGTCGCACGGGAGGCTGGTCATTCGACGGGACCACCAGCAGGAGGTCGCCATCGCCATGCGCGAGCTGGCGATCACCATCGTGGCACACCCACAGGTCTCGACGACTGTGGCTGCCCTGGCGGGCCTGATGAAACACGGCGGTTCCTTGATCGTCTGTGACGATCGCCATCTTCCCGTCGGGATCATGCTGCCGCTGGATGTCAATCACGAGCAGACCCGACGAACGCGCGCACAGATCGAATCCTCGCGTCCGACCGCCAAACGGCTGTGGGCACAGATCGTGCGCGCAAAGATCCGGGCCCAGGCACGCGTCCTCGAATGCCGAACGGGCAGCGACGCTGGCCTGCGCGAGATCACC
>WGEO01000137.1 GCA_015492715.1 Phycisphaerales bacterium | reverse complement strand
GATGTCGGGCTGCGTCTGTGCTTCGACGGCGGGGGTGATCTGTCGGTGGCACGGGCGTGGCGGGATCTCGTGGCATCGGCGCCGTATCTGAGGGGTGAGGAATGAGGCATGCGCAGGATCTGCGCGTAGACATATGGATGTGACGGGATGGGTGATGGGGATTGTGTGGGTTCGGTTGCGGGTTCGGTTGCGGGTTCGGTTGCGGGTTCGGTTGCGGGTTTGGTTTGCGGGTGCTAGGCTGCGGCGCATGTCGGGCGCGGTGCGTCTGTCCCGTATGAGGGTGTGGGAAGATCTGCGATGGGATCCATCGCCAGGATTGAAGGGTTAGTGCAATGAGAGCCGGAGCGTTGGCTGGCGGGTGTCGGAGCACGCGCGTCGTGCGGGTGCCGATGCGGGTCGTGATCGCGGGCATGGCGCTCGGGCTGGGCGGGATGCTGCCCGGTGTGGTCCATGCCCAGGATGCGGAGGTCATCAGCGGCCGTCTGGCGGCGTCCGAGGAGGATGGTCGGGCGTTCGTGGTGGACCAGATCGACCTGGTGTATGCGTGGTCGCGTGAGGGGGAGGAGTTTGCGGAGCATCCGAGCCTGCCGCCGGTTGAGAGCCTGCTGGACACGGCGGTTCGTCTGGTGCAGTTGGAGGACGGGTTTGCCGGTCCGCGACCCGGGGCGGCGGTGCCGACGGTTCGCCTGACGATTGCGCAGCTGAACGCGATGGGAGAGAAGCGTTTGTATCGCAGCGCGATCGTGGCGATCATGGAGGCGATCCGCTCGCGTCTGAATCGCTCGGGTGTGATTGGTGTTTTTGCGTATCCGCCGGATGTGGTGCTTGCGGGTGCGGGTGAGGATCGCAGGGCGGAGGGCGATCTTGGTCTGCATGTGCGTGTGCTGATCGGGTGGGTGGAGGATGTGCGGACGATCGGGGGCGGGGAGCGTTTCGGGGACGAGTCGGTGCGCAATGCGCCGGAGCATGCGCGGATCCGTCGGCTGTCGCCGGTGCAGCCCTCGACGCCCGAGGCCCGCGATGTGCTGGATCGGCGTGCCCTGGACGACTATGTGCTGCGTCTGAATCGCCATCCGGGTCGGGTGGTGAATCTGGGCGTCGGTCCCGGGAGCGGCGTGAGCGACGGCAGCGTGGTGGTGGACTATCACATCTACGAGGCCAAGCCGTGGTACGGGTATTTCCAGGTCTCGAATACGGGGACGGAGGAGACGAACGAGTGGCGTGAGCGGTTCGGGTTCGTGCACAACCAGCTCACGAACAACGACGACATCCTGACGATCGACTATGTAACGGCGGGCTTCGAGGACTCGCACGCGATCGTGGCGAACTACGAGGCGCCGTTCGGTGATTCGGAGCATCTGCGCTGGCGGGTGGGTGCGTCGTGGAACGAGTTCACGGGGTCGGACATCGGCGGGGACCCTCGCGACGACATCGAGGGCGACGGCTGGTCGGTCACGGGCGAGGCGATCTGGAATGTCTATCAGGAGGGTGAGATCTTCGTCGATGTGGTGGGGGGGATTCGGTACCATGAGGTGAGTTTCGACTCACCCACGCTCAGCGGCGACGGGAGTTTCTTCCTGCCGAAGATCGGGGCGACGGTCGAGCGTTTCACGGACATCTCGAGTTTCACGGCGGGGGCGGACATCGAGGTCGGGCTTGCGTCGGAGAACGAGCGGGAGCTGGAGCGTCTTGGTCGGACGGATGTGGACGACCAGTGGGTGATGCTGAGTTACGACTTCGAGTGGTCGTTCTTCCTCGAGCCGGTGTTCTTCCGCGAGGAGTTCGAGGATCCGGACACGACCTGGAATCCGCGGAAGACGCTTGCGCACGAGTTTTCGATGCGGCTGCGGGGGCAGGAGACCTTCGGGGCGCGTGTGGTGCCGAACTATCAGGCGGTGACGGGCGGAGCCGCGAGCGTGCGCGGGTATCCGGAGTCCGAGGTTCCGTCGGATTCGGTGGTGGTCTTCAGCGCGGAGTATCGGTTCCATGTGCCGCGTTCGTTTGCGCCGTCTGCGGAGCCGGGGACGCTGCTGGGGCAGCCGTTCAAGATTCGCCCGCAGCGGACCTGGGGTCGTCCGGACTGGGACCTGGTGCTGAAGGGGTTCGTGGATGCGGCGCGTGCGACGAACTACGGGGATGTGAGTTTCGAGGCGGACGAGACGCTGGTGGGTGTGGGCGTCGGAGCCGAGTTGCGTGTGAAGCGGAACTTCGTGATGAGCCTGGACTGGGGCTTTGCGTTGGCGGACACGGAGGAAGTGGACTCCGGGGACAACGAGTTGCACTTCATTCTGACGCTGCTGTATTGACGGGTGAGTGGGGACGGACGATGAGCAGGGCTGCTCTGCGTGTTGCGCGGGGCATGAGACTGGCGAGGAGCTGGTGATGGCGAGCAAGACGAGCGGTCGGGTGTTGCTGGGCGGGGCACTTGTGACGCTGATGTGCGTGCCGGCGCTTGGTGGGCCGCAGGGTGAGCGTGTGGTTCGCGGGCATGCGAAGTTCAAGCGTCAGGGCGACCGGACGGTGATCCGGGCCGCGGACAACACGATCATCAATTACCGCAGCTTTGACATCGGTGCGCACGAGATGGTGCGGTTCATCCAGCCCGGTCCCGATGCGCGGGTGCTGAACCGGATCCGCTCGGTGGAGCCGACGCGGATCGATGGGACGCTGCGGGCGAACGGTCAGGTGTACCTGGTGAATCGCGCGGGCGTGATCTTCGGCCCGGATTCGATTGTGAATGTCGGTGCGCTGCACGCGGCGGCGGGGAACATCAGTAATCGCGATTTTCTCGCGGGGGTCGATCGCTTCACGCTGACGGGCGACCTGACGAACATGGGCGAGATCCGCGCTGATCATGTGATGCTCGCGGGCCAGAGCGTGAGCAATCTCGGGACGATCATCGCGAACGAGGGGTTCGTGGCGATGGTCGCCGGCGACGAGGTGCTGGTGGGCGAGCGCGACGGGCGGATGTTCGCGAAGATCGACAGTGCGCGGGTGGCGGCGCTGGAGCATGCCGCGAGCGAGGCGGGGGTGACGAACGCCGGGGCGATCCTCGCCAGCGACGGGCAGGTGATCGTCGGGGCCGGGGATTTCTATGGGATCGTGGCGCACACCTCGACGAACATCGTGGCGCGCGATGTGCTGGTGGAGGCGGGCGACGGCGCGACGACGCGTGTGAGCGGGACGATCGACGCTTCCGGGGATGCCAACGGGCGTGATGTCGGCGGGCGGGTGCACATTCTGGGCGACAAGGTGGCGCTCGAGCGGGCGACGGTGGACGCGAGCGGCGCTCTTGGCGGCGGGGAGATTCTCGTTGGCGGGGAGTTCCAGGGCGGCCCCGGCGTGCGCAGCGCTGCGCGGACCTTCGTGGACGGTGCGAGTGTCCTGCGGGCGGACGCTCTGCGCGAGGGCGACGGCGGTCGTGTGATCGTCTGGAGCGACGAACTGACGGGCTTCGGCGGTCTGCTGACGGCGCGCGGCGGCGAGCAGGGCGGCGACGGGGGCTTCGCCGAGATCTCCGGCAAGCACGGCCTGATCTTCCGCGGCGAGGTCGATGTGCTGGCGGCGCGGGGCACGCACGGGACGATCCTGTTCGATCCGGACAACATCACGATCATCGATGGTGGGGGCGGTGCCGACGACGGGGAGCTGGGCGACAACCAGATTCTGGGGGGCGACGGCGGCGCGGTGGACTTCGTGATCTCGGAGCAGGCGCTGGAGGCCCTCAGCGGGAGCGTGATCCTTCAGGCCAACGACGATATCACGGTCAACGACCTGAGCGACAACGAGCTGAGCCTTGCGGCGGCGAGCGGCGACACGGTCGAGATCACGGCGGACTTCGATGGCGACGGCAACGGCGTGTTCAGCATGTTCAACGGGGACAGCCTGACGACCGCCGGCGGGGACCTGACGATCAGCGGCGCGACGATCGGCCTGACGAACTCGATCGTGGACACCAACGGCGGCGATCTGATGCTCAACGCGAGCACGGGCGTGTTCGTGCGCGACATCACCACCGATGGGGGGTCGTTGACGGTCGATGGGGATACGAACGGCGACGCGCTGGGAGGCTTCAACTCGCTGGTTGGTGGGCTGGTGAGCACCGGCGGTGGGGATATCACGATCAGTGCCGCGGGCGCGTCGTTTGCGCTGACCACGGTGAACACGGGCGGCGGAGACTTCACGATCACGGTGCGTTCGGGCATCGAGAACGGGGTGGTGACGACCGCGGGCGGTGCTTTCAGTGCGACTGCGGATGACAACAACGACAATCTGGGCTCGATCATCGTCAGCAGCGGCATCGCGACGAGCGGGGGTTCCGCGCGCTTCAGCGGCGCCGAGTGGCAGATCAATGACACGATCAATGCTGGCGCCGGCGATGTGTCGTTCGATCTTTCGGTTGCCAAGGATGTCGGCATCGGGGTGGCCTCGACGGTGGACCTGGATGCGACGGAGCTGGCGCTCATTACCACGAGCGGGACCTTCAGCGTCGGGACGCAACTGCTGGGCAGCGCGGCACCGACCAGCCTGACCATCGAGGACCTCGATCTGGGCGGGCTGGGCACGATCACGGGCGGGGTCAGCCTTGCGAGCACGGGCACGACGACCTTCTCGACGAGCGCATCGAGCATCGGGGGGGCGTTGGCGGTCGACAGCGGCGATCTGGATGTGCAGGTCGCGATCGACGCGAGCGACTTCTCCTTCGATCGGGCGGCGGGCGGGAGTGTTGGGCTGGGTGATGCAACCGGCGACGCCACGATCAGCAACGCGGAGCTTGCGCTCATCACGGCCTCGACGCTGTCGATCGGTGGCTCGACGGTCGACACGATCACGCTGGACAATGTGAGCCTGCCCGGCTTCAGCGGGCAGACGACATTGAACGCCGGGGGCGCCGGCGGACAGGTGATCTTTCAGAATGTCGCCTCGACGGTGCCGGCGGATCTGAGTGTGCAGGCGGCGTCGGGCATCACGATCGGGGCGGGCGTGACGAGCGACGGCTCGACGACCTTCGATGTGACGAGTGGGGTGATCGATGTCACGGGATCGGTGACCGTCGATTCGCAGAGCGGGCTGCTGAACTTCCTGGACGCGGTGACGATCGACACGGGTGTGTCGGCGACCTTCGTGGGCACGGGTGTGCAGCTCGACAGCACGCTCGCGGGGGACACGGGCACCGAGAGCGTCTCGCTCGACGCGGGCGCCTCGGCGCTGACGGTCAGCGGGGCGGTGTCGAGCCTGGACGACCTGACGATCGTGGACGCGGGGACGACGACCCTCGCGACGGTCAGTGTCGGCGGGGATCTTTCGACGACGAATGCGCTGAGCGGATCGTTGACGGCGGGAAACATCACGGCCGGGACGATCGATCTCGACGGCGGGGCGTTCACCTTCGCGGATCTGACGAGCACGGTCGGCGGGATCACGATCACCAACACGGGACAGGCGGACTTCGGCGGGGATGTCTCGAGCGCGGGGGCGTTCACGCAGGACGGCGCGGGGGCAGTGCTGTTCAGCGGCGGCGCGGCCCAGAGCGCCAGCGCCGGCGGGGCGGTGAGCATCGCCAGCGCCGTGACGATCGCCACGGGGACGAATCTGACGCTCGCGGGTGACGGCGTGACGCTGTCATCCACGCTGGCGGGCCAGTCCGGCACGGAGAATGTCAATCTGGACAGCGGCGCGGGTGCCCTGCAGGTCGACGGGGCGATCAGCAGCCTGGACAACCTGACGATCGACGATGCCGGCGGGGCGACCTTCGGCGGGACGGTGACCGTCGGTGGTGCGTTCAGCACCACGAACGCGATGACCGGTGCGCTGGACATGGGCGGCAATGCGCTCAGCGCGGGAAGCGTGGACCTCGACGGCACGGCGTTCACCTTCGATCAGGTGACGACGACCGCGGGGGGCTTCACGCTGACCAACACCGGCGGGGCGACCTTCCACGCGGATGTGACGACCGCGGGTGACTTCGTGCAGGACGGGACGGGCACGGTCGGGCTCGATGGGGACATTACCAGCAACAACAACGCGATCAGCATCAACGGGAGCACGACGGTTCTGGGCGACGGCGGCGGGCAGCGGGTGCTCGACGCCGGGACCGGTGCGCTGACGCTGGGGGCCTTCGACAGCGGGACCTTCTCGACGCTGCTGCGGGCGCGCACGATGACCTTCGGCGGGGGGGCGGACTCCGTCACGGGCACGGGCGTGCTCTCGATCGAGGCGGCGGAGAACGACGATCCGATCAACATCGGCTTCACGGACGCCGGCGAGGTCGAGGCGCTGAACCTGACGACCACGACGCTCAACGCGATCGACGGCTCCTTCGATGTCGTGATCTTCGGGGACTCGGCGGGGACCAACGCGATCGATGTCCGCGATGTCAGCGGGGTCAACGCCTTCAGCAACCCGATGCTGCTCAACGCCGGCGGCGGGCTCACGATCCTGAACGATCTCGCCATCGTCGTGACGGATCCGCAGTTGCGTCAGACGACGCTGCGGGTCGTGGGCGATACGACGATCGCGTCGAGTCTGCGGATCTCGACGGCGGACGAGACGGCGGCGGATACGGACCCGGCGAGCGACTCGCAGGTGCGCTTCGACGGCACTGTGGCCGTCGGCGGCAACGAGCTGACGATCGCGACGCGCCGGCTGATCTTCGCGGGTGGGGACGCGTCGGTCTCGGGCACGGATGAACTGGTGATCCTCTCCAGCGAGGACGGCGACCCGATGAACCTGGGCGACGCCGTCGACTTCGGCGAGGACAACGCGTTCAACATGGACCTGGACTCGCTGCGGGCGATCGACGCGACCTTCTCTCGCGTCGTCTTCGGCTTCGACCCCGGCGCCCTGAGCGGCTTCAGCGGTAATCAGATCGATGTGCAGGGGATCAACGGGAACACGGACGCGTCGGATGTGTTCGACAATGCCGTGCTGTTCAACGCCCTCGACGGCCTGACCGTGCTCGACGACCTGACGATCGATACATCCGGCAACCCGAACGCCGTCAGCACGGACCTGGATGTGAACGGCGACACGACGATCGGCTCGGATCTGGCGATCAGCGTGGGCGACGGGCAGATGCAGTTCCAGGGACTGGTCGACCTGAACGGCAACGACCTGACGCTGCAGGGCAGCCTGATCGATCCGCTCGGCGGGGCGGGGAGTGTCG
>WGEO01000136.1 GCA_015492715.1 Phycisphaerales bacterium | reverse complement strand
TGCCCACCCCGGCCTTGAAAAGGAACGACGCCAGCACGACCCCGAGGTCCACACCGCCCTGCCCCGGGCCCATCGTCGCCCCCGCGACGACCGCCGCCTTGAGCACGCTGAACAGCGCCACCGCCGTCCCGTCGTTGAACAGGGCCTCGCCCTCGACCACCGTGCGAAGCTTCTCGGGCACCCCTGCGCTCTTGTAGACGCTGACCACGCTGATCGGGTCCGTCGGCGCAAGCACGATCCCGATCAGCAACGCCGTCGTGAAACCCGCCTCGCCCAGTTCCTGCACCAGAAACGGACGGATCACCAGCGCAACCAGCAGGCTCGTCAGCACCACCCCCGGCACCGCCAGAAGCGCCACAGGCAGCCACGCCCGTCGGAGCAGCCCGAGGTCGATGTGCAGACCCGCCTGAAACAGCAGCGGGGGAAGGAACACCAGCAGCACCAGATCCTCGCGGATCAACGCCCCGGCGGGCGTCGCCTCGATCCACGCGATCGCCAGCCCCACGAGGACCAGCGCCACGGTGTACGGCACACGCACGAACTTCGTCAGCACCCCCACCACGCACGCGATCGCCACCAGCCCCACCACCGTCTCGACCACATGCGACACGCTCCCGCTGCCTGAAACCGATGCGACGAGATGCCCAAGCAATCCCGGGAACATGGGACGCGAGTGTACGCGATCGCATGCCCCCTCACCCGTCGGAGACCATCCCATGCTCATCACAGCCCTCGCGGCCCTCGCCCTCGCCCAACCCCAGACCCAGACCCACACCCTCGACAACGGCGCACGCATCACCATCGTCGAGGTCCCGGGCATCCGGGCCGTCGGCGTCGAGGCCTGCTACGAGGCGGGCTTCTTCGACGACCCGCAGGGCATGCCACAGGCCGCCCACCTCATCGAGCACATCGCCTGCCGGGGCGCCACCGCGATCCACGAGCCGCTGGAAACATGGACCGGCCTCAATCGCGAGGGCATGCACAACGCCGAGACACTCGGAGACTTCACGCACTTCGACTACGCGGCCCGTGCCGGCAAACTCGACCGGATCCTCTCGATCGAAGCCGCCCGCCTCTCCTCGCTCGTGATCGACGAGGCGATCGTCGGCGCCGAGATCCCACGCTGTGCCGCCGAACTGACGAATATCGAACGCCTCGACGGCGCACCCGTGGGCAAGTTCGCGCTCATGGCCGCCCACCAGGTCTGGGCATCCGGGGCCGACGCGCTCAGCCTCAAACGCCCCGCCATCGACCCCGCCACCATCCAGACCACCCATACACGCCTGTACCGCCCCGAGAGGCTCCACCTCGTCATCGTCGGCGATGTGTGCGCACACGAAGCCCTGGACCTCGCCCGTCATCACCTCGCCGACATCGAGGCACCGGCTGGAGCGCCCCCCGCCCCGCCGATCGACTGGCAGGCGATCCCGCACGCGCGCGAGGTCCGATGGGATTCGACCCGCCCCGTCGCCATCATCGCCTCCCCTCCGCCTGCGGACGCCTTCGATCGTGCCGTGCTCACGCTCGCGGGCGAGGCCATCACGCAGGCCATGATCTTCCAGCCCCCGCAGGGCTTTCTGACGCAGTCCATCCTCGCCAGTCGGCGCTTCTATCCCGTGGGTGATCTGCCCTTCTTCGTGCTCGCTGTGCCGACGAACGATGCGGACCCCGATCGCCTGCTGGACGCCGTGCGCGCCCGCACGACACAGGACCGCCTGGCGCCGCTGGCCGCCATGATTCGTGCCGGCGCCGCATCCGTGCTGGCCCCCCCGCGCGTCGGCGAGCGAGACATCCGCGTCATGGCCGCGTCCATCGCGCGTGCACACTCCCTGCCCGCCGACGACCCGCACGCCCTCGCCCTTGCCTGCACGAATGCCGCCCTCCAGATCGCCATGCGCGAGCACACGCTGGACGCCCTGGGCGAGGACGCTCTCCGACGCGTCATCGGCGCCACCGACGATCAGATCGCCCGCGTGCTGGTCCGCGCCCTCGCCGACGAGCGCGTGATCCGCCTGATGCTCGTTCCCGACCCTCAGGAGCCCTGAGCCAGCACCTCCCACAGGTCCTCGACCACCCGGCTCATCGCCCGCCTGCTCGTGCGCGTCGCCCCGGCGATGTGCGGCGTCAGACGAACATTGTCCAGCCCCAGCAGGGGCGAGTCCGACGCGATCGGCTCCGGTTCGTGCACATCCAGGATCGCCCGCGCCCGCGGATGCCCCCGCAGGAACACCGCCAACGCTTCGGGTTCGACGACGAACCCCCGGCTCGTGTTGACCAGCACGACACGCTCGCGAAGCAGCGAGCAGGCGCGGGCATCGATCAGATGGCGATTCTCGCGCCGACCGTCCACATGGATGCTCAGCACATCGCTCGTGCGCAGCAGATCGTCGAACGACGCCTCCCGTGCGCCGAATCGCTGCGATGACGGAATCTCCCGGATGTCATGGAACACGCACGCGACGCCCAGCCCGCCCAGCGCCCGCGCAAGACGCGAG
>WGEO01000135.1 GCA_015492715.1 Phycisphaerales bacterium | reverse complement strand
GGTGTGCCATGTGAATCCCCTGCGTTGGCTCCTTCCAGCGTCCGGTTCATGCGGGGGCGATGCCAGTCGGGGTGGGGGGCGCGGCAGGAGATCGGGGCTGGTTGTACGGGCTGGGGGCGTGGTTGGCCCTGTGCGGGAAGGTCCGCTAAGGTGTTCGCTCGCGCAGCAGGGGCGAAGCGAAAGGATGAGCCATGGGCGATCGTGGGTCGATGGCGCTGCACTGGAAGATCCTGATCGGGATGATTCTGGGGGTCGTCGTCGGGGTGGTCGTCAATCTGACCTGGGACGCGTACACCTGGGGGGCACTGGGTGTCGGTGATCCGGCGAGTTATCGGGCCGGGCGTCAGGCCTCGGCGCTGGAGCGGCTTCCTGCCGACGGCGAGCCTGCGATCGCGTGGTTCCTGCGCGCGCTGGAGGAGTATGCCCCAAGCGCCGGGGCCGAGCCGCTGGAACCGCCCAGCAACGCGTACACGGCCCGGGTGGTGGACTGGCTCGTGCGGGATCTGTCTGGTGTGAGTGAGCGTCCGGCGACGAGCGAGCGGGTCGCGCGGGCGCGTGACTGGCTCCTCGAGCAGGTGCGTCGGGTGCGATCGCAGATCGACGAGGCCGACGGGGATGACGATCTCTCGGCGGGCGACATTGCGCCCATAGCACGCCCTGCGGATGAGACGCTGGCTGCGGATGTGGCGTGGCTGGTGTCGCGGCTGTCGCAGACGCGTGTGGAGGAGGAGACGGGCGAGGTCGTCTCGATCGCCAACGACGGGGCGGGGTTCGTGGCGGCGGTGCCGCGGCTGATCGCCAACCTGAACAAGCTGATCGGGGATCTTTTCATCCGTGTGCTGCGGTTCATTGCGATCCCGCTGGTGCTGTTCAGTCTGATCGTGGGTGCGAGCAGCCTGAACGATCTGCGCAAGCTGAGCCGGATCGGGGGCAAGACGATCGTGCTGTATCTGTGCACGACGGCGGTGGCGATCACGGTGGGTCTGGTGCTGGCCAACGCGATCCGGCCCGGGACCTTCGTGCCCCAGGAGACGCGCGATCGTCTGGCGCAGATGGGGGCGAGCGAGTTCGCGTCGAAGGTTACGCCCGACAAGGTTCGTGCGGCGAAGGAGCTGAGTCCGTGGGATCAGATCCTGAACATCGTGCCGCAGAACCCGTTCGAGGCGTTGTCCAGTGCGCAGATGCTGCAGGTCGTGTTCACGGCGCTCATCATCGGGATCGGGCTGACGCTGATCCCGAAGGCCAAGGCCGCGCCGATCGTGGCGCTCGCCGACGGCATGACGGAGGTGGTGATCAAGCTCGTGCAGGTGCTGATGCTGGCGGCTCCGGTCGCCGTGTTCTGCCTGATCAGCAAGGTGGTCGCGGAGATGGGGCTGGCGGTGCTGGGGTCGCTGGTGGTCTACAGCGCGGTGGTGATCGGCGGGCTGCTGGTGATGATGTTCGTGGTGTATCCCGCGATTCTGTGGGGCTTTGCGCGCGTGGGCTACAGGCGGTTCTTCCGCGCGATCGCGCCGGCGCAGCTGGTGGCGTTCAGCAGTTCGAGCTCGGCGGCGACGCTCCCCGTGACGATGGAGTGTGCCGAGGACCGCCTGGGTGTCAGCGAGGAGGTCTCGAGCTTCGTGCTTCCGCTGGGCGCGACGGTGAACATGGACGGGACGGCGTTGTATCAGGGCGTTGCGGCGCTGTTCATCGCCCAGTTGTATCAGATCGATGTCACGCTGACCGATCAGCTGATGATCATCCTGACGGCGACGCTGGCGAGCATCGGGACGGCGGCAGTGCCCAGCGCCGGGCTCATCATGCTCGTGATCGTGCTCCAGCAACTGGGGTTCGACCAGGCCGTGATGGCCGGCGGGATCGCGATCCTGTTCGGCGTCGACCGCCTGCTGGACATGTGCCGGACCGTGTGCAACATCACGGGCGACTCGATGGTGGCAACGGTCGTGGCGGCCAGCGAGGGCGAACTGCTCAGCGAGGAGGAGGTCCGCAAGCGACAGGAGATCGCCCGCCGCGTCGGGATCGACGAGCACCCGAAGGAAGACGGCGACGGGGAGTACGGCGTGGAGGTCGGGAGCATCCACCGCCCGGTGATCACGAAGAAGGAAGGCGAGGACGCGTGATCCCCCGGGTGTCGGCGTCCGCGTTCGCGGGATCGGGTCGCGCGCGCTGATCCCTGTTCGTGCCCGTCTGCAGCCCGCGATCGCGCGGGGCGCTGCGCTCGACGGCGCTCGTGCGATGCATCGGGCGCGTCAGGCCTGGCTGAAGAGGTCGAGGAAGGCGAAGAAGTCGTTGGCGTCGAGCACGCCCGTCAGATCAAGGTCGGCCCCGGCACTTCCCGATGCGAAGAGGTCGAGGAAGATGAAGAAGTCCGAGGCGTCGACGGTGGCGTCGCGGTTGAGGTCCGCCGGGTGGAACCGGCAGCCTTGGATCGTGACGCGGACATCGTCGATGCAGGCCTCGACGATCGAGCCGGGGCTGTCGTCGCGGGCGACGATGCGAAGGCGCATGCGATCGGTGGGCGTGATGGTGTCGGCGATGCGGAAGGTCTTGACGACCCAATCGTGCGCGTTCTCGGTGACATCCTCGAGCATGACGAACGAGGCGCCGTCGTCGTTCGAGAGCATGATGGGCATGTGATCGTTGTTCGGGTCTGCGCCCTGGTCGTTGGAGTACCAGCGGGCGTAGGAGATGTAGGCGTCGGCGCTGAGCCATCCGCTTGGCGTGGACGCGTCGAACTGCGGGCTGGTGAGGGTGGTTCCCCCGCCGTCGACATCGCGTGCGCCGAGGCTGCCCCCGCTGACGCCGTCGGTGACCCAGCAGTCGGTGCCCGCAGGCGAGTGGTCGTCCTCGGGCTGGGCGGCCGTGCCCTGAGGGTTCATGCGATTCCAGATGCCGGTCGTGGCGGTGTCGTCGGGCGCGCCGACGGTCCAGCCCAGGTCGGTCTCGGCATCGTCGTCGAAGACGATGGTCTCGCTGACGACGCTGGCGTCGATCTGTCCGGTCTCGGGCAGGCGGAGCGGCTGGCCCGCGCTGCTGATACCCTCGATGTGGTAGGCGAACGACCTGCCGCAGGCCAGCGCCGGGATCTGGGCCTCGTACAGCCCGTCGCCGAGGTGCGTCATGGGCAGGGCGACGGGACTCGATGAGACCTCGGGCTGGACCATCAGATCGAGCGACTGGACGGTATCGGTGATCTCTTCGGCCTGGACCTGGATGGTGGTGGGCGTCAGGTCGTAGGCGGTCGTCACCTCGCCCTGCGGGAATTCCAGGCGGATGGCGTCCTTGAAGCGTTCCATGATGGCGAGGGCGGCCTCGAAGTTCTCCTCGCTCGTGGGCAGGATCTCGCCCGGCGGCAGGTCGAAGCCCGGGTTGCCGTTGGGCCGCAGTTCGATCGTCCAGCCCTTGATGTCCACGGAGTAGGTCCAGTCGCTGCATGTGCCGCTGGCGGGGTAGAGGTCGATGGCCTGCATGGGGATGTAGAAGACGCCGTGGACGCTGCGGATGACATCGCTGAGGAACTGGCTGAAGGTGACGAAGAAGGTGTAGTCCGGCTCGGGCACCTGGATGTCGGCGTAGCCCCATGGGTAGAGGATGAGCTGGCTGTAACTGTGGAAGTCGACATGGGCGACGATGTTGGGGTCGGCGAGCACATAGTCGCGCACGGCGCTGGTCTCGGGCTCGCTGAAGGCGAAGGGCCCGCGGTAGATGTCGCTGGAGGGGTCCCCGCTGGAGCCGTCGCCGCCGAAGTTGATGTCCCAGTTCCGGTTGAGGTCGACGCCGAAGGTTCCGTTGCCGTTGTTGCGCCGGTTCTTGCGCCAGAAGCGTTCGTTGGTCCAGGAGTAGCTGTACCCATCGGGGTTGACGATCGGGACGATCTTGACGACGACGCGATCGAGCAGGTCCGTGACGCGCTGGTCCTGCCCGTAGAGGTTGCAGAGACGGTCGGCGATGTAGGTGACGACGGCGGGGCTGATCCACTCGCGCGCGTGCTGCATGCCATTGAAGAAGATGACGGGGCGATTCGAGGCGTCGCCGGGTCCGGTGATCTCGGTCGCGATGATGTCGCGGCTCTGGTGGCTCTGCCCGATGACGCTGACGGACGCCAGTTGCGGGAAGTCGTTGGCCAGCTGCTGGTGGTAGGCGATGATCTCGCTGTAGGGGTGGTAGTTCTCGAACCAGGTCAGGTCGAGCTGGAGGCGTCGGCGTTCGATCTCGGCGCGCTCGGCGTCGACGACCGCCTGCAGGTCCTCGACGATCGTCACCGGGGCGAGTCCCATCGCGCCCAGCGCCGCCAGCGACTCGTCGTCGACCATGACCTGGATCGGCCCCACGCCGACGCGATGGTTCCACAGCCCGTCGGCCTCGTCGAGGACCGCCTGGAGCTGGGCCTCATTCTCGACCACGACCTGCACGAGGCGCTGGCCGGCGTAGGGGCGTCGAGCCTGATCCTGCCCCTGGGCAAACGCGAAGGGAGAAGTCAGGCAGAATGCCACGAGTGTCAGGTGCACGCGAAGATCGGACAGGGACATCCCATTCCTCCCTGGTGTATTCTCGGACCGCGGATCTCGGCCCACGCCCGTATCACTCTATCGACTGCTCGGGGACGCGATGCGGGGATCTGCGGAATGTCACTGGGCTTCTGACAGGGAGACAGAGGCGATGCGATGGTCGGGGCTGGTCGTCGGGCTTGGTGTGGTTCTTCTCGGCCTGCTGGGCGGGTGTGCCACGGGGGCTGGGGGATACACGAGCGTCTATCGCCACGAGGCGGTCGCTGCGGACCATGCGCTGGCCAGCCGGGTCGGGGCACAGGTGCTGGCCCGTGGGGGAAACGCCGTCGACGCCGCGGTTGCGACGGCCTTTGCGCTGAGCGTGGTGCGTCCGTACTCGTGCGGGATCGGTGGCGGGGGTTTCATGATCGTCCACCTGCAGGACGATCCGCGGTTCGGCACGCTCGATGTCGCCATCGATGCGCGCGAGACGGCACCGGCGGGGGTGGGGGCGGACTTCTACGAGACGATGGGTGATCCCCTCGCCAGCCGATTCGGCGGCGCGGCGGTGGGGGTGCCCGGCTCCGTCGCCGGTCTGCTGCATGCGCTGGAGACCTACGGCACGATGGATCGTGCGGATGTGCTGGCGGGCGCGATTGCGCTCGCCGAGCACGGTTTTCTCGCCGACGCGCATTATGTTCACTCGGCTCACGAGCTCGTCCGGCGGTTCGAGGAACACCCCGACTGGAAGGAGCGGTTCGCGTTCGTCTGGGAGCGGTACCTGCTCCGCGGAACGGTGCGCGAGGGTGATCGCATCCGTATGCCCGAGCAGGCGCGGGCGCTGCGCCTGATTGCGCAGCAGGGAGGGCGGGCGTTCTATGAGGGCGCGATCGCGGAGGCGATCGTGCGTTCGGTGCGCGACGCCGGCGGAGTCATGACGCGCGACGACCTCCGGGCCTATCGCGCACGAGAGGTCGAGCCGCTGCGATTCGCCTTCGCCGGTTACGAGTTGATCGGGATGCCCCCGCCGAGTTCGGGCGGGATCGCCATGGCGCAGATCCTCGGGCTGCTCGAGCGATGGGGCATCCGGGGCGTCTACGCGGACCCGTCCCCGGCGGATATCGACTGGCAGGCAGAACGGATCGCGCTGCTGGCGGAAGCATTCCGGCATGCCTTCAGCGATCGGGCGCGGTTCCTGGGCGATCCGGCGTTCGTGGATGTGCCCGTCGATGCGCTGCTGGACCCGGCGTACCTCGACCTGCTGGCGACGCGGCGCATGGGACATGGCGCGCACGGGCCGGAGGACTACGGACGGCTCGGCCTGGAGCGCGAGGGCCTGATCGCGCCCCTCGTCGACGACGCGGGAACGAGCCATTTCAATGTCGTCGACCGCTGGGGCAATGCCGTCGCCTGCACGCAGACGATCAATACGGAGTTCGGCTCGCTCGTGGCGGTGCCCGGGTTCGGCTTCTGTCTGAACAACGAGATGGACGACTTCACGACGGTCCGGGGCAGAGCCAACGCGTATGGCCTCATCCAGAGCGATCTGAATCTGCCGGCGCCGGGCAAGCGACCGCTCAGCAGCATGTCGCCGACGATCGTGCTCGATGCGCAGGGGCGTGTGTATGCGCTGGCGGGCGCCAGCGGCGGGCCGCGGATCATCACGGGCACGACGCAGGTGCTGCTGCCCATGCTGCTGATCGGCGATCGCTCGCGCGAGGGCTCGGCCGGTCGTGCCGTCGTCTGGCCCCGCGTGCATCACCAGTGGCTGCCGGATGTGCTGCGCCTGCAGTCGGAGGACCCGACGAGCCCGCTCATCGATGGACGCCCGCTGTTTCCGGACCTCGTCGGCGACCGCCTGCGCGCGATGGGATACAGCATCGAGCCGATCGAGCATGTCGCCAATGTGCAGGCGATCCGTCGGCGTGCC
>WGEO01000134.1 GCA_015492715.1 Phycisphaerales bacterium | reverse complement strand
CGACACCTCCTTCTCGTTCGAGTCTTTCCTGGACGATGTCCATGTGGAGCAGTCCGAGGAATCCGCATCGGAAGCCGAAGCCGAGCGCCTCGGAGTGGACGGGCTGGAAAGTGAAGGACGCGTCGTTGAGTGCGAGTTTTTCGATGGCCTCTCGGAGGAGTTCGTAGTCGTTTCCCTTTTTTTCGGTGGTCGCGGGGTAGAAGTCGCAGAAGACCATCTGTCGTGGCGGCTCGTATCCTTCGAGGGGTTCGTCGGCGGGGTTCTTTTCGAGTGTGATGGTGTCGCCGACGCGGACATCCTTGAGGTTCTTGATTGCGGCGATGAGGTATCCGGTCTCTCCGGGGTCGATGCGTTGGACCCTGGTGGGTTTGGGTGTGTACTTGCCGAGTTCGGTGATCTGGTATGTTCTTGCGAGTCCCATCATGCGGATCTTGTCGGCGGGCTGGAGCGAGCCGTCGAATGCGCGGATGTAGGTGATGACGCCGCGGTAGTCGTCGTATGTGGCGTCGAAGATGAGCGCGCGGGTCTTTTCTGTGACGGGTTTTCGTGGTGGAGGCAGGCGCGTGACGATGGCGTGGAGGAGTTCGTCGATTCCCTGTCCTGTCTTTGCGCTGACGGGGATGCATTCTTCTGCGGGGAGGCCGAGGACCTGCTCGATCTCTTCTGCGATCTCGTCGGGTCGTGCGCCCGGGAGGTCGATCTTGTTGAGGACGGGGATGATCTCGAGGTCCTGGCTTGCGGCGAGGTATGCGTTGACGACGGTCTGGGCCTCGACGCCCTGTGCGGCGTCGACGACGAGGATGGCGCCCTCGCAGGCCTTGAGGGCTCGGGAGACCTCGTAGGAGAAGTCGACATGTCCCGGGGTGTCGATGAAGTTGAGCATGTAGGGGGGCTGGTCGGGATCGGGCTGGTAGTTGACGGTGACGGCGGAGGCCTTGATGGTGATGCCTCGTTCGCGTTCGAGGTCCATGGAGTCGAGGAGTTGGGCCTTTGCCTCGCGATCGGAGACGGCGTGGGTCGCCTGCAGGAGGCGGTCTGCGAGGGTGGACTTGCCGTGGTCGATGTGGGCGATGATGGAGAAGTTTCGGATGCGGGAGGGGTCCATGGGGGGCGTTGCTCCGGGGTCGTTGTTGGTCTGTTCGGGAAGTGGGAGGATGGTATGCGCGGGGTGTTCGGATGGCGGTTTGGAGATGGTCTCAGGAGGGGGTGCTGATCGTCCGATAGACTGGGCAAGACAGGCAAGCAAGGAGCGCGGCGATGGGCGAGCAGTTGCGGGAGATCCGGACGATCCTGGTGGCGACGGGCCTGACGGCGGAGTCGGCGGGTGCGGTGCTGATGGCGCGTCGGCTGGCGGATCGTCTGGGGGCGCGGTTGCATGTGGTGCATGTCGTGCCGTTGCCGTCGCGTCGGATTCGCGAGACGCTGCAGGAGGTCGTGGCGCGTCAGCGGGAGGTTGCGGAGGAGGAGTTGCGGAAGTTCGCGGGGTCGCACGAGGTTGGGGATGCGACGCTGCATGTGCGTGAGGGCGATCCGGAGCGTGAGATTCTGGGTCTGCGGCGGGAGTTGGACGCGGACCTGGTGGTGATCGGTCGGTACGGGCACGGGGGTGCCAAGCCGGGTGTGCTCGGGAGCATTGCGGCGAGTGTGGTGCGTCATTGTCGGGTGCCGACGCTGGTGGTGGATCCGACCTTCCGGGGGGATTTCACGAAGATCGCGGTGGCGAGCGATCTGGACGCGGACTCGGAGATCGAGCTTCGTCGGGGTTTGTGGCTGGGTCGGACGCTCGGGGTCGGCTCGATCCGGCTGATCAACGCGTTCGAGTTGCCCGTGGGGTATCACACGGTGCTGACGGAGGAGCAGGCGGTTGCGAAGCTCGAGGGTGTGTGCCGGGCGCATGCGCAGGAGTTGGTGGCGAAGGTGCGGGGGGAGTCGGACCCGGAGGTCGAGATCGTGTGCGTGGAGGGGGCGGCGACGCGTGCGATTCCCGCGGCGTGCGAGCGGCTGGGGATCGAGTTGCTGGTGCTGAGCACGCATCTGCACCGGAGCGAGGGTGCGGGCGTGCTGCTGGGTCGGACGACGGAGCGGATCCTGCATGCGGCGGGTTGTTCGGTGTGGGCGGAGACGACGCCGGCGTTGAGCCAGGGGTGGTGGGAGGCGATCCGGCACCTGTTCGACTGAGTTGGCAGGGTGTGAGCGATGGAAGGGGGGGCCCGTGGGCGTCGTCCTGCGGGCTTTTCTTTTCGCTTCCGGGAGGTGGCTCCGGGTGGGATGGTCGTGGAGGGGTCAGTCTCCGGGCATGTCGGGTCTGGG
Source organism: Phycisphaerales bacterium (assembly GCA_015492715.1). GTDB lineage: Bacteria > Planctomycetota > Phycisphaerae > Phycisphaerales > UBA1924 > S146-42. Next base: position 1,030 of record WGEO01000134.1, on the reverse strand, counting down.
GCATGTGTCGGGGCAGGGGACGCTCTTTTCTGCGAGGATGCGGCTGGGTTTCGGCTGGGCGTAGGGGGGCTGGGCCTTGACGCGGCTGGTGATGGCGGTGATGGCCTCGTCGATGTCGTCGGTGAAGATGATGTCGTCGAGGTCGGCGCGGCTGATGGTTCCGGCGGCGATCATGGTGTTGGTGAGGAATGTGCGGAGGGTTCTGTAGTAGTCGGTGCCCATGACGATGACGGGGAATGCCTGGATCTTTCCGGTCTGGATGAGTGTTGCGGTTTCGAAGAGTTCGTCCATGGTGCCGAAGCCGCCCGGGAGGACGACGAAGGCGACGGAGTATTTGACGAGCATGACCTTTCGGACGAAGAAGTATTCGAACTCGACCATTTTGTCGAGGTAGGGGTTCGGCTGTTGCTCTTCGGGGAGGATGATGTTGCATCCGACGGATCTTCCGGCGGCGAGCTTTGCGCCGCGGTTTGCGGCTTCCATGATGCCGGGTCCGCCGCCGGTCATGGTTGTGAATCCTGCGTTTGCGATGGCCTTTCCGATCTGGACGCCCATGTCGTAGTAGCGGTTTCCTTCGCGGAATCTTGCGGAGCCGAAGACGGTGACGCATGGTCCGACGAAGTGGAGTGCGCGGAAGCCCCTGATGAACTCTCGTGAGATGCGGAGGACGCGAGCGAGCTCGCTGAGGCGTGATCGCGGGCCTCTGAGGAAGATGTGCTCGTGGTTTCGGGGCAGGAGCGAGGGCATGGGCCAGAGGGTAGGGGATCAGCGTCTGGTGCGCGTTCTTCTGCGTTTGGTGGGGGTGGCGTGGGCGCGTCTGCGGTGGTCGTCGCGGGCGGCGTCGATGGTGCTGCCGATGAGGAAGAGGAGGACGCCCAGGGGTGCGAGGACGAGCAGGAGCGTGCCGAGTGTGGGTCCGGCGACGAAGCCTTGTGCGCGTGCGAAGGAGCCGGTGGCGATGCGCTGGACGATGAGGAGGGCGAGGAGGCTTGCCAGTGCGAGGGCGAGGCTGAGCAGGCCCAGTCGCGTG